>JAKAME010000066.1 GCA_021813025.1 Microcaldota archaeon
GTCTTTTTGGGAGCGAAATCCATGAGCGAATCCAAGCGTTTCGTGCGGCCCGGAGAAGAGGTCGGCACAGAAGAGGAATTCGAGGCCGGAACCGGCACCCTCAACGAGGACGGCCGCATACTTGCCTCCATTCCCGGCACGCTGGGGGGGCAGGAGCGCCGCCTCGACGTCATCGGGCATCCCGCGCTCACCCCGTTTGCGAAGGGCACGTGGGTCGTGGGCCGCATAGAGAACATCGCAGAGCCGGTGGCCCTGGCGGTGGTGGGGGCCGAGGAGCTGGCCGGCCAGCGCGCGCCCAAGTCAAGCGCCTATGTGGTGCTTCACGCGTCATACATCAAGCGAGGGTACGTAAAGAAGGTGCGGGACGAATACCGCATCGGCGACATCATCCGCGCGCGCATCGTGGAGCTCAAGAACGGGGAATTCCACATCTCGACAGACGACCCGCATGCCGGCTGCCTGATTGCCTTCTGCCCCGCCTGCCGCGAGCCGATGGAGAAGCGCCCCGCTGGTTTGCAGTGCCCTGCGTGCGAGAGGCGCGACAACCGCAAGCTGGCCGACGATTACAAGGTAGTGCCGCTCACGCGGGAATAACAAGCAAATTGGAAGCCCTACTAATGAGGTGGAAATTATGAAGCTCAACGTCAAGACGCACGAGCCGAACTTCGTCGAGATAGAGTTCATTGACGAGGACGTCAGCCTCGTGCACGCCCTGCGCGAACTTCTCGTGGACGAGAAGGACGTGGAGTTCGTGGCCACCCGAAGCGACCACCCGCAGGTGGGCTCGCCCGTGCTTGTCCTGCGCACCAAGAAGGGGGACGCGCTTGAAACCCTGCGCGACGCGCTGAAAGAGCTCAAGAAAGAAGTGGCCGAGTTCAAGAGCGAGCTGAAAAGCGCCAAGAAGCCCAAGTCTAAATAAAAAATTCCAAAACGGCGGGTGATGGGAGTTGGGAGAAGAGGGAAGGAAAGGGCAAACTGATTCTCCCGCAAGAGAGAATGAGCAGTCAAAATCATTGCTCGGCTCACTTGCCCATCCCATTCCCCTCCCGCTTCTGGGGCCCACGCCCGCATACTATCTTCTTCTTCTCGCGCTTTTCATTTTCTACATTTTCACCAAGCTTATGCCCGTCGGCCTGCTGGCCGGCGCGCTCATGCTCTTCATTGTCATCTACGAGTTCTTTCTTGGAGTCAAGGAGGGCGGGCTCAAGAAAGAGCTGCTCAACACCGCCCTCGCCATCCTTGTCGCATTAATGGTTTGGTTCGGCTCAGGCTTCGTGCTGCAGACCCCCACGCCGATTAACGCCATCGTCTCCTGCTCCATGCGCCCCGCATACGAGCGCGGGGATTTGGTGCTTCTCGCGGGCGGGCCAGTCAAGGCCCCGGTCTATTCTTATGCGGGCAGAAGCACCGACATCAATTCCACTGCGCGGATAAAGTTCGGCAGCTCCGACTGGAGCGCAAGCGGCTCGTGGCTGGCCTATTGCTCCGCCCACCTGTCTGAGGACGTGCGCTGCCAAGAGTTTGCAGGCAGGCCGGAAGCATTCGTTGAAACCCACGGCCCGCTTGAGCTGCGCTATGGCGCGTGCACAAGGCAAGAGGCCGGAAGCAACAAGCCCGTTGCCACCACAATCTGCGTGACTGAAACAAGGTTCAATGGACAGGTGGTGCCCGATGACAAGGCTTCCGGGCCAAACGGCGACCTCATCGTCTATTCCCCAAAGCCGGGGGATTTGTTTTCGCGCGTGGGCGACATCGTGCACCGCGCGCGCATCGGAATCAATGCAACGGATGGGCTGGTCTATCTGACAAAGGGCGACAACAACCCGGTCTATGACTTGCAGGCCCATGATTACGGCGTGCAGGCTGGCAATTCTCCGCCGGCCGGCAGCCCGCCGGCAGCCGGCAACTCTCCAGTCAGCCCGGCGCAAATCAAGGGCCATGTGTGGCTGCGCATACCATTCATCGGAAACCTCAAGCTTTTCATCACGCCCCAGGTGCTGGCCGACCCCAGCTCGCTGTCAGGCTGCGACAGCCATTTCGCTACGCAATACAGATAGGGAAATAAAAACAGGCCCCGTGAGGAAGCATGCGGCCATCCAAAAACAGGCCCCAATGAGGAATCCCATGCCATCCAAGAAAAGCGTCACCATAGGAGTCGTGGACACCACATTTTCCAGTGTAAACATGGGCAGGATAGCCATAGACGAATTGAAGAAGAGCCATCCGCGCGTTCGCATCATCCGCCGGACAGTTCCGGGTTTCAAAGACCTTGCAGTCGAATGCCAGCGCCTGCTCAAAAACAAATGCGACATTGCGCTGGCGCTGGGCATGGTGGGCAAGGCGCCAATCGACAGCCAGTGCGCGCACGAGGCGAGCATTGGCATACAGATGGCGAAAATGAACACGAATAAGCATGTCATCGAAGTGTTCGTGCACATGAACGAGGCGGTGCGAAAAGACGGCAGCCTTGACGAGTCCGACTTCCTCGCGCTCACTGAGGACAGAGTGCGCAAGCATGCGCATAATGCAGTATGGCTGGTGAGCAATCCGGAAAAGCTGGTGGAAAGGGCTGGAAGCGGAAGGCGGCAGGGAAGAAAGGACGTTGGCAGCATAGAAAAAAGGTAGAGATGGTTTCCATGCCTGCTGAACAATCAAAATCATCCAAATCCATCGCCATTGCGGTGGCTGATTTCAACGACGAGATTACCGGCAGGATGCTGGCGCAGGCGCAAGAGGAGGCCAAAAAGGCGGGGGCGCGCGTAGTCAGGGTTGTGCACGTGCCGGGAGCCTATGATTTGCCCCTTATCGTGGCCATCCTGCTTGAGCGCGATGACGTTGAAGCTGCAGTGGCATTGGGGGCGGTAATCAAGGGCGAAACAAAGCACGATGAGATGGTGGTCAGCACCTGCGCCAAGCAGCTGAGCGACCTGTCAATCGAATTTGGAAAGCCGGTCGGCATGGGAATAATCGGGCCGGGCGCCAGCCATGCGCAGGCGCAGGCGCGCGCCGACGGCTACGCGCGGCGGGCGGTATCGGCCGCCCTGCGGCTTCTGGACGCGCAGATGGAGGCTGGGGAAGAATGAAAAAAAACAAAAGAAGAAGCCGCGCCGGCCGGGAAAGCAAAAAAACAGGGCGAGCCGGCCCTGCAAAAAAAACATGGCGCGCCGGCCCTGCAAAAATGGCCGCGAAATCCTCCAATCCCCACCGCCTTGTCCGCGTGGCGCAGACCGTTCTGCCCACAAAATACGGGCAGTTCAGGCTGTGGGCCTATCAGGAAAAAGGAAAATGCGGGGCGGGCGGCGAGCCGGAGGGCCCGACGCATCTTGCGCTAATAGTCGGGGACGTGAGGAACGCCAAGCGCGTGCCGGTTCGCCTGCACTCGGAATGCGTCACCGGAGACGCGCTGGGCTCCCTGCGCTGCGACTGCGGGCCGCAGCTTGAGAAGGCCATGCGCATGCTGCAGGCGCACGGGGTCGGCATCCTCATACACATGGACCAGGAGGGCAGAGGCATCGGCCTTGCAAACAAGATGAAGGCATACGCCCTTCAGGACAGGGGGCTGGATACGGTGGAGGCCAACCTCCGCCTGGGTTTTGTGGAGGACAAGCGGGACTATTCCTCAGCAGCCCGAATCCTAAATGATTTGGGCGTCAAGTCGGTGCTTCTGATAACAAACAACCCCCGCAAAATCGATGGCGTGCGCAAATGCGGCGTGGACGTCGAGGGCCGCCTGCCGCTGCTCGCCATGCCCACCCCAAACAACGCCACTTATCTCAAAGCCAAGAAGGAGAAGATGGGGCATTTGCTGGAGTAGGAACAAATGAAAAAAGAGAAACCCCCGGCCGCGCCTGACCGCAATTTCATGTCCCGCTGCCTTTCCCTAGCCATTCTTGGCCGCCCCTCCCCCAACCCTTTTGTTGGCTCTGCTGTTGTTTTTGCAAACCGCATAGTCGGCGAGGGATTCCATCATGCGGCAGGAAAACCCCATGCCGAAGTGGAAGCTATGCGGGAAGTGAAAAGAAAATACGGAACAATGGCTTCGCACATCCTCTCCTCCTCCGCTCTTTACGTGAGCCTCGAGCCCTGCAACCATCAGGGCCGCCAGCCGCCCTGCACCAAAGCCATTATTGATGCAAAAATACCGCGCGTTGTTTTTGCAATGAAAGACCCCAACCCAAAAGCGAAAGGAGGCGCGGGTGCGCTGAGAAAAGCCGGAGTAAATGTGAGCATGGCCGGCCGTGAGCTTGAAGCAAAAGCCAAAGCCATCAACGCCCCGTTTGTCCACCGCATCAGGACAGGCAGGGCTTATGTCACGCTCAAGATGGCCATAAGCAAGGACAGAAAAGTGGCCGGCGGCCCAAAAGACTCGCCATACATTTCCTCGCCTGAATCCCTCAGGGCGGTCCATCTCATGCGCGACAAGGCCCAGGCCATCATGGTGGGCATCGGCACAATCAAGGCCGACAATCCGCGCCTCACCTGCCGCATGAAAGGCGGGCACGACCCCCTGCGGGTGATTGTCGACCCGCGTCTTGAAATCGACGAGAAGGCCCGCGCGCTCAAGAACAAGAACGCGCTGGTTGTCTGCATGAAAAAGGCGGTGGAGAGAAAAAGAAAGAAGCTCGCGCACCTTCGCAGCAGGAGAATTGAAGTGTTTTTCGCGCAAAAGGAAAGCGGCGGACGCCTCGCCCTCGGAGAAAACGGCGGGCACCTCGCCCTCGGCCCTTTGCTCTCTCATCTCGCGCAAATCGGCATCGACCACGTGCTGCTCGAAGGCGGCCCGCGCCTCGCCTCGGACATGCTGCGCCAGAGGCTGGTGGACGAGATGGTGCTTTTTCATTCGCCGAAAATCATTGGCGGGGAAAATGACAGGAAGCTGGCCGGCCCCATCCGCCATATCATGCGCGAAGGCCGCGCAAACCGCCGCCTCTCGCTGCCGTGCGGAAGCGACAGGGCGGCCTTCTCCGTGCTTGGAAAAGAAAACGCCCCCTTCTGGCCGGCTTTTTTTGCGAAAGAATAGGCTGGCTTTCAGGCCCCATTTCACGCAGCTTTCAGCCCCTCTTTCCGCGGTTCCGAATGATAATAATAAAAGCGGGCGGGGCCCATGCCGCCATTATGACGGCAAACTGGGCGGGGCTGCTGCCCCGCTGGACGCGGCTTCTGCCCCTCTTGGGCCTCCTGCTGCTGGCAAGCGGCGGATGCGTGCAGTATCAGGCCGGCCTGCAGCAGCGCTTCGCTTCCAACGGCACCTCGCAGCTCAACGTCACCGAGCACATGACAATCAGCACGCAGACCATGGATGATTACACCGCCCGGCTTGAGGCCAGCAGCGGCATTGACGGCCCCAGGCTCATGGCCAGCCTGCGCGCCTATTACGACGACGGGCCCTATGTGATGTCCCTCTGCAGGCGCGCAACCCTGCTGGACGGGTGCAAAGCGGGCGCGGACGGAGGCGTGAACTGGCAGGCCGTCCTGCAGCCTGACGGACGCTTCTACACGGCCACCGCCCAGACTGACTGGTTCAACCTGCGCGAAATCACCACTTACCAAATCAGCCGCCTGCCTCTCATCCACTACCAAGCCTACCTGCAGACCGACCCCGCGCTGGCCGCGAAGGCGGAATGGGACGATTTGCGCCGCTACCTGCAAACCCGCCTGGGGCCAAGAGGGGAGGAGGCATGGACGGACGCCAATCCGGCCACCCCGCCCGTCCTGCTGCCCGGCAGCCAGCTCGCGGGGGCGGTGGAGCAGTATGCCCCCCTGCGCGTGCCAGAGCAAATCGTGGATTTCGAGAGCGCGCAGCTGCGCGGCCAGCCCATGATTGCGGATAACCGGACCGCGAACGGCCGGCGCATGGAGATGGCCTATGACGCGTTCTTCGCGGACCCGATTCTCATAGCCTCCATCGGGGAGAAGCCGCTGGTGCTGCCGGACGAGCACCACGTGCGCCTTGCATTCGACGCCTCGCACTCGCCGCCTGCCGGAAGGCTCGTGGTGGTGACGCAGCGCTCCCTCTCGCCGCTCGGCGCATACACCTGGGTCATCCCGATAGTGGGCATAGCGGTTACGGTGGCGCGGGACTTCATCTTCGGCGACAAGAGGCTGTGGAGAGAGGAAGGGGAATAGGGACGAAAAACCAAACTGCCGCCAGACCAAAGCTATATAACCCCTCAAGGAGACAATCCAACATCACGTTCGATGAGTGGAATCCATGGCAGACAACAAATTCGAGAAGCTCAAGCACGACATCGTGCGCGGCGGCGGCTACTTCGTGCACTTCTATTTCGACATGCACGGCAGCGAGCCCAACACCCTGCACGCCATCATGGTCGGCTTCGTGGAGCGCCTGTCAAAGGAGAGCGGCGTGCGCATGGCCGTGGGCGAGGTGGAGGACCCCATAGAGCACGACGGCATGCACTCCACCACCGCGCGCGTGTCCATGCTGATTGACGGCCTGCCAAGCCTGGCGCGCCTCTCGGCCGGCTACTCTCCCATAGCCATTGAGATTGAGGAGCCGCTTGAGGCGAAGGTTCCGGCCGGCGACTTGCAGAACGCGCTCATGTCCGTCTCGGCGGCCACGCAGGATTTGACGCAGTACATACTCAAGAAAGGGCTCCTGAGCGAGGACGAGCGCAAGAACTTCGAAAAGCAGATTCTTTTCCGCGCCGAGCTGGGCAGCCGGCTGAGCATGGGCTCAAGCGCTTTCTCCAAAAAGAAAGAGGGCGAAAAGAAAGGCTGATTTTTGGCTGGGGGTTTTGCGCATGGCTGCGAAAATCCCCAATGCGGCTGCCGTGGGAACAGCAGAGTCCCAAGCTTTTGACATAAAGAAAGCGCCAATGGACAGAGCCTTGGAACAGTCTGCCGGGCGCGCCTCGCCAATCGACCGGGCTTTGGCTTTTTCATCCAAGCCGTCCTCCCCCATTGTTGAGCCCTGCGCCT
>JAKAME010000067.1 GCA_021813025.1 Microcaldota archaeon
TTGATGAGAGTCGAGGCATTTTCTCAATCCTCCTGTACGGCTATTTTTGGCACTAAATGATTTATTCGATTGCGTACTTATAGCTATTGGAATTAGAATTTTCAGAGATGATTATATCGCATCTCAGTAAACCAATGTATCTCCGAGCATCATATCAGTAATCAGAAGATACCATTTCCAGCCCATTTCCCATCTTCCCCCCTCTCTTTCACGTTTAAGCAAGGGGGCATCATCCATTTTAGCCACACCATATCATATTAGTAAATCATCACATGGGAGGTGCCCACAGCTGCACCAAGCTCTAGAGGGTTTGGTTTACCTATATGATTTTAGACTCCATTTCAGGTTTACCAAATAACTATTTAGGGGCAAAAAACAAGGCAAAAATCTGGATAAAAAAGCTGGGCTTGGGAGCCAAATATATCCAAGTCTTAATTACTAATATTCTGTTAGCTTTTCTAATAACTTATGCTCGAAGCGTCTTTATTCCACCAATCGCCATATCCATCCCTAAGCTTCTCGGTTTTTTCCTGCATTTCCAAAAGAGCCTTCTTTGTTTTGGGAGAAAGCTGCCCAACAGGCTTTGATTCGACCTTGAGCTCTCCATCCACGGCCTTGACATAGTCTTTTGTTTTAGAGGCCGGCTTTTCAGAAGCAGGCTTTGCGTTCATGAACTGCTTCAGCTTTTTCAAAATGGCGGCCTTGTCAATCTCGCTGTGCCCATCATTTCGGCCCAGGCATTCATGAACGTCGTCTTTAACCCTCTCCATCTCCCTGCGGAATGCTATTGGGTCCTTTTCCCGAAGCTCCTTAAGATATTGCACTCTTGCTTGGTTTATATTTTCTTCGTTCTGTGCAGAATCGTCGCGGTTTGGGATAAGTCTTTTCTTCATACCGACACTCTTTTAGCTTTTCTAAAAAGTTTCATTTTGATAGATTTCCACTCTATCCTCCCCAGGCGCTATGCCCCCAACCACATAATGAAGCTTGGTACCTATGCTCAGCACGTTCTGTGCAATGGCCGCAAAATGATTGACCCGCTTGCCCACGTATTCATTGAATACTCCAATGGTGTGCGTGGCGCCGAAATTGTCTGATATGTCACCGAATCCCATGGCCACCGAAACAGGGCATTGGGGGATGTAGGCCCCCTTCTCGGAGCGGTGGCCTATTTCGACCCCATAGGAGGGGTTGGGCGCGAAATTAAGGAACAGGTGGTCGTTGTCTTCCACGACGGCCCAGCCGGGCGGCAGCTCAATCAGCGGCCGGCCGTGCTCCCCTTTTGCCATGAGCACGCTCAGGGCCTTGTGGCCGGCCTGCAGGTATTGGCCCTCGCCATAGACCGCGATGGCGGTGCCGTTGCAGAATTTGGTGAAATGCTTTTTCCAGTCAGCCTTTTTCTCCGGAAGCAGGCCTTTCACGTCGTTGAGGTTGCCCCCGATGCTGTAGATGATTCTCTGCAGGGGCCCGGCCTGCTTGAAGACATGAATCATGGAATCCTCAAGCTCCGAGTCCAGCACGCTGCCATAGTCCTGAAAGGCCACCCCTATGCCGATCTCGTCGCGATTGTAGCGAGGCGTGCGCTGGCCGATGAATTTGCGCAGGTCGTATTCCACGTCTTCGAGCAGCTCCTTTTTGCCTGCGTAGTTGCGCAGCGCCGCCTGCTTCTTTTTGATTTCATCCGCGCTCAGCCGCTGGGAGGGCGGCGTGAGGTCGTCCGGGTTGAGGATGAGCTGGGTGCGGTAGCCGGCGGTCTCAAGCAGAACCTTAAGGTAAAGCTGGGTTTCCAGGGCGGTGTGGTCCTCAGGCGGCGTGGCGACGATGTAGGCCTTGCCCCTCTTCTCGGCTATGACCTTGTAGTTGAATGTCAGGAGGTTAAACTGCGGCGCGCACCCTTCGGCGGGCGCGAGGTTGGAGCGGAACTCGAGAGGAAAGTTCCCCTCTTTTGCGCCCTCCTCCAGAAAGCTGATGAACGCGCCAGACGGCTCCTGCGGGACGTTGACAAAAAAGTGTTCGAGGACTTTCAGGGCATTCTTGTAGGCTGGCTCAGAGTTTGAGAGCTTCTGTTTGCGCGTCTCCTTTTTCAGCCGCTCGGTGATGGGCAGCGTCCGGCTCTCCTTGAGCCTGAATGCGAAATCCACGAGGCGCTCGAAAGGCCTGGACAGCAGGCTTTTGATGAGCGGGACCTTGTGCTGGAGGGCGAGCGAACGGCGTATGTTGCGTTGCCGCGCAAGAGCATAAGTGTTGGACATGGATGATTCCTCTTCGATTTCGCCGGCCCCACCCTAGGGGCAAGTCCGGGTGAAATTTCTCCCATTATGGTTTGGCCGCCTGAGTAAATAAATCTATCGCTGCGCCGGAGTAAGCTCATGGCATGTGAGCATGCATGGAAAGGGCGGAGCGCGTATAAGCCCGAGTTCTGTTTTTTAGTCAATTTTTACGATAGTTATAAATAGAAGCCCGTCTTTTTACTACTATGGCCATCGGGCTGGACAAAATCGACCGGCGCATCCTCTTTGAACTGGACCAGAACTGCCGCATACCCGAAACCCGCCTCGCCAGGCTCGTCGGAAAGTCGAAGGAGGCGGTGCGCTACCGCATCAAGAACCTGCGCGCCGCGGGCGTCATACGGGGCTATACCGCCCATGTCAACATGGGCTTGCTGGGCTATCGGGGCTACAAGGTCTATCTCAAAATCCGCGAGAAGCCTGAACTCAAGCGGCAGTTCCTGGAGCACCTGCAGGAGCGCCGGGACATCTACTGGGTGAGCGTCGGCGACGGCGCGTGGGGCATAGGCATCACCTTCCTCGCCCAGAGCAACGACGAGTTCTACCGCACGAAAAACGAGCTTTATGCCAAGCATAGGGACCTCGTGCTCTCGGAGGTGAACGGCTCGCTGGTGGAAGCCGCCGTCTTTGGCAAGAAGTTCCTGCTGGAAGAGGGGGCCCCGGCCCGAAAGCCCCTCACCGTCTTCGAGCGCGGCGCGGTGCCGGTGGAAACCGACGCGCTGGAGCGCAAAATCCTCGGCGCACTTTTGCGCAACGGCCGCATCAAGCTGGTGGAGCTGGCCGGCCTGTGCGGCACCTCCATCGAGGTCGTGCGCAACCGCATCAGGCGCATGGAGGAGCGCGGCATCATCCAGGGTTACCAGGTGGACCTTGATTACCAGAAGCTTGGCATGGAATTCTACAAGACCTTCCTCTATTTCGAGGGCCTCTCGCCCCAGACGCAGAAGCGAGTCTACGAGCTGGCCCGCCGCCATCCCAACGTGGTGCACCTGGTCAAGACCATCGCCCCATGGTCAGTGGAGATGGAAATCATGGTGGAAAATTACAACAAATACAATGAAATCATCAACCAAATCCGCCGCGAGTTCGCGGACGTGCTCATCAACGTGGAATCCACCAACCTGGGCCAGGACTACGTCTTCCCGGCCAAGAACACTGTCTTCGACTGATTGGGGGAATTTGCATGAACCCGCAACTTGACAAAATCGACCGGCGCATCCTGCTGGAGCTTGACAGGAACTGCCGCATACCCGAGACAAAGCTGGCCAAAATCATTGGCAAATCCAAGGAGGCGGTGCGCTACCGCATCAAGAACCTCAAGGAGATGGGCATTATCAGGGGCTATTCTATGTACGTGGACGTGGCCGCGCTGGGCTTCGAGGGCTACAAGGTGTATCTAAGGGTGCGCGAGAAGCCTGCGCTCAAGCGCCGCTTCCTCGATGAGATTGAAAGGCGGCCGGACGTGTTCTGGTTCAGCGTGGGCGACGGCGCGTGGAACGTGGCCATCACCTTCCTCTCCCGCAACGCGGACGAGTTCTACCGGCAGAAGAACGAGCTTTACGCCAAATACCGCGACCTCGTGCTCTCGGAGGTGAACGCGTCCATGGTGGAGGGCATGGTGTTTTGCAAGAAATTCCTCGCCGGCGACGAGGGCGGCCCGGCCGAGCCGGTCTACCTGCTCAGCAAGGCCAGGGAGGTCGGCGTCGACGCCATCGAGCGCAGGATACTGGGCGCGCTCATGCGCAATTCCCGCACAAAGCTGGTGGAGCTGGCCGGCCTGTGCGGCACCTCGATTGAGGTGGTGCGCAACCGCATCAGGCGAATGGAGGAGAAGGGAGTGATACAAAGCTATTCGGTGGAAATCGATTACTCCAAGATGGGCATGGAATTCTACAAGGCCTTCCTCTACATCGAGGGCCTCTCACCGCAGATGGAGAAGCGCATCTACGAGATGGCCCGCCGCCACCCCAACGTGCTGACCTTCATCAAGACCATCGCCCCCTGGGCTGTGGAACTGGAAATCATGGTGGACGACTATCCGCACTATAACGAGGTCATCGGCCAAATCCGCCGCGAGTTCGCGGACGTGCTCATCAACGTGGAGTCGGCCAACATGGCCACGTGGCACGAGTTCCCGGCCAAGCAGGCCATCTTCGAGTAGGCAAATAGGGCGTTTTTGGCCGGTTTTCTGCCTTATTGCTGAAAAAAGCATATTTTGACTAAAAAACAGGCCGAAATTTAATATGCTTTGCCGACACCCCTCCCATTGGTATGGGAGGTTTGGAAATGGAAACCATGTGGGAGCGCTTGAGGGGAAAGCTGAGCCGCTTGGCTGAGAGGGCCGAGAAGCTCAACTACACCGAGTTGGACTACCATTGATTTATCAATAAAGACGGGCGCCGGCCTGCAGGGGTGCGGCCGGCGCCAATTCCGGTTTTTTAGCAATAGCTGTCGCTGGGCAAATTCAGTTTTTTAGCGGCAGCAAATTTTTCATTCATGATTCAGGTATATGAATTCGTAATCTCCGCGTTTGCCGGCCGGGTTCGGCAACTGGGGGGTTTCCATTCCAATCACGCCCATCGCGAAGTCGTCGAAAAGCCGTTCTTCCCACGGACCGACTTTGACAGAATAGCCGAACTGCTTGTTCATAATGGCGATAAGGGCGGTTTCTTCTATCGCATACTCAAACATCCAGCGCATTGAATCAAAGCTGCGCCTGGCTTTTTCGTTCAACTCATAGCTGTTGATGCGGTCCAGCACCTCATGCGCATCATCCACATCCTCGTCCACGAAATCCCAGATGGCTCCCTTGTCTTTTTTGAATTCTTTGGCGTAATGCCGCAACTCCTCCTCGTTGCGGAAAAAACAGCCGCCCACAAAATCGAGGAGCCTGTCGTCCCTTTCTTTCCTGAAACGCTTCCAATCAAGCCGTTTCCGATTGTCGCCGTCTAAATAGCCCTTTCCGAGCGCCCGCTCAACCCGTTTCTCGAACAGCGCCCGCTCCGCCTTGCGCACCTTCTCAATCACTCTTCCAATCAGCTTTTTCCTCAAATCCTCGCTGCTCCGCAGGGCTGAATGGACATGGGATTCCACTGCATGGGCAAAATCCAGCATTGCCGTCACTTCGTTCTTCTTCTGCAATACCAAAGCCGCAATCTGCTCGCGCGGGAAGAAATGAAGCAGGAAGCTGCTTATCGGGGCAATCTCGATGTTTTCGGCGCATGGAACAGAGCTTGCGATGCGGTTTGCGAATGCTTTCAGCTTGTCCGCCTTTTTCATGAACGCTTCTTCCTGATTCGAATATCGTATCTGATCATGTGTTGTGGGAAAATAGCGGCTGCTCAACGGCGCGTCATAGCTCTCAAACAGCCCCACTTCGCGGAACGGCATTCCCTTTTTTGACAGCCAGTTGTATCTCTCCAACTGGTCTGGCACGACTATCATGAACTTGTTGAAAGTCCGGCTACCAAAATCGGCAATGGCCAGCACATTCTGCTCGGAGTATATCCCGCACTTTGCTCCCTTCTTTTTCGGCCTGAAAAGGGCGCTGTATCCGAGAGCGAACCACGCGTTGAGCTCCTTGATAGGCGCCCCGGAGTTTTTTATCTCGTGCTTGAGCTTCTTGCTAAGCGTGAAATTGAATCCGTTTGACCTTATTTGCGGCATGAATTATTGATGGTTTTTCATGTATTAAATACTATCTCAATCTTTCACCAGAGGCGCTTGGAGCGGAGGGAGATGACAATCCACGCCGCAGCCCACAGCGCGAGGCCCACGGGCTTGAAGCCGTCGTCAGGCAGGGTGAAAAGCCCGACTGCAAGCGGGAGCAGGGTGATGATGGCGTAATGGAAGCGCCCACGCACTATGCGGCCTGCCAGCAGCATGATGAGCGCGTAGAGCGCGCTGAGGGCAGGATAGGGGGCCGAGGGGCGCAGGGAGAGGGCGGGAGGCTGCGCCAGGGGCGCGGAAGGAAAGCCTGCCCAGAATGCCTCCCCGCTTGCATAACGCGCCGGAGCCTGCTGGGGCGGCGCGGAAGAGAGAGTGGCGGGAGCCGGCGTAGCGGCGTTGGAACTGGCCGGCGGCTGGGACTGGGAATAGGAGGCTGGAGAATTGGGCAGGGAATGAAGAGGTGCTGCAGAAGAAGCGTTGTTCGTCCCCGCGCTCTTGTTCTGCCCTGCCGCCTGCCCGCGTTCTGGGACAAGATAGAAGTCTATGAAGCTGACGTTCTCTGGCATGCCGATGCACAGGCCACCGGAGCCGAGCTCGACGCTGAACGGGCCGCCGCCCTGCACCTCGGCCTGCGCGAGAATGAAGGAGAAATCCCCCGACACAAAGCGCGCCGCGCCCGATTGGGCCGGCTGGCCGCTGAGCATGGGCTTTGGCGAGACAAGGCGCAGCACGCAGGAGGAGGGCTGGCCGACCGCGCGCAGCACCCTGAATTCCACCTGCTCGTCATTCACTGGCCGCGCGGCGGCAAGGAATTTTTCCTGGCTTGAGTTGAGGAATCCCTTCACGCAGCCGCTGGGCGGGCAGGAGAAGACCGCCAGCTCGCCGCTCTGGCCGAAATGGATGGCGCTCCCGTCGTAGGAGATATGGGAGGCGGAGGACAGGCTGGCCAGCAGAACCAAGGCCGACAGGAGAGCGGAGGGGGATATGCGGATGCCCATCGGTCCCTGCCCATGCTGGCAAATATTAAAAAGACTGCAAAGGCAGTCAATCTGCCGTTTTCCATGCGCCTCATCACCCACACCGATTTGGACGGCGTGATGTGCGCCGCGCTTTTGTGCAGCGTGGAGCAGGTTGACGAGGTGAAATTCATCGACCCGGCCACCATTCAGGCAGGCACAATGCGCATAGGGCGCAACGACATTCTCTCTGATTTGCCCTATGACGCGCGCGCGGGCATGTGGTTCGACCACCACGCCTCCTCGGCTCCGAAAGAGGGGCGGAAATTCGAGGGTGCATTCGCAATCGCCCCGTCCGCCGCGCGCGTGATATTCGAC
>JAKAME010000068.1 GCA_021813025.1 Microcaldota archaeon
GATTTATTTGATGGTGGCGGCCGTGCTGCCCACCGTGGGCACGACGGTGCTCGTGATTTTCTCCGTGTTCGGCGTGCTGGGCGTCACTCCGGAAATATACACCGGAATGGTGGCGGGAGGGATGGTAATCCAGTGCCTCATCATAGGATACGTCAACATGCGCCGTCCGCGGCTATATGAGTGATTTGGCTTATGGATAGAATAGTCGTGCAGAGAAGGTTCGTGCCCATCGCGCCAAGGCGCGGGGGCTCGCTGCTCACCCAGCTTCTGGGCTATGCGGGCATAGAGCGCTCGCCGCAGCTGTGGCTTGGCTCGCGCCTTCTCATGGCAATGAGCGTGGCCCTTGCGGCCACCGTGCTGCCGCCGCTTGCAGCTTATGCGATGAATTCGGACATGGGCTTCGGCGCGCCCGGCGCCTTCAACCTCACCTACATGGTGGGCTTCATGCTGCTCAGCGGGATACTGGCGTTTCTGCTGGTGCTCGTGCTTGTCTACATGCACCTCTACTACCTGATGCACGACAGGGTGCGCCGCGTGGAGGACGTGCTGCCCGACTTTCTGCTCATGGTGGCCGCGCAGATGCATGCTGGCCTCACGCCCTTCGCCGCCTTCAACGCGGCAGCGCGCCCGGAGTTCGGGCCGCTTGAGAGGGAAATCAAGACCATTACTGCGCGCGCGGTTGGAACCGAGTCCTTCACCGACGCGCTGATGGCCTTGGCAGACCACATCGACTCGCCCGTATTGAGGAGGACCATTTCGTTTTTCGAGAACGGGCTGCGCTCTGGCGGCAAGCTTGCGAACCTGCTTGAGACGGCTGCAGAGGAAATCAGGGATTTGGACGAGCTGCGCAAGGAAACCGTGCTCAACACGCGCACCTACACCATCTTCCTCATCTTCATCCTTGTGGGCGGCCTGCCGCTCCTGCTGGCCATTTCCACCGAATTCCTGGGCATATTCTCAAAGCTGCAGTCTCAGGTGAACGTGAACTCGACAACAATGATGGGCAACATGCTGGCCCCCTCTCTCAACCTTTCGCCGGACTTCGTGGGCCAGATGGCCATCGTCATCATAGTGGGCACCGCAATGCTGGTGTCCATTTTCATCGGCGTGATATCGGAAGGAAAGGTGCTCTACGGCCTGCGCTACTGGCCGCCGCTGGCGGTTATGGCGTATTTCTTCTTCTTCATAGTCAAGACCGTGCTGCACGGATTTTTGGGCATGTTCAGCTAGAAGAAAGAGGGGGCGGGTTTTCTTCTTTCTTGGCGCGCGTCAGCCCGGTTTTTTCAAAAACCAGCGCTTCACTGTCTCGAGCGACGGCGTGCCTGTGAGCGGCCGGTCCAAGTCCGGCGGCGGGTCGAGGACGAAGAAGCCGCCGACCCTGCCCTGCCCGCGCTCGAACACCATCTCGTGCGCGGCTGCCTTGTCGGCCTCGTTCCAGCGCAGCGCGCCGCCCCACACTCCGAATTCTGTGAACATGACCTGCGGCACGCCGTCCCGCTTGGCCGAGGCCTGCGTGTAGTTCAAGACGCGGTCAAGGAGGGCGGGATAGCCGTTCAGCCCGCCGGCCGGGCCGCCGGCGCCCGGCGTGATGTCGATGCCCACGATGTCATAGCCGCGAAAATCAAGCGCCGGGAAATCGGACAGCTTGCCCGCCTTGTAGAGAACCTTTCCGCGATAATGTTTCCGCACGCGCGGCAGAACGTCCTGCCCCCACTTGGAGGCTGCAGGGGCGCCCAGCTTCATGTCCGGCTCGTTCATGGGCGAGAAAATGGCCACATGGTATTTTTCCGCCAGCCGGGCGAACTGCTCGACGATGAGGTCGTACTGGTCAAGAAAGCCGGGCTGGCTTGAGACGGAGGGCGGGAATTCGCCCGGCCCGCCTGCCGGCGTCTGCTCATCAAAGCTTTCCACATACATCGTTTCGATGGAAATCGCGAGGCTGATGTTCTGCGCATAATACTGCCTCGCCAGCTCGGCCAGCCGCTGTTCCGCAAAGTCCATGGGAACGTCCATCCTCGCCTCCCCTTTTGCGTTTATCTTCACGTTGGGGGCTATGAACGCCGTGTTGGCCCCGCTCTCCTTGAGGCGGGAAACGTCGGACATGGGCTGGCAGCTGCTGTCCAGATACATGCACGGCATCCAGAAGCCCTTGTAGATGGAAGGAGCCGGCGGGGCTGGCGGGATGGCTGCGCCAGCGCCGCTTGCATTCGCGCCCGGCGCGCCGGTATCGTTCGGCCGGCCTGGAGCCGGAGGGAAGGGAGTGGCGTTTGAAGGGGGCGCCTGCGGAGTTGCGTTTGGAGGGTAGATTGATGAAGCAGGCCCGGTTTGCGGCGGGGCGGACGGCCCGCTTCCGTTTTGTGGAGGCGCGGTCGGCTGTTGTGAAGAGGCTGGCGGCTGCGCCATGCAGCCCAACAAGAGCAGCAGGGCCGCGGACAGGAGCAGCCATGCGGGAATTCTCAGTCCATCACCCGACTAGCGCAAGGCCTGAGCCAGCGACTGCGCCTGCTGCTCGCTGCCGCTTTCCGTGAAATGCATAATCAGCCGGTCCCAGCCGGAAGGAGCCAAGTCCCATGAGGCCAGCTCGTTGAGCGCTTTTTTCAACTGAATGAATTCGGCCTGAGCCTTGGCAGTCACTGGCGCAGAGGCAGGGGCGCGGGGGGCGCGCACTGCTGCGGCGGATGGGGCGGGGGACATGATGGCGGGCTGGGCCGGGAATCTTTAAATAGCTGGCCTCGGTGGCTATGGCGATGACAAGCGAACTGGAGGACCAGATGATTGCCAAGACGCAGGGCTACCTCGACGCCAACAAGACCAAGGAGGCGCAGGAGGAGGCCGACGCTCTGGCGGAAGTTGACCCCAAGGACGCCATTGTGTGGTATCTGCAGGGCAAGGTGCATTACTCGGCAGGCGAATACGACGAGGCGCTGTCCGCGCTTTCGCGCGCCGCGCAGATACAGAGCGACCATCCCGACATCTGGCTTGTGATGGGCTACACCCTCATCGCGCAGAGAAGGTATGAGGAGGCAGTGCAGTCGCTGGAATACGTGAAGGCAGTGAAGCCTGAGGGAGTGGAGGCGCCGGCGGCGCTGGGCATCGTGCACTCTATTCTCGGCAATGCCGCAGAGGCGAAGAAGAACGTGCAGGAGGCGCTTCGGCTTGACAGGGGCGGATGCGTTACCATGCTTGAGAATTTCGACAAGCAGTTCGTTTCCTCAAGCCCGGCTGTAACTGATGGGACGAAAGAGCTTGTCAAGAATCTGATTGAGAAGGCAAGACTGGTAAGATAAAATTCGGAATTATTTCGACTTTTTCGAGCTGCCGATATTGTAGATGTCCCAATCAAGCTTCTTGTTTTTTTCCAGCTTGCGGACGATTTCGTCGAGCACGAGCTTTTTGATTTTCAGATATTGCTCCTTTCCCACTTCCACATTTCCAATCGCATATCTCTTGGCTTTCACGTTGAAGCAGAACATGCAGTTCTCCAAATTCTCGCAGTTGTGGCAGAAGAGGCAGTCGGAGCAGGAGTTGCAGTTGTCCAGCTCGAAGCAGCGGTTCACCTTGGTGGAGAAATGGCAGTTGACGCTGAACTTGCTCTCCCGCGCCTCCCGGCAGCCGAACAGGTATTCGCAGCTGCGCGGCATGAGGCAGTAGGCGCACAATTTGGAGAGCATGAACAGAACGCCGTGGTAGCAGTCGCTAGAATCTATGGCCAGCGGCGCCTCGATGTCGTTTGACAGCTTCCCGGTGCGCCACGTGGCGCAGAAATAGGCGATGGAGTTGATTGCAGTGGATGCGGTATGCAGCTCCAATTCCTGCACTTCTTTCTCGTCCAGCGCGGCGCGTTCGCCCAAGAAATCGGCCTGCGCCTGGGAGAGCAGGCGGTTTTGGGGGAATGTCATGAAATTGGAGTAATCGACCAGCAGAACCTCCTCCTTGTCTGCGCAGGATTTGGCTTTTTCCAGATGGACGGCAGAATCTTTTTCCAGCATCGTGGAATACGCGTCCACCTGCCCCAGCCTCTTGCCAAACAGCACCTGGCAGGTCTGGCCATACGCCTCCTCAATCCCGCTCTTGTCCTCGCTCTCCTTCTTCCAAGCGCCCCAGCCCGGCATGGCCATCACGGCCTTGAGCTTGGAGTGGTCGGGCTTGCGCTTCTCCACCATCTCGATTAGCGAGGGCAGCCGTTTCTTGCTCTCCAGCTCCGTCCGCATCTCGTCCACCAGCTTGCGCTTGATTGCTGAGTACTGGTCCTTGGGCAGCTCAAGGTTGCCGACGCAATTGCGCTTGTTCTTGAGATGGAAGCAGAACAGGCAGTCCTGGCAGTAGGTCAGGCCGTGAGAATAGTAGCAGTCTGAGGAGAATTCGGACTTTGACAGCATGAGCGCGCGCGTGACATCCCACACGGCTGAGGAGCGGATGCAGTAGTGCACAGGCCCCATCCCATGGCAGCCGAAAATGTAATCGCTGTATCCGCCCCTGCTGCAATAGCCGACGTATTTGGAGAACGCCACCCGCTCGGAATTGTGGGTATGGAAGCAGTCGGTGATGACCGTGCTGTCCTGCACGAACTTTGAGTTGCCCAGCACGATGTTTCCGGAATAGACTGCCCTGTCGGATACTGCTTCGGCCAAGCTGTCGATGTCCTTGATGTCGTTGATGGAGATGGGCCCGTATTTGGCGTTTAGGTCCATCTCGTCATAGCTGGCCATCCGTGCGCTTTTCGGATATTGGGTGTAGACAGACACCACTTCTTTCCCGGAGATGCAGGAGGGGCGCGTCATGCGCGGGCCGTGGTCTTCGAGAAGCCATTTCTCGTACTCCTCCAGCCCGCCGACCTCGCCGCCCAGCACCACGCGGCAGGTGTCTTTCCACGCGCTTTCCAGTTCGACTGAAGGTTGGCTCATCTCTTGCACCCGATGTTATAGATATCCAGCTCAAGCTTCTTATTCTTTTCAAGCTTGGCGGCGATTTCGGCCAAGACGAGCTTTTTGATGCGAAGATAATCCTCTTTTTTCATTTCGACATTGCCAATGGCGTAGCGTTTTGCTTTCACATTGAAACAAAACATGCATTCCTCGCAGTTCTCGACATTGTGGCAGAAATAGCAGTCCGTGCAGTCGGCCGCGCTGTCCACCTCGAAGCAGCGCGACAGGTGGCGGGAGCTGGAGCAGCGCATGCAGAACGCGCTGTTCCAGGTGAGGTTGGAGCCGAAGATGTTCTCTGACATGTCCGGCCAGAAGGAATAGGCGCAATATTTGCAGCGGATGGTGGCGCTGCCCATCAGGCAGTCCTGCGCGTCGATGGTGACCGAGGTGCCCTTCACATTGATGTTCTTGCCCACCACCTTGTCCAAATCCGAGTAGGCGACGGGGTGCAGGACGGCGCACAGCCGCTCCAAAGAGGAGGCGTCCAGACTCTCAACCGCATCCGGGGGCAGCGCATGGGCGGCCAGACGCTGCACCTCCAAATCCGTGAGCAGGCGGCCCTCCAATTGGTATAATTCGCCGATGCTGCTGCGGTAGCCGGCGATAAGAACTTCCCGCTTGCTGAAGGGGGAGCGCAGGGGAATGTTGTGCGGCACGCGCTGGTAGAGGTAATCCGCATAAGACTCCAGGCCGTGAAGGGTCCGGCCGAAAAGCACTTGGGTGGTTTTCTGCCATGCCGCCTCCAGGCGGGACAGGTCGAATGGCTTGGGTGCAGAATCGTCGGCAATGCCCAAGCTTTGCGGCGGGTATTGGCGGCATTCCTGCAGGATGGAGAAAAGGGAGTAGATGCGCTTGTTTTTCTCCAAGCTGTCGGCAATCTCGCCAATCAGCTTCTGGCTCAATTCCGCATAGCGCTCTCGCGTCAGCTGCAAATTCCCAATCAGGTGCCGCTTGCCGCGCCCGCCGAACGAGAAAAGGCAGTGGTCGGAATTGTGCATGCTGCCGCAGTAGAGGCAGTCGGAAACCATGTCTGAGGAATGGCACTCAAAGCAGCGGGTGAAGCCTGAGCCCGAGCACTTGATGGCGCAGGGGGAGTAGTTGGAGCCGTGCTGGCCGAAGCAGTATTCCGACTTGTTGATGTGCATGGAATAGGCGCAGTATTTTGACCGGTTCACCAGCTTGCACGAGCGGATGAAATGGCTGTCCACAACGTCTGTGCTGCGCTCCACGTGCGAGGATTTGCCAAGCACCACGTTTCCCGCGTAGCAAACGCGCTCGCCCAAAGCTTCGCGCAGGGAATCGATGTCTTTTATCTGGTTGATGTCGAGCGGAGAGTATTTTCGGCTGTAATCCACTTCCTCAAAGCGCATGAAACTGGCTTGGCTGGGGTAATCGTCCACCGCCATCACCACCTCCTGGCCGGAAGCGGAGCGGCGCACGAACTGCGGGTCGAGGTATTCCATCAGCCAGGGCCCGTATGGGTCCAACGGCCCCAGTGAGCGGCCGAACACCGCCTTGCATGCGCTGGCCCATGCCTCATCCAGCGCGTCCGGCTTGCTCATCTCTTGCACCCGATATTGTAGATGTCAAACTCAAGTTTCTTGTTCTTTTCGAGCTTGGCAGTGATTTCGTCCAAGACTAGTTTTTTGACGCGCAAATAATCCTCCTTCTTCATTTCGACATTGCCGATTGCATAGCTTTTCGCTTTCACGTTGAAGCAGAACATGCACTCTTGGCAGTTCTCCACGTTGTGGCAGAAGAGGCAGTCCGAGCTTGAGAACGAATCGCTGACTTCCATGCAGCGGACCAGGTAGGTGGAATGGGAGCATTTGACGCAGAATTTGGAATAGAGCAGGGTGTCGGAGCCGAAGACTCCCTCCCCTTCGCGCACAATAAAGGAATAGCCGCTCGTCTTTGACTGCAGATAGCCGGCTCCGAAAAAGCAGTCACTGGAATCGAAATAATTCACGCTCTCCTCCACAGCCGTGTTGCGGCCCATGCGCAGGTCGGTGGTCGCCAGCTTCAAGTCGCCCAAGACCTGGCGCGCATTCTGGATT
>JAKAME010000069.1 GCA_021813025.1 Microcaldota archaeon
CTCACGGTGCAGGCGCTGAAAAAAGACGGCATGGGCGGGATATGGGGGGCGGTGAGCGAGCTTGTTTCGGCAGAGCCTGAGCACCGCATGGCGGTGGAAGCGGCCGGAGGAGGGCGGCTCAACAACATAGTGGTTGACAGCCTTGACGTGGCCGAGAAAATAATCGAGAAGCTCAAGAGCGCCAAGGCGGGAAGGGCCACTTTCATTCCACTTGATTCGGTCATCCTCTCCGCCCGAAACGAGCAGACGCCATCCCTCGCTTTGGGCAAGCTTATTGATTTCGTGAAATACGACCCCAAGCTGGACAATGCGATGAGATATGTGTTTGAGGAGACTTTGCTTGTGAATGATGTCGCAACCGCGCGCAAAATAGGGGTGGGCCGCGCGCGCATGGTTTCCTTGGGCGGCGAGCTGCTTGAGCGCACCGGAGTTATTTCCGGCGGAACGCTGCGCGGAAGCCTGATGGCCCGCGGCATGCTGGAAAAAGCGGAGGGGGAAGTGGAGCGCATCAAGGAGGAGCGCGACGGGCGGTATGCGCGCCTGCACGAAGTGAGGGAAGAAATGGCCAGGAGGAGGAGGGAGAGGGCGGAGGCGGAGCTCAAGGTGCAGAGCATACAGGCGGAGACGGGCGGGCTGGCTGCGCGCAAAGCAAGGGCGGCGCAGCTCAAGGCGGAGAAGGCGAGATGGGC
Organism: Microcaldota archaeon; assembly: GCA_021813025.1. Classification (GTDB taxonomy): domain Archaea; phylum Micrarchaeota; class Micrarchaeia; order Anstonellales; family Anstonellaceae; genus CAIXYX01. The sequence continues at coordinate 690 of JAKAME010000069.1, forward strand.
GGGGCAGCTGGAGAATGCGCTGGACGAGCAGAAGAAGCTGCAGAAACAGCTGGATGACTCCGCCAAAAAGCAGGAGGAATGGGCTGCGAAACTGACGGCTGCAAAAGCCGCGATGGAGGCGGAAAGGCAGAAGAAGGCAAAGGCCTCGTCTTCGGCGCAGGAGCGCTTCCGCGCATGCTTGGAAAAGCACGCGTCAATAGAGAACGCGCACCGCTCCAAGCAGCACGAGACGGAGATGCTGCAAAGCCAGGCAGGCGAGCTGGCTGACCAGATGGCGGATGCTAAAAAACAGGATTCCATGCTGGGCGAGCTGATTGCCCAGCTAAATGCTGACGGGGCAAAAGCTGCCGGAGAGCAGAAGGGGCTGGAGGAGCAGCTGCGACAGGTGAGCGCCGCCGTGCAGAAATATTACGACCAGATGCAGGAACTGCAGGGCAGGCTGGACGAGACCGGGCGGGAAGAGGGCGTGCGCAAGCATTCGCTGGAGAGCGCCATGCGCTCTGCCCATGACATTGACGTCAAGAAGGCCGGCGCGGAAACCAAGCTCATAGACCTCAAGGCCGAGTGGGAGAAATACAGGGGGGTGGAGCTTCTGGACGTGGCGCGCGAGAAGGCGGAGGAAATGGTGCGCGAAGCCGAGGCGAAGCTGTCTTCATTGGGCAACGTCAACCAAAAAGCCCCTGAGATGTTCGAGCAGAAGAAGAAGGAGATGGACGAGGTGCAGGGGCGGGTGCAGACCCTGGACTCGGAGCGCGCCGCGGTGCTTGGCCTGATGGAGGAAATAGAGACAAGGAAGCGCGCGGTGTTCATGGACACGTTCACGCGCGTGAATTCGCATTTCAAGCGCCTGTTCGGCATGGTTTATGCCGGCGAGGGCACGCTGATTCTGGACGACCCCAACAACCCCCTCGATTCAGGCCTCTCCATCCGCGTGCGGGACATGAACCAGAAGCGCGACAAGTACCTTGAATCCATGTCCGGCGGGGAGAAGACTTTGCTGGGCATGATGTTCATATTCTCCCTGCACATGTCCAAGCCCTCGCCGTTCTACATTCTTGACGAGGCCGAGGCGAGCCTGGACAAGGAGAACGCGCGCAAGCTGGCTGATTTCATCAAGCAGATGAGCCGCAACGCGCAGTTCATCGTGGTAACGCACTCTGACGCCATCCTCTCTGCAGCGGACGTGGTGCTGGGAGTGACAAAGGACGAGGCCGGCTCGCGCCTGGTGGGCGTGTCGCTGGAAGTCGGCTCGCAGTTCGTCAAGAAGGAGATGGCTGCAGGAGAGCAGACCATGGCTGACGGCGTGATGAGAACCGTGCCGGGAAAAGCGAAAGCAGAGGATATTTCCTCTTCATCAGTCCCCGCTCCGGGGCAGGCCTCTGATTCCGGCCTGAGGAATCCGGCCAAGCTTGTCAGCAGGGCTTCGATTGCGGGGAAGAAAAGGAAGTAATTTGCCTCCGCCCGTTTTCTTACTGGCCGCCTATTGTTATGCTGTAATTCCCGCCAACTCCTGCATCCAGCGCAATGTTTCCCGAATCGGTGCGCCACACTTTTGCTTTCGCGATGGAGAAGCGCGTGAGGGAGGTTGGGCTGGGCAGGCCGGCCGCGTTTGGGCCGACGCTTATGATGACGTCGGACGGCTTGAGCCTGTCAAAGATTAGGGAGGCTGTCGGGCTGCCCCTGCCGTGGTATGGCGCCTTGTAGACTGCGCAGGCCCCGGTGCCAAGCGAGGAAATGATGGGGGCTTCCTGCGCCTCCTCCAAGTCGCCGGAGAAGAAGGCGCAGAAGGAGCCGTAGCGCATGCGCATCACGAGGGAATTGGCATCCTGTGATGTCGAGTAGGGGGTTTTTGGCGGATTGAACACTTCAATAGCCAGAGCGCCGTAGCGGAAATGGCCGCCTGCCGCCACGTGGCGCACCGGCGCGTCCGACTGCTTTATTGCGAGGGCAGCGTATTGCAGCGAGGGGCTTTCTGGCGCGTCCGTTGGCACCCACACCTCGCCTACGGAGAAGCGGCTGAAAACGGAGTCCAGCCCGCCCAGCTTGCCGCCCTCCCATTGGGTGATGGCCAGCACGTCTATGTGGGTGACGCCTGCCTGCGCGAGGCTGGAGGAGAGGGAGTCGGATGATGCCGCAGGGCCGGTGTCAAGCAGCATGGTGAAGTTGTCGCCGCGAATCAGGGTGGCGTCGCCAAAGCCCGCGTCGTAGTAGGTTATTTGCAGGTTTGCTGGCGTTGCGTTGGTGAGGTTCAGCCCATCCGGCGCAGATGCGTTCGGCTCGGCGGGGGCGGAAGCATTCGAGCCGTTGATTGCGGCAGGCTCTGTCTCGTTCGCGCCCGAGACGTTGACAGAGGGAACGGACGGAGTGGAAGGCACAGACGGAGCGGATGGAGCGGAAGGAGTTGAAGGCGCTGATGGCGGGGAGGGAGCGCTTGGAATAGACGGCGGGGTTTCGGGGGCGTTGGGATTCGGCCTCGAGGAGCCGGGCATGCCGTAGGGGAAGAGGGAGCAGCCGGCGAGAAGGATGGCTGCGAGCAGCACTGCGGCGAGGAGGAGGGCGCGGGCCATGACGGGCTCTCGCTGGCAGGGATTAAAAAAGAAATGGAAGGAAAAAGAAAAAAATTGAAAAACCGGTTTTATGGGCAGCCGAGAATCTGGCGGGTCTGGGCGTCCGTGATTGACGCGCAGGTCTCGGCCAGCTGCTGCTTCTCCTCGTCGGTCAGGTTGGCCTGCGCTGCCGAGTTGGACGCCCCGGCATCCTTGAGGGCCTGCGCCATCAGGTCGTTGAGGTTGCACACCTTGCCCGGAGTGGCGAACTTCTCGTCGCCGAACACGGCCGGCGCGCATGAGAAGTCGGAAGCCGGCAGGTCTGCCAGCTCCTTCTCGCTGATGCCTGAAGAAGGCTGCTGGGAGGCGCCGGAGTCCGCCGCGCTTGTGTTGACCTTGAATTCAAACCAGTCGCAGCCCTGAGTGGCATTGCCCATGTATTTCGTGTCCACGTAGAAGGCGTCGTTCTTGATGATGGAGGTCACGGCATAGGACTGGCCTTCCTGCTCGACCTTGGTCTCCACCCTCACGCTATTGCCCTTCACATAGAGGACCGCGTCGGGCTGGCCGGCCATCTTGACAGTGCATTGCGTCGGCGCGCCAAGAGCCTGCAGCGCCATGAACCCGAGGGCCTGCGCTTCCGCGCCCGCGCCCGAGCCTGCCTGCGCCCCTGCCCCTGCTCCCGCGCCAGCGTCAGCTCCGCCTGCGCCTCCCGAAGCGCCCGCGCCCGCCCCGCCGCCTGACGGCTGCGCGCCCGCATTGGCCGCCCCGCCGGCGCAGCCTGCCAGCAATACGGCTGCGGCAAGCAGCACTGTCAGCAATTTGTAATCCATCAAATCCCCCCTGTTTTGGGATGCGGACGGAGGCGCGGTTAATATTCGTTTGCATGGGGGCAGTTCGAAAGAAAGATAAACTCCTATGGGCGAGTAGATACGCCTGTCTTTTGCCGACGTCGCATAATCCGGTAGTGCGCTGGTCTCGAAAGGCTTTTTCGCGCGGAGCGCGAAAAACCCTGGAAAAGGGGCGTCCGAGGGCAATGCCCGCGGTTCCCCTCGAGAGAACCAGTCCCTCACGGGATTGCAGGTTCAAATCCTGCCGTCGGCGCTCTGTTTTTTAAGGTTTGAAGCCCGACCGCTTGTCATGTCCTCCAACTTCAAGCCCCTGATTGCCCTCAACCTCAAGGCCTACCCCGAATCGACTGGGGAGAAGGGCCTCAAGCTGTGCGAAACGGCGGCTATGGTGAGCATGCTGTCGGGAGTGAGAATCGTCGCATGCCCGGATGCAACGCTGCTGCGTGAGGCGGTGAAAATAGGGGGAGAAATATTTGCGCAGGAAGTGAGCGGGTTTGAGGCAGGCGCCAAAACAGGCTGGACTACTGCGGCGCAGCTGGCCGAGGCCGGAGTGAAAGGCAGCCTTGTCAACCACTCAGAGCACCGCGTTGAGCAGGAAGCAATCGGGAACGCAATCCAGCAGCTTGAAGCAAACAAATTGGAAAGTATGGTGTGCGCCAAGGATGCTGCCGAGTCGGCCCTTTTGGCGAAATTAAAACCGACTTTCGTTGCGGTAGAACCTCCCGAACTCATCGGCTCCGGAATCAGCATCTCGACGGCAAAACCCGAAGTTGTGACAAAGAGCGTGGAGCTTGTTCGCGGCCTGAACCCCGATGTTGGAATCATCTGCGGCGCTGGCGTGAGCACGGCTGCGGACGTGAAAAAAGCGTTTGAATTGGGAGTGGACGGAGTGCTGGTGGCATCCGCTTATGTGAAAGCGATGGACCCCAAGAAGCTGCTTGAGGACATGGCGAGCCAGATAAAGTAAATCTTTTTTGAATTTAGAAAATGAAGTGCAGCCAGCGCCTGCTGTCGTCCCAGTTCCATTCCGCTATTGCGTCATGCACGGCGGCAAGATGGTAGGCAAGAGGCAGGAGCAGGAACAGCCACGCCATGCCTTGGAATGAGAAGGCAAGAAGGGCGGAAAGGGTGATGAACCACACCAGCACCGCCAGCAGCAGATAGCTCAAGGCATGCCGGCTGCGCAGCAGCCAGTGGCCCAAGCCCGGGACAAGGAATGTGAGGAGCAGCATCAGGGCGGGTGGGGCGGTTGCGATTGGATGGGACTCGAAGTCGGGGCGGGGGGAAGGAATTGGAGGAGGAGCTGGGGCGCTGAAGCGGGATGGGCGGGCGGAATAATGAGGGAGCGCATATGTGACGTCGGAAGAAGCATGGGATTTTGCGCCGGGGCGGGAGACGGCTGGTTTGGATTCTGCCCGAAGGCTGGAGGCCAGATGGGAGAGAGGGTGGGATTTTGCGCTTGAGTGGGACGGGCGGGCCTGCGCTTTCTTGTGGCTTGGTTTGGATGCCAGATGATTCACCTATATAAAGACCGGTTAAAGACCGGTTGCTCCGCCCCCCTATTAAAATGCGACGGGTAAAGTGTGACGGGGGGGCGGAGAGGATGAGGGCCTCTGGGCCGAACCTACGAGGAGCGGTTTATAAATCTTGGATGGCTGGGGATTGGGAAAAGCCATCAAGTCGTATTCACATGAGGGGATGGACATGGCCGGCAAAACCATTGAGCTCAAGGTCGCGGAAGCCCTGCAGAACGACGTAGGGCGCGGACTGGTGCGCCTGGACAGCAGGGCGCGCAAGGAGCTTGACGTCTCCACGGGGGACATAGTGGAACTGAGGGGCAAGCGCACGACGGCAGCGCTGGTGTGGCAGGCCCACCCCCAGGACGAGGGCATGTCCATCATACGCATGGACGGCTATTTGCGCCAGAACACGGGGGTGGCGCTGGGCGACAAGGTGGTGGTCAAGAAGGCTGAGCTGAAAAGCGCCAAAAAGGTGGTGCTGGCCCCCACCCAGCCCATGAAATATTCGCCCGGATTCGACCAGTTTGTCAAGAAAAAGCTGGTTGGCCGCGCGCTTACGCGCGGGGACACCATCTTTATCGGAGTTTTCGGAACTTCGTTCCCGCTCAAGGCGGCCATTGTGCAGCCCACGGGAATCGTGCTGGTGGACGAGAGCACCGAAGTGGTGCTGAAAGAGGAGCCTGTCAAGGAGATGGGCGGGATTGCCACTTCAATTTCTTACGAAGACATCGGCGGGCTGAAGGAGGAGGTGCAGCGCATCCGCGAAATGGTGGAACTGCCCATCCGCCATCCCGAGCTTTTCGAGCGCTTGGGAATTGAGGCGCCAAAAGGAGTGCTGATTTTCGGACCTCCGGGCACGGGCAAGACTTTGCTGGCCAAGGCGGTGGCATCGGAATCTGATGCGAACTTCATCCACATTGCAGGCCCGGAACTCGTGTCGAAATTCGTCGGCGAATCCGAGGAGAAGCTGCGCTCGATTTTCAAGGACGCGGAAGACAACGCGCCATCCATTATTTTCATGGACGAGCTGGACGCCATCGCCCCAAAGAGGGAGGAGGCGACGGGCGAAGTGGAGCGCAGGATGGTGAGCCAGCTGCTGACTTTGCTCGACGGGCTGAAGGCAAGAGGCAAAGTCATCGTGATTGGGGCCACAAATCGGCCCAACTCGATTG
>JAKAME010000007.1 GCA_021813025.1 Microcaldota archaeon
GAGATTTTCCGGCAGTGCTGGCAGCGCACAATCATCCCCTCGCCGTCTGGCGCGGGAAATTCCGAGTATGCGCGGGTCTGCACTCCGCAGCTTGAGCAGTTTTTCAACATGGTTTCTCACCTATGGTTGTGTGAGGTTATTCTCCCGGAGCCCCTTCTTATTGGTTTCGGATAGGGGGAAGGGGCCGGAAGAGCCTCAAACTGGGGAAGGGGGACACCTGTAATTCAAGTGTTCCCCCTTCCGCGGTTCGGTCGCCCTCGCCAAGATTTGAACTCGGATATCAAGCTCCGCAAGCTTGCGTACTATCCAGGTTATACTACGAGGGCGTGAGGATGATTATGCCCGGACGGGGTTAAAAAGCCACGCGCCGCTCATTTTCCCTAGAACGACACCACCTTGTCGCACTCGCGCACCAATTCATAGAGGTCTTTCAGGCCAGACAGTGGGCACAGCTCGCTGCCTCCCCGCTCCCTGATTTTGAGGCAGGTGCCGCAGGCCATGATTTTGCCGCCCGCCTCAAGCAGCTTTTTGGCCTCGCCTGCGCTGTCGAATTTTTCACTGCTGCTTTTCTCAAAATCCACGCCCTTTCCAACCAGAAACACGCGCACCTCATCCCCTTTCGCGCGCGCGAAATTGCAGAGCCGAAACGCGTTCCAGGCCGCCTCGGCTTCGTCAGTGGAAACCACCACGCCCAGTTTCATCCAAAACCACCTCCCATTCCCAGCCGACTATTTTTGCGGGCCTCTATTCGCCCGATTCGATATTCCCGCCGGCGGCATGTAGATGTAAAGCACGTCCCCAAGCTGCGGCTCGAGCGCCCTGTAATCCTGCTCATTGAGCACCACGCACCCGTCGCTGGGGCCGCAGGGCGCCCGCTCCCCCCGCCCAGGCACGCGCGGCGCACCTGCTCGAAAACCCGCCCGATGGCTCCCCGGCCCAAGCCAACCTCCTCAAACTTCTGCCCCATTGCAAGCATGGGCTCCACCAGCTTGGCGTCGCTCTCAAGCGGCGGATAGGTGAGTATGGAGCGCCCGTATGGCGGACGGCGGTAGACCACTGGCTCTGCCATGGACGGCTTGGATAGAATGATGCTTTTAGGGCTTTTGATGGCCTGCCGCAGGCGGAAAACACCCTCACATCCATTTTTATTCACCACGACGTAAATGCGGGCATGGATTCCGGTCCGGGCGCTGCCCCTACTCATTCTTCCCCCCCAGCAATCGACGGCTCTGGGGAGCCGTCGGTGCACCGGGACGCCAAGGGCGTCCCGATTGTCGGCACCGTCATTTCCACCCTTGAGGGCACCCCCAACACCAACGAGTTCCATTTCGTGATTCAGGGCGAGGGCGTGAAAAAAGGCCAGTTTGTTCAGGTGCAATCCCCTACAGGCCCAGTTCTTGGCGTGGTGGTGGAGCTCTCGCGCTCCAACCGCTATTTCGAGCGCGCGGAAAGCGTGGCAGAATACGAGCGCCTCGGCGTGCTCACCGCCCAGTTCCCCACTGCGGAATGGGAATACATGGTGGCTGCAGTGCGGGTGCAGGGAGTGCTCAATGGCGCGCACCTCGCCCGCTCCTCACTGCCCGTTGCTCCCGGCCACCCCGTGCATTGCGCATCTGACGACCAGCTCAAAACCCTTCTCGCGCTTGACGAGCACGGCCTTGAGCTCGGAACACTGCTTCATCATACTCTCCCCATCAAGCTCTCGCTCTCGCGCCTGCTGCAAAAGCATCTGGCGATTCTCGCCATGTCAGGCGCAGGCAAATCCTATCTGGCCGGCGTGCTGATTGAGGAATTGCTGGACCGCCCCCCTGCAAAGGGCCGCATAGCGGTGGTGGTCATCGACAACCACGGCGAATACGCCGGCTTCAAGGATTCCCCATACCGCGCGCGGGTGCAGGTGCTGGACGGAGCAAAGATGCGCATAGGATTGCGCCATCTCTCCGCTTCCCAGCTGGCCGAATGGTCCTCCATGTCAGCAGTGGCGCGCCGCGCGCTGGATGCGCACGTATCCGCGCTGAAAAAAAGGGTGAAGGAAACACACAATCCCGAAGGGCTTGACGAGCTAATCGAGGGGGTGCGCAGCGACGCGGGCCTGAACAAGAAGGAGAACGTGCGCGGGCCGCTGCTTGAGGCTCTGGAAGAGCTCAAGTATCTGCGGGTGATTGGCGCGGGCGACTCCTTCAAGCCGGCCGACGTGCTCAAGCCCGGCCACCTGACCGTAATTGATTTGAGCGGCGTGGACTCGTTGCGCAAAAAGCAGATTCTGGTGGCCCATTACGGCCGCAAGCTCTTCCGCCAGCGCAAGAAGGGGCTGATTCCGCCCTATGTGATGGTGGTGGAGGAGGCGCACAACTTCGCGCGAGAGCGTGCTGAGAAGCACAACGCCCTCGCCAAGCCCATAATCGAAACACTGGCGCGCGAGGGGCGCAAGTTCGGCGCATGCCTGTGCCTGATTTCCCAGCGGCCTGTGCAGCTTTCAACTACGGCATTGAGCCAGTGTAGCTCGAACATCGTCCTCAGAATCACCAACCCATTCGATTTGAAGCACATCGGCGAGTCGTGCGAGGGCATAGACTCGCGCATGCTGGACTCCATCACCTCCCTGCGCGTGGGCGAGGCCCTGCTGCTTGGCGAGGCCACCGGCGCGCCGGTGTTTGTTTCAATACGCAAAAGAAGGAGCCAGACGGCGGCAAGAGGCGAGTCTTTGGAGAAGCTGGCGCAGGAATTCGAGGACAAGAACAAGAGGAAAGAAGACGAAATCGAGGCGTTTCTCTAGGTGAATGCATGATTGTTTTCCAATCCTCGATGCAAATCCGCAAAAAGCCTCTTCCCGAGCCAGCCTTCCAGACGCCTATTTCCGAGCCGCCGGCCCAAGACAAGACCGCGGTGCACAAGGAACCAGTTGTCAAGCTGACGCCGGAGCAGCTTTTCAAGAAGATGAACGCAGGAAACCTCCAATCCCTGCCTCCAGCGAGCCAATATGGCGGCAGACAGGCCGCCTACGTGGACCAGAGCGCCTCGGCGTTCGTAAGGCCGGACGGGCCAATCCGGGCCCTCTTCACGTCAGGAGCCGGGCCGTGCGTCATCCTCATGTGCGTGGCCAAGAACGAGAATCAGGAAGTGGTGCTGGCCGGCATGGCGCACGTGGACCGCGGCTGGCTGGGCGGGCGCACGCCCGAATTCTTCGAGGACATGAAAAAGAGGGCCGGCGCCGGGGTCCATTTCGAGATATCCCTAATCAGCGGGGCCGCCGAGCAGGCCCTGTTCGTTTTCGGCCAGGCCCAGAAATTCATATCAGACAATCCGGGCAGCTCTTTTGGCTTCATCAACTGCGACCTCAGCGGCCATCGCCTTGACGCAGCCCTCCTCTCGTGCGAAGAGGGAGCGGCGGGAATCTTCTACGGCCCCCTCTCGGGGCAGGTGGAACTAAAGGATGCCAAGGAACTGAACCAGGCGCCTAAAGGGGCGAAATCCAAATCACGCGCCAAGCCATAGCCTGGCTAGAAGCCGCAACGGGCTTCTGAACAGGCCTTTCCGCGAAGGAGCGAAGGAAGACGAGATAGAGGCGTTCCTATAAGGCCGCTTCAAACAATATCGTTGATTTTCAACTCTTCTTGATTGTAGACAATGGCATTCTTCATCTCGGCCACCAGACCCGCACGGTTGGCCGCTTCTTTCGAGCAGGCCATGAAGAATTCCCGGTATTTTGGATATTCCAAAGCCCAGCCGTTGGTCGTCTCCGAAACCTGTTTGTATTTATTCGCGGATTCTTGGAGCATGCCGCCTCTTACCGTAAGACCCTCTGCGAACATCTTCAATATGCCCAGCAACTCGATTGAGGAGCCCATCACGCATCTGTAAGTTGATTTTAAACTGTCACCTTGGGGGTCGCTTATTTTTTCTTCCACCTCTGAATGGGTTTTCATATCGCGATGAGTCAGTATGCCGCTGCCCATAATCACTGATGGTGAAGAATAGACCAGTGCCGTCATGTTCAAGCTCTCCCTTGCTTTCAGCAGCAAATCCCTGCTCTCGGCGTCTTTTCCTTGCAGGAGACAATTGATGGCTTGCTCAACCCCGTCAATCCGGGCATTTCCTTTTGTGTCGCCTATTCCCGCTCCCTTGCCGACCGGGACAATTGTTTTGCTGAACATGTCCGCGACTTTCGGATTGGTCAGATGTTCGAGAAACGCTTTCTTCGGAATAGGGGTTGTCGCCGCCTTTCCATACGCTTCAAAACGATATACTGACATCCTCCCCACCTCATTAAGTTTTACATAATAGTTATCCATGATATATTTATTAAAGAAACTCTAAATGGGGACGAGATAGAGGCGTTTCCCTAGAATTCCTTCTTTTTCCCAATCTGCAGAGTGAGCGTCGGCTGCATGCCATTTTCGCGAATCTGCTCGATTACGGCGGAATCCTCCCAGCCATCCCTCAGCCCCGGCCCCCAGCCGTCGTCCGGCTTCGGCACGATGACGCCATACGCTTTCTTGGCCAGCTCCAGTACGCCCATGCCGGCAACCAGCTTCGGGTCCTTCCCTCTCTTTTTCTTCATGCCCCTCTCCAGCACGTTCCTCTCCATATCGGCGCGGCTGTTGCTGCTCATGTTTCCCAGCACGTGCAGGGCCTGCCGGTAAAATCCGGCGCCGCTCAGGCTGAAGGAGATGTCGCTCCACATCTCGTCGCCAATCTCAGGCCTCCGCGATTCGTCCTCGCCCATCTTTTGCAAAAGCAGCATCGCCTCGGTGAATGTCTTGACGGACAGCCGCCACATCCCGCTCTTTACTTCAAAGGCCGCGCACTGGGCCAGCTCCTTCACCTGAACCTTTTCCACTCCAAGCTGCCGGATTTCATTCTTCTCGTTTTCAAGGCGCCAGTAGTCCTTGCCTTTGCGCGAGTAAGGCGGGCACCTGTCAGGCCGCATCCAGGGTGGAAAAGGAAAGGGCTTCAACTCGGGATTCGCTTTGATGATTTTTCCCAGTTGTCCGGCCATTACCATCTCTTCTGGTGGGAAAAGATTAAAAATCAGTATTTTCGTCAGGAGCCAGAACAGATAAGGATAAAGCGGCTCTGTGCGGGAAAACCGCATGCCCCCCGCCCCTTTGCCGCGCAGTCGTCCGGCTGCCCGCCGCCGCTCCTCCCCCTCCCGCCTCACCCATCCGCCTTCCTCTTTTGCCGCCTGCCTCTGCCTCTTCTGGCACGGCATATTCGGGGGCAAAAAATACCCCGTCTCGTTCTATTCGCGCCAGGCGCGCGCAGCTCTTGAAGAGGAGGTTGAGGACCGCACAGGCCGCCTGCTGCGCCTCGGCCGGCCTGCCGAGGCCGACCGCCTCGCGCGCCTGTGGGAGCTTATGCAGGCATACATATTTTCGCAGAACGAGAGCATCGAGCTTGGATTGGGGGATGGCCGGCCCGCCCCCAGCCTTCCTGCCTCCGTTTTCCCGGCTTTCCTCAATCTTCTCTATTGCGGCGAGAAGCCGGCTTCTTTCTGGCGCAAATTCTCAAGACGCCATCATCTTCGCTCCATTCCTCCCTCCTCCTTCTGGGATTATTTCGAGGACTTCCAAGCCCGGCGCATGGATGTGACTGGCTGGCTTGCAGCCAATGCAAATGGAAAAATCCTGGATTTGGGCGCAGGCGCGCATTCGTATATTGAAGTGGATAGTGCGGCGGATATTTCGCGCGCCGCGCTGGAGCAAAACAAAAACGCGAAAAGAAAAATCGTCATCCGCCAATTGGACGAGCTGACGCCATCCGCATGGCCTTTTTCCCCCCGCTCTTTCGACACAATCATGCTCAATTCCGTCCTCTCTTATGTGAAAAACCGCGCGCGCCTGCTGCGCCTTGTGCATTCCGCACTCAAGCCAGGCGGCGCGCTTCTCATCACCAACGCCCCAATCCAGCCGCACCATCCGGCATTCTTTTTTGTTGTGAGCGAGCCGGCTGCCCGCCAGCTTGTCAGGGAGCTGAAAAAGGCGGGCTTTGAGGCAAAGGACGAGTCAAGCGGCTTGCTGGTGCGAATCATTGCGCGGAGAATCTGAGCCGCTTTCTGTCCGGCGCACCCTTATTTTCACTACACAATCCAGCTCAGGCTCCATGCGCCCAAGTAGGCCAGAATCAGAAACCGCAAAATGCGCCCACTGATGCACCAGAAAAGGAATTCATGCCACTTCATGCCCATCAGCCCTGCCGCTATTCCGGCGAAATCAAAGAAGGGGTTTGGCACGGCGGCCAGCAAAAACACGCCCGGGCCTGCGAAGCGGCGCAGGAGGCCCTGCTGCAATGCCAGCAGCCATTTCAGCGTCTGGTTTCGGGTGCGCAGCAGATGCGTCGAGCCCTGCCCCACAAAATAACCGCTCAATTCTCCTATGCCTGAGCCGATGCCAGCTATGATTCCCAGCCACACTGGGTCAAGCTGCCTGCCCAGCATCACTATTGCAAGCTGCAGCGGGCCGGCCGGCACGAACACGGTGGCTGAGGAGAGGAAAGCCAGAATGAACGCGCCTGCATAAGACCATTCCCGCAGGGCGTAGGCCAGAGTTGGCGAGACAAGCCAAATAAGCAGCGAGAGGCCAGCCATCACGGCTATCTCAATCAGGCCGAGGTGGAACTCCTTTGCAGGCTGTATGCGCCCGCCAGCCGGCGCAGCTTTGCTTGGTCCTGCCGCCTTTTTTGCGGCGCGCTTTCTTACCATGCTCTCCCTGCACGGCGGGATGGATTATAATCATGCACTTTTCATAGCGAGCACACAGGCGATTGCAATGGCTTCCAACTCATCAGGCAATGACGGGCACGAGCTGCGCACGGATTTCTTGGGCAGGACTGTGGTGCTCACCCCCGCGCGCGCGGGCAGGCCGCACGAGATGGGCGCGTCGCCCGCTCCACTCGGCTCGCCAGCAGACTGCTATTTCTGTCCCGGCAATGAAAGCAAGACTCCGCCTGAAATAGAAAGAGTCCCAAGCCAGAAAAACACTCCATGGTCTTTGCGCTGTTTTCCCAACGCCTTTCCCGCCTTCTCCCGCTCTTTTCCAAAAGCTTTTGGCTCGCACGAAATCATAGTCGAGACTCCGCTGCATGGCCGGCATCTTTCCGAGCTTGACGAGGCGGCCATGGCGCGCTATCTCCTCTTCCTTGCCAAGCGCGTGCGCTCGCAGGCAGCGGAGCGCAAGCTCAAGGCAGTGGCCCTGTTCAAGAACGAGGGCTTGGCTGGCGGCGCATCTCTTGCGCATGCCCACACCCAGCTTGTGGGCCTGCCCATAGTGCCGCCAGAGCTTAAGAAAATCGAGAAAGTGTGCAAATCCTCCTGCCCTTTCTGCCTTCTGTCTGTGGATGACCAGTACAGCAAAATCATAGAGGACGGGCCTTTTCTTGCGCTTGCTCCGTGGGCCCCGCGCTTCAATCATGAAGTATGGATTGTGCCGCGCGCGCACACTCCCAGCCTGACCGACTTGGACGAGAATTCCATTTCCGCGCTTGCCCGCACCCTGCGCTCCATCCTGCGCGCGCAGGACTCCTCGCTAAACTATCCTGCCTACAACCTCATATTCCATCTTGCCCCCCTGCGGCAGAAGAACTTCCACTTCCATCTCGAGCTCTGCCCCCGCATCGGGCAGTGGGCAGGCTTCGAGCTTGGCTTCGGGGCTGTGATGAATTCTGTAAGGCCCGAGGAGACGGCGCGGCTTTACAAGGACTGGATAAGGACAAATTCTTAAGCCTAGTCTTCTCCCTGCCCGGAGAGCATTTTGTTCACCGTGTTTGCAAAAAGAACCTGGAATTCACGAAGGCTCATTCCTTTGGCGTCCAGAATGGCCAGGAATTCCTCATGGGTTTCTATTTTTTTGGCCCTCGGCAAAATCGCGGCAAAGGTCTTTTCACAGATCTCCATTCTTTGGAAAAGGTCCTTACTCCCCCAGTCAATCTTCGGAATCTCTTCTTCGCGTCCTGCCAGTTCGTCTGCAGCCTCTTTGGCCCATTCTCGTTGAGCTCGCTTAAAGCTCCTAACCTCCAGCACGGCCCACCCCGCGCCAATCAAGGCTATGGCACCCAATACATACCATATTGCCTTGAAATTGCGGGTTACAAAGTCTCCCGCGCCTTCTAAGGCGTCCAGTTTCTTTTGGGTCATGCTCGTGTCAGCAGAACCCGCCTCGCTGGGCTTGCTGACTTGTTCCTGCGCAGGCTTTGTGGGAACCGGTTTTGGCTCCTGCCCGTGCATCTTGTAGAATGGGCTGGAGAATGCCATAGTTCCGGCTATGACATACGGCAAAATCTTTTTGGCGAACTTTAGAGTCTTCATCTTTTCCCTCCCACTATAACTTAGCCCCCTCCTGCTTATTATTAATCTGCTCACCACCACTAGTATGCAGTATTATAAGCAGAAAGCGCCCAAAATCCGTCCATGGACTTTTCCGCTCTCGCCAAAATCGGCCTCACGCCCGGCGAGAGCCGGGTCTATCTGGCGCTCCTGCGCCTCGGCCCCTCGAAAACCGGCGCCATCGTGCGCGAGGCCAGAGTGGCCCGCTCCATCGTCTATCAGCTGCTGGACAACCTCATGCAAAAGGGCCTGGTTTCCTATGTCACTGAGGGCAAGATGAAGCATTACCAGGCTGCCGACCCGCAGAAAATCGGCGAATACTTGGACGAGGAGGAAACCCGGCTGAAAAAGAGGCGGCAGGATTTCAGTCATCTGATCCCCGACCTTCTGGCCCTGCAGCACTCGGCCAAGCAGACTGAAGTCAAGGTCTTTCGGGGCTTTCGCGGCATGGTGGCTGTGCATGAGCACAGTTACCAGAAGCTCTCCCGTGGGGAGGAGTATTTCTTTATCAACATCCCGCACGACCAGCCGGAATACTACCATCCCTATTACCAGAAAGACCACGTCCGGCGCGCGAGGGCCGGAATAAGGTGCAGGCTTCTTTTCGACCAGCGCACAGAACCGAAGGTGCTGGCAAACCGCAACAGCTATGCGGGGTGCGATGCGCGCTACATGCCTATGGAGGTGAATACCCCCGTCTGGTTCGGGGGCTACAAGGACGTGGCGACTATCACCGTGGTATCCTCCGACCCGATTACCATCGAAATCACCAATCAGGAGATTGCCGATGCGTTCCGGGCTTATTTTGAGGAAATCTGGAAGAAAAGCAGGAAGTTCTCCAAGCGCTGATGCGGGCAAATCCCTGAAAAAAGAGAGGGGGAGCGGCGATTTGTTTTTTATCCCTCCCATCCTATTCCCCCTTCATGTATTCCCCCGCTGCCGAGCGCCTGCTGATGCAGGCCGGCGTCAAAGTCGGCGAGCCTGTCATCATCGAGCGGGGCGGCCAGTCTTTCGAGGGTTTGCTCATGCCCCGCCCTGACATAGGGGACGAGGGCTGCCTTGTTCTCAAGCTCAAGTCAGGCTACAACATCGGCGTGAGCATAGAGGGGGCGAAAATAAGCAAGGCGGCCGGAAAGGCGGAGGATTTCCTGAGTGCTGTTCCAATTGACGCAAAAGTGTACCTGCCGTCCAAGTCTGCCTCTGCTTCGGACAAAACCCGCCCGCCTATTTATCTCCTCTCCACAGGCGGCACCATTGCCTCCAAGGTGGATTATGCGACCGGCGCAGTCTCCCCCCAGCTGGATGCAAACGAGCTTCTGGCCTCAATCCCGGCCCTCTCCTCACTAGCCCCCCTCAAGACCCGCTCCGTCCTCTCCCTCTTGTCCGAGGATTTGCTGCCCTCACACTGGGCCCTGTTCGCGCAGGGAGTGGCGGATGCGTTCAAGGACGGCGCTGCCGGAATAGTCATTGCGCACGGCACAGACACCATGGGCTACACTGCAGCAGCCCTTGCCTATTCATTGCAGGATTTGCCCGGGCCTGTGGTGCTCACAGGCGCCCAGCGCTCTCCTGACAGGGGCTCGTCAGATGCGGCAGACAATCTTTTCGCCTCCTGCCTAGCGGCCCGCGCTCCATGGGCCGGCGTGGCAATCTGCATGCACGCAGGCGCGGACGATTCCATCTCCCATCTTCACTGGGGCACGCGGGTGCGCAAATACCATTCTTCCGCCCGCGGCGCCTTCCGCTCCATCGGCCTTCCGCCCATAGGCCGGGCGGACGTGCGCTCGGGCCAAGTCTCCATCACTGACTCCGATGTTCCCAAGTCAGACTCCGCGCGCCATCTCATTCTCAAAAACAAGTTCAGCGAGAATGCGCACATGGCCTGGATTTATCCCGGCCTCACGCCCAAAACGGTGGAAAAATGGGCAGACTATGACGGCGTGCTCATAGCCGGCACGGGCTTGGGCCATGCCCCTGTGTGGTCGTCAGAGCCTTCCTCCAAGCATTCCATCCTGCCCACCCTGCGACAGCTGCATTCCTCCGGCGTGCTGCTGGCCATGGCCTCACAAACCTTCGGGGGCAGGGTGAACATGGACGTGTATTCGCCGGGCAGGCTGCTGCAGGAGGCAGGCGTCATAGGGCAGGAATGCGACTGGCTTGCCGAAACCGCGTATGTGAAAATGTGCTGGGCGCTGGGACAGGAGAAGGATTCGAAAAAGGCGGCCAAGCTCATGCTTGCCCCCCGCGCCCGCGACATCCTGCCGCGCTCGCCAATCGAGGACGCCCTGCCGTCCATGCAGGACAGGCTGGAATAGATGCGTGATTTTCCCATGCTCTGCGGTTTGGAAATACACCAGCGCCTGAGTGGCCCCAAGCTGTTCTGCGCCTGCCCCTCACCCGCGCCAGACGCGCCGCTTGAGCCAGCCCACTATTCCATCCTGCGCAGGCTTCGCGCATCCGCAGGCGAGGGCGGAGAGCTTGACATTGCCGCAGCCTTCGAAGCCTCGCGCTCGCGCAGCGTGGAATATGCCGCCCCTCCATCCAGCACATGCCTGGTGGAGGCGGATGAGGAGCCTCCCCACCCTCTCAATGCCGTGCATTTGCAGACAGTGCTGGCTCTTGCGCGCCACGCAGGCTCGGGTCTGGCAGATGAGGTGCAGGTGATGCGCAAGACCGTGGTGGACGGCTCCAACACCTCCGGATTCCAGCGCACCTGCCTCGTTGCAATGGGCGGCTCGCTGCCCTCTCCATCAGGGCCAATTCCGCTTGAAACCATCTGTTTGGAGGAGGAAAGCGCCGGCATCCTGCCCGCAATCGGCTCAAGCGTGCGCTTTCGCATAGACAGGCTCGGAATCCCGCTTATCGAAATAGCAACTGCGCCCGTGTTCACCACTCCGCAAGAGGCGCAGGCCGGCGCAGAAGCCATTGGCATGGCTTTGCGCATGCTGCCCAACACCATGCGCGGGCTTGGCACCATCCGCCAGGACGTGAACGTATCCGTTCCGGGCGGCGAGCGGGTGGAAATCAAGGGCTTGCAGGACATACGCATACTGCCCCTGCTGATTGAGAATGAAGTCAAGAGGCAGGAGGGGCTGATTGAAATCTCGCAAGAGATGAAAAATAGGGGGCTGGGTTCGCAGGCGCCCCTTTCATCTGCAGACGTTTCCTCCCTCTTCTCCTCAACTGCCTGTCCCATCCTCTCACGCGCGCTGGGCGCGAAAGGCGCCGGCGCTTCAGGCCCATCCTCTGGCGTTGTTCTGGCAGCCCGCCTTCCGAAAATGGCCGGCCTGCTGGGGCGCACGCTCTATGAGGGAAGGCGCTTCGGCACAGAGCTGTCGGATTATGCGAAAATGGCCGGCGGAGTGCACGGCCTCATCCATTCTGACGAGGATTTGGCGAAGTATAAATTCAGCGAGCGCGAAATCTCCGCCTTGCGCTCCCATCTCCATCTCCAATCAGATGACGCATTCGTTCTCATCGCCGACTTGAAACAAAAGGCAGAGCCGGCCATGCGCGCCGCCCTTTCGCGCGCTCTGGCGCGCCGCGTGCCGCGCGAAACCCGCAAGGCGGACGAGAAGGGCGGCTCGTCCTTCATGCGCCCCATGGCCGGGGCGCACCGCATGTATCCCGAAACAGACATTCCACCCATCCGCATAACACGGGAAATGGAGGAGTCGGCAGGCAGCAAAAAAATCGACACAGTCGAAGCGCGCTCGTCCCGTCTCGCCTCCCTCCTTGGCCCTGAATTGGGCGAGCAGATGCTGCGCTCGAGGCAGTATGCCTTGTTTGAGAAATTAGTAGGCGGGGGGCTGGATGCTAAACTGGTTGCCATCACGCTGGAGCAGACGATGGTGTCCTTGAGGCGCGAGGGAGTGCAGGTAGAGGCCATCGGGGAATCCTCATTGCGCGAAACCCTTGAGCTGTGCGCCAAAAACAAAATCACGAGGGCAGTCATCCCGGAAGTTTTGAAAGAGGTGGCAAAAACACCGGCCGCCTCTCTGGATTCCATCGTTTCATCGCATCACTGGCAGCGCCTGACAGGCCCTGCTCTGGAAAAGGCATGGGCCGCGTCAGGCGGGGACATGCGCGCCTTCATGGCCAAATATCGTTTGGTGGCCGAAGGCGCGGACGCGGCTGCGCTGGCGAAGAAGAAAAGCTAAATAAACACGTATTTCCATAAATAATACATGAAAAACGCAATCGTCAATGGAACCAATAAGCCGTTGCTGAAGAACCATACCCTGCTGGTCATCGACATGGAGACGGCCCTGTCCGATCGCGGGAGACCTTCGCCGCCCCGTCCATTTCGCGACCTCAAGCCACTCCGCTCCCTTATCTCCACCGCCGCCAAGCTGGAAATTCCGACTTTTTTCTTCTTTCTTAAGGAGAGCCACGTCGTCATGCCGGCCCTCGTGTTGGCGGCCGGCCAAAAGAGCAGAATAATCAAAAAGAACGGCTTCAGCGCGTTCTGGGACACCGATTTGAAGGATACGCTGCTGGATGCCGGCGCCTCCACTCTCATCATCTCAGGCTTCAATTCGAGTCAGTGTGTCAGGCTCACGGCCCGGAGCGCCAGAAAGGAAGGATTTGATATCATCAGCGCGCAGGAGGTGCTGTATACCAACACCCCAGACGCACCCTACGCCGCCAGCCTCCTCCACTTCTTTAAGCACAACATCCCGGTCCCCGACTCCTGTGAGGAATACTACCAATTGGAGTGCGCGCGGTTCTTTTCATCCGCGCACGAGTTGGAAACGGAACTGCGCGCGCGGGCCGCGAAGCAGTCCGCATTCTGGCCCTATGGCTGCAAATAGTTCTGGTCCTCAAGGTGCTTCTTCTTCCCATGCCACAAAATGTCGAGCCTCTGCCTCGAGTATTCCAGATAGTGCGGGTCGTCGGAATGCACCTCAAGGGTGATGGTGCCGTCATACTTGCTTTTGAGCGCCTTGACCACTTTTTCCACTTCCATCCTTCCCGCCCCAAGCGGCAGGTGGTCGTCGTTCTGCCCCATGTTGTCGTGAAGGTGCACGTGCCTTATGCGCGGGGCAAGCGCGCGGAGGTAATTCTCCAGCCCCTCGCCTTTAGCCGTCTGCGTATGGCCAACGTCAAGAGTGAGGCCCATGTCCACTTGCGAAAAGAGGGTTTTGAACTCCTCAATAGACAATGATTTTGCATCCAGATTTTCGATGAGCAAGTCAAGGCCCATGTTGGTCGCTTCCTTGTGCAGAAGCTTGAGGGTGGAAACTGCATTCTGCATGGAAGACTCGCGGCTCTGGATGGATGGGGAAAGAGTTTCTGTGTGCAGAGTGATTTTCTGCGCGCCCAGCATCTGCGCGGCGCGGAAGGCCTGCGTGAATTCCGAGTTGATGGCCTTCTGCACGCGCTCGTAGGGGTGCGCTATGGAGAAATACCAGGGCAGATGCGCCAGCGTGCCCAAATTGTAGGATTGGAGGGCGTCAAGCACGTCCTTCTTGTGCCTCTCAATCCACTCCGGCCGTGCGTGGGGGTGCTCAATCGTCACCTCGGCATAGTCGAAGTTCATCTCGCCGAACAGGTGAATCTGCTCAATCAGTCCCTTGTGGGGGTTGTTCATTGCGCCGATAATCATAGCAACACTTCGCAAAAGATTTTGGGGCGGCGGGCTTAATAGCCTAATACACGCCCTCGACCGCGCGCTTGCGCCCGCCCAGCACAACGCTCGGCCCCTCATTGGCGGCAAAGCGCAGGCCGTGAAGGCGCACCTGCCGCTCATGGGGGCGCAGCAGCAGGGCCACGCCCTGCTCCGCCTGCTTCAGGCCGGTTTCCCCGCCGTGCGCAGGCGGCTCTTGCCCATCAACTGAGCGAAATTTCTCTAACTTGTTCATGCATTTATTGACGCAGATAATCCATATAAATACTTTGGTAATTCTTGATTATTCGTGTCTTTTTAAACCAGCCGATTTAAATATTGTCCTCTCTCCATAGAAACCATCAATCCTATTGCAGAAACCCATGAGTTGGTTTAATGGAGAAGCTGTTCAATTCGGCCAAAGAGCTCAAAGAGGGCAAATACATCCTCATCGACGACATCCCCTGCCGGGTGGTGTCAATCGACACATCCAAGCCCGGCAAGCACGGCGCGGCCAAGATGCGCGTCACCGCCATCGGCGTGTTCGACGGGCAGAAAAAGCAGTGGCTCGGCCCGTCCGACCAGGACGTCGAGGTTCCAATCATAGACCGCGGCAACGCGCAGATTGTTTCGATGAACGGGAAAGTGGCGCAGCTAATGGACACCACCACGTTCGAGACATTCGAGCTGGAAGTGCCCGAGGAAATGCTGAAAGACGCCGCTCCGGGCAAGGAAGTCGAGCTGCTCTCGGCCATGGGCCGGCGCGCAATCCAGCGCGTGCGCTAAGATACTGATACTGGTGAACTTGCATGAACATCTCAATTGATTCCAAAACCAACAACGCCCTGCTGGGCCGCACCGACGTGCGCTTCTCGCTCACTTTCGAGGGCGCCATGCCCTCGCGCAAGCAGGTGCGCGAGGCGCTTTCGATGGCCCTCTCAATTCCGGCCGAGCGCCTGAGCGTGGTGCGCATGGACGGCTCGTTCGGCATGCACACTGCCTCCGGCCTTGCGCACGCCTATCCGACTCCCGAGGCGGCGCTTAAGGGGGAGAAGAAGCATTTGCTCATCCGCGACGCGCTGCTGGCGAAAGAGGAGAAAAAGAAGGAGGAGAAGAAAGCTCCGGCGAAAAAGTAGGCCGGCTGGTTGATTTTCATGGCTGACGAAAAGAAAGCTCCTGCAAAAAAGAAATCCTTCAAGCCATACAAGGGGGGCAAGTCATGCCCCAAGTGCGGGCCGGGCATCCGCCTCGCCGACCACAAGGACCGCCGCGCGTGCGGCAAGTGCGGCTATTTTGAGAAGAAGTAGTATTGCCCAAAAGAAAGGCATATAACCTTCATAAGAAATTCGGGCTTCTGATACTCACGTATGACCTCCACCTTATCTTCAAAGATAAGCCACAGGAGAAGAAAGGGAAGAAATAAACGCGCTTTTTGCCTTTTTTGATATTTGCTCGCGTACACCACTTTTCCTTATTCCACCATATCCACTCTGAACCTTTGGTCCATCCATACTTCCTTGGGGCTAATCGCCCTGCCCCTTAAGTTTGAGCTTGCCAAAATGCACAAGAATCCCCATGAGCAGTGATACGATGGACATTACGATAGGGATCACTGGGATTCCCGTGGATTCGCCCTCAAGGCAATCTTTGAACTCGGCTTCCTCTGGATTCTTAGGATTTACCATTACCTTGGCTTTGGAAGGAATAAAATGGGGGTTTTGTTCCATGCAAACATCCACATGAATATTTTGTTTTGATAGCTCACCGAACTGATAGCTTATCACTGCATCCATATGTTTTCCGGATTGCACCTTGCCAGCGATAGTTGCATCTGCCTCGGTCCACTTTGCCAATTTGTCAGAAGCCTTAAACTGATAATAAAAAACTATGCAGGTTAGTAACAGAGAGAATGCAAAGAATGCAAAGAGGAACAATGATGCGATAAATCTCCCATTTTTAGCGTTTATATCTGAATTGGATTTCTCGGCGTCGCCTTGTTTACTTGGTGTGGAAGAAATTGTTTTTAGGGATTTCTTAGCTCCATCCATCTATACCACCATCTCTACCCGGTATTTCTGGTCGCTCCAGACGCTTTGGGGCTTGATCGCCTTCCCCCTCTTGAATTGGTAATAGCCGGTCAGGGCAATCATCGCGCCATTGTCGGCGTTGTACTGCCCCTCGCAGGTGCCGGATTGGGCGCCGTGAAGGTCTGCCATCTGGCCGATTTTTTTCATAAGCGCAGTATTTTGCGCGACGCCTCCGCAGACAAGAACCTCGTTTTTTCCTGAGAGCAGCAGCGCCCTCTCTGTCGCCTCGCACAATTCCGCGAACGCGGTTTCCATCAATGAATAGCAAAGGTCGTTCTCGTCATAGTCAGGGATTATTTTTGATGCGAATGTGAGAAGGCCTGAGAATGCGAAATTCATCCCTTTCACAGTGTAGGGCATGGGGATGTAGTTCCTGCCTTGCATCGCCTTCTGCGCGACAATGGAGCCGTGGGCGAATTCAAGCTTCAGCTCGCGCGCAAAGGCGTCGAACAAATTTCCCACGCCGATGTCAAGGGTTTCTCCCAAAACGGCGAATGGAGGACAGAAAAGCGAACGCTTGCGCGTGCCTGTAATTATCTGTGTATTCCCCCCGCTCACATAGAGCACGAGGGGGTCTTTGAATTTCGTCTGCCAGCGCGCGGCCTCGATGTGCGCATGCCCGTGATGCACTGGAATCAGCGGCTTTTTGTTTTTGGCCGCCAGCGCACAGGCCGCCTTTGCTCCAACCGCGAGGCAGGGGCCAAGGCCGGGGCCTGCGGAATAGGAAATTGCATCGATTGAGTCCCAATCAGATGCGCTTTGCTCCATTGCCTGCTCGATTATTTTGGCCCCATGCTCTTTGTGGTGCTCCGCCACCACTACGGGAATCATTCCCTGCCCGGCAGGAGCCTTGTAAAACGCCTTTGGGTTGGCGAGCATGGCATCTGCCGAAGAATCATAGATTCCTACGCCGAAAGTATGGGCGGTGGATTCGATACCAAGAATTCGCATGAATAGACGGCGGAGCTGTCAGTTATATTTATATATCTTCATAACTATATACTATTTATAACATTAAAGCGTGGTCCGATGCTATACCACCTCAACCCCAACGCGCAGGCCTTATTCAAGGCAAACGCCGTGCCTGCCGTCCATTCCACTTTTCTGGACTATCTCAAAACCCTCTCAGCCGACCGCAAGCTGATGCCGAGCCAAATATTCAAGGACGAAGCGGCCAAAAAGAGCCCGCTCATGTGGCGCGCGCTGGAGCAGGTCGTCCGCCACATCTGCGACGGGCCGGAACAGGGCGCCAAAATCCTGCCGGCCCTGAGGCTCTTTATGAATGATTATTTCGTCTCCAATCCTCAGGCCGCCCAGCAGCAGTTCGAGCATGACTGTCTGGAGAAACTTCGCGAGCTTGTCCCCGATTTCGAGGCGCGCCTGCAGAGCAAGCTTGTTGGCGGCCCTGCCGGCGCCGGCGGCCGTTCTGGCCTCATTTTCAGCCAGATAAGCCCATACCTGCTCGGCGGTACCGTGCTCGACATCGGCGCCGGCGACGGCAAGGTGGGCGAGCTGGCCGAATCCAGGCTCGGCAAGTTCGTGCGGCTCGTGGACGTCCTTGATTACAACACAAGCGCCCTTCCCCTCGACATTTATGACGGCGTGCGTCTGCCATACTCGGACAAGCAGTTCGACACCTCCATAGCGAGCGTGGTCTTCCATCACGCGGACCGCCCCCTGGACGTGCTGTCTGAAACCATCCGGGTTACCAACAAGCGCATCGTGGTCATCGAGAGCGTCTATTTCAATGACGAGCACCGCCAGCTCAACGCCGTGCTGGACTGGTTCTACAACCGGGTGCTGCACTCCAACGTCAACTGCCCTTTCAATTTCCAGACGCCCTGGGGCTGGGAAGAGACCTTCCGCTCGCACGGCCTGAAAATATCGGCCAGTGTGGATTTGGGCATCGACCAGCCGCTGGCGCCGGAATACCACTGGCTCTTTGCCCTCGACCTCTGAAAAACAGCGCTTCTACAGCAGGCTGATTCTCTTTCCGCCCCTCACCAGCACCACGTCGGGCTTGGCCACCACATGGCCGATGACCGAGGGCGAGGCGCCGTGCTTTTGGGCGATTTTCATCACGCCCTCTGCCGCGTCCTTCTCGCAGGCAATCACCATGCCCACTCCCATGTTGAACGTGCGGTAAAGCTCGTATTGGCTGCCCACTTTCTTTTCCAATTCAGCGAAAACGCCCTGGGGCTTTGGCAGGCCGTCAAGCTCGAAGCCCACGTTGCCGTGCGCGCCTATCCTGCCCAGCTTGGAGAAGGCCCCGCCGGTGATGTGCGCCATTCCGTGCATGCAGGATGCGTGGGCCTTGAGCATGTCCAATACAGGCTTTACATAGAGCCTTGTGGGGGTGAGCATCTCCTTGCCCCATTCTTTGACCGGCAGCAGCTTTCGCGCAAGAGTGAATCCATTCGAGTGCAGCCCGCTTGACTCAAGGCCGATGAGCGCGTCCCCCACCCTCATTTCCTTTCCTGTAATGGGCTCGCGCTCCAGCGTGCCCACCACAGTCATGGCCAAATCATAGTCGGCGCGCTTCGGGTTCTTCTTTGTCTTGTCTCCTTTCAGCATGTCCGGCAGTATGGCTGTCTCGCCGCCGATGAGCGCAACTCCGGCTTCCTTGCAGCCTGCAACAAGGCCTGCCATCACCTGCTCCACAAGCTCCTCATCCAAGCGCGACATGGCAAGATAATCCACGCCCACAATGGGCGCTGAGCCGACGCAGATGAGGTCGTTGGCATTCATGGCCAGCGCGTCAATGCCGACCGTATCATGCTTGTCAAGCGCCTGCGCCACCATGAGCTTTGTGCCCACGCCGTCGCAGTGGGCCGTGAGCCTGCGCCCCTCAACTTCGAACACGCCCGCGTAATGGCCTGCCAGAAAGTCGGGGGTGTGGGTGTTGGAAGTGGAGGCTATGAGGGCGTTGATGCTTGCCTGCGCGGCCTTGACGGCGCGCACGTCCACGCCGCTCTGCGCATAGGTGGGCTTCATGCACTGGGCTGTCCGGGCAATTCTTATAAATCCCTGATGGATAAAACCCCAAATCCGGCCTTAGGCGCCCCTCTCTCGAATAGGGCGCTGGGCGGGGTGTGATATCATGGTTGGGTCAGTCGAAACCATTATCGGAACCGCCGCCTTCGGCGTGGTGATGGCGCTTCTGCAGCTCCTCATCGGCCTTGGCCTGGCGATGAGCTCGGTCTACATTGGTCTGCGGATGTTCGACCGCATGACGGAAGGCATCAACGAGATGGACGAAATCAAGAAAGGCAACGCCGCCGTGGGCATACTCATGGCCGCCGTGGTGTTCTCCATAGCGAACGTGGTGCAGCGCGGCGTGGCCAACCTCACCACTTCCGTGCCTCTCTCGCTTGGCGTGGGGCCTATGCTTGTGGGCCTGGTGATTGGCGTGCTGCAGCTCATCATCGCCATTGCCGCAGCCACATTCTCCATCAACCTCGCAATCAAGGTGCTTGACAAAATCACCACCGAAATCGACGAGATGAAGGAGCTCAAGCGAGGCAACGTGGCCGTGGCCATAGTGATGGCAGGCGTGCTGCTCTCGGTGTCGTTCGTCATCTCCTCCGGCATCGACGGCCTCTCGCGCGCCGTTGACCCTGCCGCGCTCGCGGCCGCGCTGGGCATGTATTGAGCGGGAAAAAATGTTCGGGGCGGGCGGGCCATTTTTCGGCCCCCCCTCCTCTCCCACGGGCGGCCCGGCCTTTTTTTAGGCCGGCCACCCATTCTTTTATTAACCCCTTTTGGCGCAATGGATGCATCAATCTCTTTTGTATGGCAAAAGAGCAGAGGTAATGCTATGGTCAAAATCTCAGAAGTGCGCGCAGGTTCCGGCAACGTCACCGTCGAGGGCGAGGTCACGGCCAAGGAGGAGCCGCGCGACGTGGTTTCCAAGTTCGGCAAGCGCCTGCGCGTGTGCAACGCCACCCTGCAGGACGACTCGGGCTCAATCACCCTGTCCCTGTGGAACGACGACATCGACAAAATCAGCGTGGGCGACAAAATCCAGATTGAGAACGGCTGGATTTCCGAGTTCAAGCAGCAGCCCCAGCTCTCCGCAGGCAAATACGGCAAAATCACGGTGATGGGCAAATAAGCCCCCTCGCCTCCGGGCCGCCCAGATAGCATTTTATTAATTTCTTGCCCATATGGGGTGCAGAACCAATAGAGGATATCCTCTGTTTTCGCTCGTCGAAGCGTTACTCATTCGAGGTGTTTTATTATGGCAGACAGGATGCAGAACCAGAGCGGCCTGCCGGAAGGCAGCCAGCGCGTCTTGGGCCGCGACGCGCAGCGCACCAACATCATGGTGGGCTACGCCGTGGCGAACATCGTGCGCACCACCCTGGGGCCAAAAGGCATGGACAAGATGCTGGTCTCCGACATGGGCGACATCATCATCACAAACGACGGCGCCACCATTCTGGAGGAAATGAACGTCGAGCACCCTGCCGCCAAAATCATGGTCGAGATTGCCAAGACGCAGGACAAGGAGGTCGGCGACGGCACCACCACCGCGGTGGTGATTGCCGGCTCGCTTCTGAAGAACGCCGGCGATTTGCTTGACCAGGACATCCACGCCTCCACCATAGTGAAGGGCTACATGGAGGCCGCGCGCAAGTGCGACGAGCTTCTGGCCCGCATCTCCCAGCCGGTGGGCCTCAACGACACCGCGGCTCTGGAGAAGATGGCCTCGATTTCCATGGGCTCCAAATCGGTCGCGGGCGGCACGGCCAAGGACCAGCTCGCGAAGCTTGTCGTAAAGGCAGTCACGCAGGTTGCGGAGAAGAAGGGCAGCTCCTATGTGGTGGACGACGAGCTCATCAAAATCGAGAAGAAGGCCGGCGGCGACATCCACGACACCACCCTCATTCAGGGCGTGCTTGTTGACAAGGAAATCGTCCACTCCGGAATGCCCAAATCGCAGGCCAAGGCCAAAATCGCCCTGATTGACTCGGCCCTCGAAATCGAGAAGACCGAAATCGACGCCAAGATAGACATCAAGTCCCCCGACCAGATGCAGTCCTTCCTCGACCAGGAGGAGAAGATGCTCAAGGACATGGCAGAGAAAATCTCCAAGTCGGGGGCGAGCGTGGTGTTCTGCCAGAAGGGCATCGACGACATGGCCCAGCACTTCCTCTCCAAGAAAGGCATCATCGCCGTTCGGCGCGTCAAGAAATCCGACATGGAGAAGCTGGCGCGAGCAACGGGCGGGCGCATAGTGACCTCGCTTGACGACCTCGCGGCCAAGGATTTGGGCGACGCGGGCACGGTGGAGGAGCGCTCGATTGCGGGCGAGAAGATGGTCTTTGTGGAGAACTGCAAGGACCCCAAGTCGGTCACCATCTTCGTGCGCGCCTCCACAGAGCACGTGGTGGCGGAGGCCGAGCGCGCGGTAGTTGACGCGATTGGCGCGGTCTCCTCTGCCATTGAGGAGGGCCATTACGTGTATGGCGGCGGCTCGGCCGAGATGGAGCTGGCTGCCCGCCTGGGCGAGTATGCCCGGCAGGTGGGCGGCCGCGAGCAGCTGGCCATCCAGGCGTTTGCCGAAGCCTTGGAATTCATCCCGCGCACGCTGGCCGAGAACACCGGCATGGACGCCATCGACACCCTCGTGGCATTGCGCGCCAAGCACGGCACGGCAGGCAACGCCTCGTGGGGCATAGACGTCTACGCCTCCAAGGTCGCGGACGTCAAGGCGGTGGGCGTGCTGGAGCCGGCCAAAGTGAAGAGGCAGGCCATCCAGTCAGCCTCAGAGGCCGCGCGCATGATTTTGCGCATCGACGACATGATTTCCTCGAAAGCCAAGGGCCCCGCGCCGGGCGCGGGCGGGCCGGGCGGCATGGGGGGCATGGGCGAGGATTAAGGCGTTTTTTAGCCTCCTTCTTTTTCTTTCCATTTTCTCCATTTTTAATTTTCAATTCTTTTTCGAGCAGTTTGCATAATTATATAAACGTGTATCTGCATAATTTTTTCGATTCTGCCACCGGCCGCTCGGGGAAGTTCGGCCTTTTGGTGAATGGATAGGAATCGCGCACCGTCTTAATTCCATCGCGCGATTCCGAATAGGGACATTTCCGTTCTCAAAAGACAAAATCACCCCAACTTCCCAACCGAACCCCATTGAGCGGCCGGCGGCATTTTCCATTCCTCTTCGCTTTCAGCCTTTCCGCCCCCTCTTTCCCTCCCATTTCGGCCCGTTTTACACCCTTTTTTAAGCCTTGTGTTCGCCCGACATTTTGCCCATTATTTAGGGCGTTTTTTCGGCTTTCGTCGTATTTCCCGCTGTTTTTCCCATATCTATATAACCTTTCTTGTCAAATACGGATACAGGTGGAGGTCATGAAACAACTAACCGTCTTAGTGGACGACAAAGTCGGCCTGCTCGCCAATCTCTCCTACCTGCTGGGCCGCTCCAAAATCAACATAGAGTCCATTTCCGTTGCCTCGGTGGGCGGCAAGGCGGTCATCAACCTCAGCGTGAAGGACACCAAGCGCACCATGGAAGTGCTGGAGGCCAACGGCTACCGCTGCCTCCAGTCCGACTCGATGGTGGTGCGCCTGGCCAACCGCCCCGGCGAGCTGGCCAAGATGACGCGCCTGTTGGCTGACAGCAAAATCAACATCGAGCAGGCCTCTGTGGTGAGCCAGGACGAGGCCACCTCGATTTACGCTCTTCGCGTGGACAAGCCGGCCAAGGCAGAGAAGGTGCTGGGCGCCTACCTGCGCCTTGACGGCGAGGCGGAAGGGGAGGGAGCGGCATGAAACCCATACACATCGTGGCCAACGACCGCATCGGCCTGCTCGCCGACATCGCCTACCTCATGGCGCAGGCGCGCATCAACATCGAGGGCCTGTGCGTGCAGTCGTGCGAGGGCATGGCATACCTCATGCTCGAAGTTTCTGACCCAATCCAAGCATCCGAGCTTCTTTCATCCAACCATTTCGACATCGTGCCCGAGGGGCAGATGAGCGTGCATCCGCGCGGCCTTGTGCGCGAGCTGGCCGTGGTGGCCCGCGGGGACGGCCCTCAGGGCCGTCCGGGAGGGGATGGCTCATGAAGCAAATCACCATCTTCGCCGAAGACCGCGTCGGCCTGCTTGCCGACATATCCTACATACTGGGCAAGTCCCACATCAACATCGAAACAGTCTCGGCAGCCTCCGCAGGGGGCAAGGCCTTCGTCATCATCGGCCTCACCGACGCGGCCCGCGCCTCACAGATGCTCAAGGCCAACAACTACTCCGTCATGGAAGCCGACATCCTCGTGCTGAGGCTTGCGGACAAGCCCGGCGAGCTGGCGCGCGTGTCGCAGATTCTCACCGACGCCGGCATCAGCATAGTCAATGTGTCGATTCTGGCCAAGGGCGACGGCGTGGTCTTCGACGCAATGCAGGTGGACAAGATAGAGCCCGCGCGCAAGCTGCTCAAGGAATACATCGAGCTTGACAAGTGAGGCGGCCAAGCCCGTGCAGCGCCCCCTTCATTCTTATAGCCATTTGTTCGCGCGAAAACTGGCGCCTTCAGCGGCGGATGAAGCGCGAACTGCAGCAACCGAGCGGAAAGTCGCCCTCTCCAAGCCTTAAAAGTGGTTCAAATAGTCAAATTCTCATGCGCCTGATTTTCAAGAACGGAAAGCAGCACGAGCTTTTGCAGAACTACAAGGAATCGCACAAGGCGAAGAACTGGTCAGATATCGCAAAAATACTCGACGTCAGCCCAGACGCCCTTAAGGAGTGGAGATACGAAACCGCTTCCCTGCCTTCCAGGATATATTCCCGAATAGACAGGTCGCGGCGCTATGAACGATGGGTAATGGAAAGAAGAAAAGACTCGTGGGGGCAGGCTTTGGGGGGCAGAAACTCGCTGGAGGGGCGGAACAGCATCAAAGTTCCGCCCGATTCGCCATCTCTTGCGGAATTTTTCGGAATTATTCTGGGCGATGGCAATGTCTATGTAAATAAGAAATATGGCGCTTACCAGATACGAGTCGCATGTCATCCGCTTCAAGAACGGGAATACGCCCAGTTTGTCTCGAATTTATTCCGGACCCTCTTCGGTCTGAAAAGCTCGCTGACAAAACGGGGGCGGGGCTTGTACGTATGCGTCAACAGCAGGGAGCTTTCCACTTTCCTTCTGAATAATCTTCCTGGCCTTAAGTCCAGATTCACCTTCCAGTCATGGCTGCTTGAAGACCCCAAATGCCTTGGGTCTTTCGTCCGCGGCTTGACAGATACCGACGGCTCTGTTTATCGCCTTTCGAATAAAGATCCCGGCACGGTGAGGATAGGCTTCAAGAACACCGACAGGTCTTTGTCGTGCGCCTATAGAAAAGCGCTGTTAAAACTGGGCTTCCACCCGAGCAAATTGATTCACCGAAACGTTTTTCTGACCAGAAAGGAGGACACTAACCGCTATTTAAAAGAAATAGGGTTCCATAATACAAAGCATCGGGAGCGGTTGTTGAAAATAGCCCCTTGGTCTAGCGGCAAGGACGTCAGGCTCTGAACCTGAAGACATCGGTTCGAATCCGGTAGGGGCTAATATTTTTTCAAAAATAAGTGTGGACCCGGAGAGAATCGAACTCTCAGTCTTCGCCTTGTAAGAGCGACGTGTTAACCATTCCACCACGGGTCCGAAATTGATTGGCCCATGCAGGCTTTTTATTCTGCCCTTCCTTTCATGGGCCATGAAAAAGGCCGCCTCAGCCAAAATTCGTTTTCGTTTGCACCGTCAGGGCTCCGAGCTTGTTCTTGCAGCGGCAGACGAGGATGTATTGGGCAAAAAGCATTCTGGCGGGGGCCGGGTGCTGGACTTGGCCAAATACGCCTCATTCTACGGCGAGCAGGCGACTGATGCGGTTGGCTTGGCCAAGCACCTGAATGCCTGCACTTCCGCCAATCTGGCGGGAAAAGCAGCTATTGGCGCGGCCCTCTCCTTGGGCCTCGCCGCCCCGTCAGATGTTGTCCAAATAGGCTCTGTGTCGCACCTGCAGCTTTACAAGAGGCTGCTGTAGGCCTTATCCGGCGCCATAAGGCGAGAGAATTCGCGCAAGCTTTTCAGCTCCTGATTGTGCTCTTTGACCTCTTTGAGATAGAATCCGATTTCCAGCAGGGAATAAATCCCCCGGTCAAGCGTCTCCGCCCTTTCTTTTTCATCAATCGGCTGGGGCTTGGCCATGCTCGGATGCAGCGCACTCAATGCCTTTCGCCTGATTGAGAGAATGGCCTCGTCAGTATCCCGAAGTTTCAGGCTAAACGCACCATCCCTACCACTCGAAAACAAGGATTCGAACACCGTTATCTTTGCCGCATTCTCATAGCGCCGAAGAACGGCTTTTGCCTCCGGGAAGGATTGGACAGAAAACAGCTCGTACATCAGCGTGCTGGCATCCTTGCTGGGCTTCACGAAACTGGGAGGATGTCTCATAAAATCACGTCATAATATGTATGCCCACATATTAAAAAATAGTCAGACTCCCGATTGCCCGGCTTGTTTTGCGTCCCCTAACCCCTCCATCCGACCAGTTTTGCCCCTGCTTCCCTCCAACACCCCTTTTACGCCTTCTTTCACGTCGGTGCCGTGCAAAGCTATTTAAAATAAAAGGTGCTAGCGCATGAGCAGTATCAAATGCAGGTGGTCCTCATGCCCAAAATCGTCATTGCCAAACAGCTGGCAGGCAAGAAAGTCATAACCAACGACGGCGAGGAGCTGGGCAAGCTCATCGACCTCAACGTTCACGAAGTGAGCGGCAAGCTCGAATCAATGCTTGTTGAGCCCAACCTCGACAACCCCACCGCGCGCTCGCTCAACAAGGAGGACGGGCTGCTTGTAATCCCCTACTCGTCCGTGCTGGCCTCCTCAGACCACATCATAGTGGACAAGAAGGCAGTCTACAGCAACTAATCCTTTTTCTTCCCCTTTCATTCTTCCCTAAATTTTAGGGGTTTTTCATGGACATTGCAGCAGCCATCCTGTTGGGCCTCATCCAGGGGCTTACGGAATGGCTCCCTGTCTCAAGCTCCGGCCACCTTGTCATAGCCCAAACCCTGCTTGGCCTGAACGTGCCTGCCGAATTCGACATCGTCATAATGGCCGGCACCACGCTGGCCATCCTTCTCTATTTCCGCGCGCGCATCCTGCAGCTGGGCATGGGCCTGCTGGCCCGCGACCCTGCCTCCTGGCGCTACATCGGGCTGATTGCGCTGGCCGGCATCCCCACTGCCGTGCTGGGGTTTGCCGGGCGCGCGTTTTTCAAAGGTTTGTTCAGCCAGCCTCTCATTGTCTGCGCACTGCTGGCGGTCACAGGCCTCTTCCTGCTTCTAGCCGGCGCGCCGCGCCCCCAAACCCGCCCTCTTGACGCGCGCTCTGCCCTTTTGATAGGGCTGGCGCAGGGTGTGGCGGTGGCACCGGGCATCTCGCGCTCAGGCTCCACAATCGGCACCGGCCTGCTGATGGGAGTGGAGCCTCGCGAGGCCGCAATCTTCTCCTTCTTCATCGGCGCGCCGGCCATGACAGTCGCCTCCCTCCTTGAGTTTGTGCAGGGCGGCGCTGCTCTGATGGACCCCTCGCTCATGCTGGCCGGCTCACTGGCCGCCCTGCTGGCCGGCTATGCATCGATTGGCGTGCTGATGCGCATGCTGCAGACAGGCCGCCTGCGCTGGTTCGGCTACTACTGCCTGGCGGCCGCGCTCATCTTCGGGCTTTTGATTGGCGCCGGCGTGCGGCTCTGAGCTTTTCGCAGCCATTAAAACCTCCGCCTGTCCCATACTTGCCGAGATGATGATATCGAGGTATTCCTGACGCCGCGAACCTCAGAGACTCCGGCGGACCATGAGGAATGATCTTGAGTTCTGATCAAATCTTCACAAAAGCGGGAGCTGGCCTCTGGCGACTAGGTTTGTCTTTTTATTCTTCCCATCCCCCACTTTCTCATGCTTGTCGTAGTCGCCGGAGCCTCGGGCCGGCTGGGAGGCCGCCTGTGCGCGCTTTTGCGCGCGCGCAAAATCCCAATGCTGGCTTTGGTGAGAACAAAGGAGGCAGCCGCCGGCCTGCCAGCAGGTGTGCGCGCCAAAGTGGCGGATTATTCCGACCCCTCCTCTCTTGCCCGCGCGCTGGCCGGCGCAACGCACATTGTCAACTGCACAGGCTCTGTTGACGAGGAAGGCGGCGAGGCGGCGCTCTATGACGCCAACGTGCTCACCACATCTCACCTTCTCTCCGCCTGCCCTCCCAAGCTCGCGCGCTTTGTGCACATCAGCTCAATCTCGGTCTATGGCGATTGTCCCCCAATGCCTGCAAACGAGTTTTCCCCCCACAAGCCCAACGGCGCATATGGAAGGACAAAAAATGCGGGCGAGATGGAAGCGCTGGAATGGGCGCAGCGCCTGCCTGTGGCGGTGCTGCAGCCGGGCATGATATACGGCCCAGGATTCAAGACAGGCTTCTGGCCAATGCTAAAAGCGCTCAAAGCCGGGCGGGCAACGCTTATCGGCGACGGCGGCAATGTACTGCCTCTGGTGCATGTGGATGACGTGGCGGGCGGCATTTTGCGCGCCCTGCGCGCCGACGTGCCCTCAGGCTCGGCCTTTCTGCTTGTGAATGACGAGCGAATCACGCAGAAGCAGGCGCTGGAGGGAGCTGCAAAAGCTCTGGGCGCCAGCCCGCCTGCCGCAAGCATGGGGGCGGGCGCAGCCTACGGGCTTGCCTGGGGGCATTCCCTTCTTTCCCGCCTGCGCGGCAAGGCCTCAAGCCTCACCCCCTCGATGCTGCGCCAGCTCTCCTCAAACCGCGTTTTCGACGTCTACCGCGCGCGGCGCTTCCTGGGCTGGAAGCCGGCCATATCCTTTAAAGAGGGGCTGGCTCAAGTCATTAAGCAGTTCAAAGCCTCCCAATAGGGGCGAGGAGTTGGATTGGAAAACTGATGGGGATTTTTCTATGGCCGGAAAGACCTACCAATATCTTCTGGATTCACTGAGTCAGCGCGGCGCCCTCCTGGCCGCGCTCATAGACCCGCTTGACTACCCAGATGCATCGGCCGCCATCAAAGCCGGGCGCGCGGCTGCCGAAGCTGGCGCCGATTACATACTCATCGGAGGCTCCACCGGCGTGGGGGGCGAGCTTCTTGACAGGGTGGCCTCTGAAATAAAGGCCGGCATCTCGGTGCCTCTTGTGCTTTTCCCCGGCAACGTCACCACTCTTACCAAG
The DNA here is from genome assembly GCA_021813025.1 of Microcaldota archaeon. Taxonomy (GTDB): domain Archaea; phylum Micrarchaeota; class Micrarchaeia; order Anstonellales; family Anstonellaceae; genus CAIXYX01. Next base: position 28,241 of record JAKAME010000007.1, read on the forward strand.
CACGCGGATGCGGTCTATTTCATGTCCATGCTCAACTCGCGCAACCCATACTGGATATCGGGGGCGCAGATTCTGGCAGCGCCAACGGCTCGCGCCATGGGCATCGAGGCCCTGCCCACAGGCTACATTGTCTGCGAGCCGGGCGGCACCGTCGGCTGGGTCGGCGATGCGAACCTTGTCCCGCGCGCCAAGCCCCAATTGGCTGCCGCAGCCGCAATGGCCGCCCAGTGCATGGGCATGAAGCTTGTGCTCACAGATTCAGGCTCCAATCCTGCCCCCGGCCCGCTGCCACCCGAATTCGCCAGAATGGTTGCCTCCTCAATTTCGGTGCCTTACATAATCGGCGGGGGCGTGCGCACGCCGGCGCAGGCATCGGCTCTGGTGAAGGCGGGCGCAGACATTTTGCAGGTGGGCACGGCGATTGAGAGCGGGGACGTGAAAAAGACCATTTCTTCCCTTGCACGCGCGGTGCGCGAGGCAGGCAAGGGAAGAAAGAAGGAGTTCGAGATTTGAGCGGGCCGAAAGAAGGAGTTCGACGCCTGATTTCAGGGCTCTTTTCTTGTTATCTCTTTTATTTTGTCGAAGTCCTTGTCATAGCTGCACAAAGTCTTGATGCCGTTCTGCTTCATGAGCGCGGCGTGGAAGGCATCGGAAGTTTCCAAACCGCGCTTCATGTAGTCCATGGCCAGTGGGATGCTGGGTGCATACACCCCAAGCACTTCGAGATTGGGGGTTGAAAGGACAGTGTGCACGTTCTGGGTGGCGCGCTCGATTCCTTTTCGGCCCGACAGGTAGTAGAGCAGCTCATTGATTACCAGTGTGCTGGTCCGTGCATTCTGCTCGCCTTTGGCAATCCGGTTCAGCAGATGGCGGCTCCGTTCTGCCTGCGGGCCGCTGCCGCAATAAATATGGATGAAAACATTGGTGTCAAGGAACATCCTGCAGCCTCTTCTTGCGCGCCGCCTCGACACGAAGGATGTCGCGCTGCACCTGCTCGTCGCTCATGTCGGCGTCGGAAACGGCCCGATTGAACTCCTGCTTCCAGCGCGAGTAGGCATCCTCTTTCGGCTCGATGATGATTTGCCGGCCCTCGAGCTTGAGGCTGACCTCGACCGGGGGCTTGAGCCCCAGAGCCTCCTGCATGAGCTTGGGGATGACCAGAATGCCTTTTTCATACATGAACGCCATGGAGTTACCTCCCCAATTTGCCCCGGCGGGCGTTGGAGTGGGGGGCACGGAGAATTTTGTGCTTGGAATGTGCATCCGCGAAGATGATGATTTGACCTGGCTTTGCGCGGAAAGCGATTCGGGTTCCTGGGCGCCAGTGGCAAGCCCGCATGACATTGGATGAGAGTTCGATTTTACCGCCCTCGCCAATCCGGCCCATGCAAGCACCAAAGTTTAACTATATAGTTTAACTTTATAACCCTTTCTTCAAAAATCGCTCATTTTCCTCTGCCTCAGATTCTCAAGCGTGGCCCATTTCCACCTTATGTACTGCTTCACCTTCTTGTCGTCCACATGCCGCGCGAGGAATGCGACCGTAATGGGGTC
>JAKAME010000008.1 GCA_021813025.1 Microcaldota archaeon
CAGCGGCGTCATCCTCTCGTCCGGCACGTCAGGCTATTACATCCTCACCAACGCGCACGTGGCCCTGGATTATGACCCCTACACCGGGTCCAAGTCCCTGCCCTCGCGCGTGCGGGTCAAGTTCTCGAATGGAAAAGTGGGATACGCCAACCAGCTGGGCTACACGCAGGAGGACTACGACCTCGTGCTGCTCTACGTGCCGAGTTCGGGCACTTATCCCACGGCCAGCTATTACGGGGATTCGTACCCGAACGCCGGCGACAAGGTGGTGGCGGTCGGCAACCCCTACGGCCTGCAGTTTTCCGTGACGCAGGGCACCGTATCGGGCATCCGGGACATGGGCTGCCTTTCTGACTACTGCTACGGCACGGTGATTCAGACCGACACGGCCATCAACCCGGGCAACAGCGGAGGGGGCCTGTGGGATTACAACGGCGGAGACCTGGTCGGCATAAACTCGCTGGCGCTGACCCAGGCAGAGGGCCTCAACTTCGCCATCAGCATGTACCAGTACGAGCAGATAAAGGACACTTTCAAGTGGTACGACATTTAGAGGGCGCGCGGACAGACGGCTTTCGGGAAAAGGAAAGCGCTTTTGGCCTCGGGCCGATAATCCTATTTGTAGCAGGTCGAGTTGATGTTCGCCTTCAGCGTTATGGCCGAGTCCCCCTTGTTGTAGACAATGACGCGGAACTCGTCAGAGCTGCCCATGTTCAGTTGGAAGCTGGCGCGCTGCACCTGCTCCTGCCTGTCATAGGAGCGGTAGGAGCCGCCGTAGGTGAAGGAGTTGCGGAAGGACTCGTAGTCCGAGGCGGGGATTATGTATTCGCTGAAAGGCTTGCCCGACATTGACTGGAAGTCTATGTTGTAGCGGCAGAAGCTGTATTGCGAATCCTTGGCGTATGAGAAATACTGCCAGTAGCCGGCGTCTATGACAACGTTCTTGTTGTAGAGCAGGAAGGGCCCGTACTCGACGTTGGAGATTTCTGGCGCCTTGAGCAGGCGCGGGCGGTTGCAGTCATATATCACGAAGACCTGCTGCGTGACGTCCGGGTTCACGCAGTCGGGTATCGTGTCGCCCGGATACCGGCCGCCGGCCGTGTCCAGGATGAACCAGTCCTGCGTGTTGTTGGCGCTGGTGTGCCAGGTCGTGTGCATCTTGTTGTAGTCGTAGTGCGAATAGACGGCCTGCAAAAACGCGTCCACCGCGCTCTGGTCGCCGACATACACTTCGGCAAAGGCGTGCGAGCAGTCGGGGATGAGCAGCACGCGCGCCGTGCCGCCGATGGCCTCCACCATGGAGGCTATGAGCACGGCCTGGTTCTTGCAGTCGCCCGACTTGGTGACAAGGGTCTGGGCCGGATGGTAGGGCTGGTAGGTGAGGTTCACGGGCACGTTCTGATACGGCACGTTGGTGAGCACGTAGTCGTAGATGTCAAGCAGCTGGTTGACGGAATAGGCGCCCGGATGCTTGGAAATGGCCGCGGCGGCCGCTTCGCGCACTGAGAGGTCGGTTGGCACGATTTTGTCGCAATAGGCCTCGCGGAAGGCCTTGCATGGCTGCTCCGAGCGGTTGGTGCAGTCATACCAGCCCGCCTTGGTGAGGGGCAGGGGAGGCAGGACTGTGAAGGTGTCGCTCATGGACGCGTTCAGGCCTTCGGAGTCAGAGGCGAACATCTCGATGGTGTGGACGCCCTCCTGCCTGCCGGCGTCCCGGTAGAATTGGGGGTAGGCGTAGCCGGGCGGGAAGAGGCCGCTCTGGTTGGATGCCGATGCGTAGGCCCGCCCGTCTATCCTCAGCTCGCATGAAGCCAGGTTCCTGTCCGGGTCGAAGCAGTGGTAGGTGTAGGGAGGGGTGAAGGGCGCAGGCGCGCTCTTGTTGTTTATGCGCAGGTAGACGTCCGGAGGCCGGTTGGCCGGCGGCTCGGCCGGAGCGAAGGGAGAGGACACCGCTGAGCCGCCTTCGGAAGAAGGGGGGCTGGGCAGATATCCGCAGCAGCCGAAGGAGAAGAGTGAGAGAAGGAGGACGAACAAGACGACTGGTTGAAGCCATCCACCCATGGCCGGCTTGACGAATGGTGGGTATAAAAATGCGAGCATGGGACGGTGTTGAGAGCGGAAAGTCACTCTCCTTTTCCTTAAAAATATCTTCAGAATTGTTTTTACATGGTCCGCGCTGGCTATTTGTGTTCTGGCGGCATAAAGCTTAATCAATCTTCAACTCTCATTCCATTCATAGATTCTGAGGCTCACGAGGCTGAAGATATGCCACGTCGTATATCTGTTGATTCTTTGGAAAACCAGTATCTTGTCGGTGATTGCGCCAAAGTGCTAAAGCCGGTCCCGGACAACTCTGTCGACTTGATTGTCACGTCTCCGCCATATGCTGACAGTCGTAAAGGCACTTATGGAGGAATACACCCAGATGAGTATGTTGAATGGTTTTTACCTCGTTCCAAAGAGTTCCTTCGGGTGCTCAAACCTACAGGAACCTTTATTCTTAACATCAAGGAGAAAGTCGTTGAGGCTGAACGTCATACCTATGTCTTGGACTTGATTCACGAACTGCGAAAACAAGGGTGGTTGTGGAGCGAGGAATACATCTGGCACAAGAGGAATACCCATCCCGGGAAATGGCCGAATCGTTTCAGGGATGCGTGGGAGCGTTGCCTTCAGTTCAACAAGTCCAAGGAATTCAGCATGTATCAGGAAGCAGTTATGGTTCCTGTAGGTGATTGGGCGAAGACTCGCCTAAACCATCTCAGTGAGATTGATAAACGAAGAGACGATTCACGAGTTGGAAGCGGTTTTGGGAAAAAAATATCAAACTGGATTGGCCGGCAGCAAGTGTATCCTAGCAATGTTCTTCATCTCGCCACCGAGTGCGGGAATCAGAACCATAGCGCCACATTCCCAGTAGCTCTTCCGAGCTGGTTCATCCGTCTCTTTACGGTTCCGGGGGATTTGGTGCTTGACCCATTCGCCGGTTCCGGCACTACTGCTGTAGCATGCAAACAACTAGGCCGGAAGTATCTTATGATAGATGTGCTGGAAGAATATAGGCAAGTGGCCCGGAAGAGGTTGGCTCATGAAATCCTTGGTGATGTCGGACGTGAACCGGTTTGTGGAGGAGCACATCAGAAGCTTCCACGACCAGCGGTTGCGCAAGTTGCAAGCCACTAAGCTTACCGACCTTCTCACGCGCAAGAACCCGTATCTCTATCGCGCCAAATACCTCTGCACGGCCCAAGATTTGGTTTCTGCTCTGCTGGATGCAAAGCTCTCCTCGTCAGAGGAGGAAATTTTCGGTTCGTTTCTGGAGGAGCTTGCTATTTTTGTCGCATCCAAGACGCTTGGCGCTTCGAAATCTTCGGCTACAGGCATAGACATGGAGTACGTATCGCATGGCAAACGCTATCTGATTGCGCTCAAGTCCGGAGCGGCGTGGGGGAATAGCAGCCAATGGGCAAAACTGGAAGACGATTTTAAGGCTGCATCGAAGGTAGTGCGTCAGTCCAAGCAGGTTGCGGGTGTTGAATGCGTTCTTGGCGTGTGTTATGGAAAAACCAAAGCGACAATCAAACAAGGTTTTATCCATCAGCTCTGCGGTCAGGCTTTTTGGGCGCAGATTAGCGGTGACAAGGAGTTCTATACAAAGATTGTAGAGCCGCTTGGCCATCGCGCCCGCGAGTTCACTGAGGATTTCGCCGTAAAGAAGGGGGCATTAATCAATCAGTTCAGCCACGAATTCATCACCGACTTCTGCGAGCCTGACGGTTCTATCTCGTGGGCTCGCATCGTCCGATTCAACTCGGAGAATATGGAGGCGGCGCAGCCAGCCGTTTCAGTGTGACTGCATCGCAGCCAGGCCTTCACTTTCTTTTCTTGGGCGCCCGGCTTTTTTTCGCGCCGGCAGTTTTCTTGCTGGCAGGTGGCGGGGATTTTTTCCCTTCTTTTTTGGCTGCAAATGAGATGCTTTTGCCGAATTTCTTGCGCGCGGCCATCTCGTACGCGGCCAGGTAATTCGAAATCAGCCCCTTCCAGTCGAAGAGGGACATCAGCTTGTATGCCTCCTCCTTGCAGTTGTTTAGCTGCTTCTCGTCCAGGTAATAGAGATGCTCGAGGTATTCGGCCAGCTCTGCGGACGCATGCTCCCCGCCCGCGCCCATGGAAAGCACCTTCACCCCGCCGCTTGAAGCCGGAGCGCGGGCCTGCAGGTAGCGGCCGAAACCTGCCGAATCGGATGAGACCGGTATGTCGAACTTGAGCGCGGCTTCGAGCGGGGTGTAGCCGAAAGGCTCGTAGCGCGAGGGGAAGACGCCCACGTCGAAGCCCGAGATGACGTCGTAATAGTTCATGGCCATGAGCCCGTCGTCCGGGCGCACGTAGGTGGGGTAGAAGAGGACCTTCACGGCGTCGTCGCGCGCGTTGCGCAGGCCCGCGGAATCGAGGGCGCGCAGCACCTCGTCGCTTGCGTAGTTGAGGTCGAACAGGCAGATGGGGGGGCGCTCGCCCTCGCGTATGAAGCCTGCGGCCATCTGCTGCAGGTCCGCCTGCAGGCTGGAGGGCGCGGACGCGGTGCGCTCTGCAAGGCCGCGGTAGCGCTCGCCATCAACGCCGGCAGCCTCAAGCACCTCATGAATCTTGTCGAGCAGAAGGTAGTTTCGCACTGCGGCCAGCCGCGGGCCGCGCACTGACGAGGGGGTGAAAATGAAGGCAATGACCATGCGCCCCTCGCGCGTGCCCTTCTTCTTGAGCTTCTGGTTGAGCAGGCCAAGCGCGCGTATGTAGATGTCAAAGCCCTTGTTGAGGAATTCGTAGCGGCCCGAGATGAAGGTGAGCAGGGCGCGGCCATAGCGCGCCGGGTAGTAGGGGGCAAGGCAGCTTTCGGCCAGCTGCAGCATCTCCTGGCGCATATAGGCGGAAAGATGGCGCACGCGCCCCTCGTCCTCCAGGCGGTGCAAATCGAGGCCGTTCAATGTGATGACGTCGGGCTCGCGGCCGAGGATGTAGCGCACCTCGGCAGCCACGCTGTCGGATACTGTGGTGAAAACGTCGGCATGCTTGGCTGCGGCCATCTCTATCTGGTGCTTGCCCTCCACCTTGAGGCGGTAGGCGGCCGTTGTCTCGATTGGAGAGCGGGCTTTCGAGGCTGCGGCCAGCACGTCGGTTCCGGCGGATGCGAGGCTGCGGCCGAGAACGGTGGCATGCGTGGTGAACACTGTCGCAAGGGGCAGGGAGCGCAGATGGCAGTAGAGCAGGGCTGAGGCGCTTATCCATTCGTGGAACTGCACGACGAGCGGGCCGGAGGAATAGGGGGAGCGGCGGGAGAGGCGCTCGAGCAGCAGGCCCACCGCCCAGCCCCATGCCGCATTCTCGGAAAAATCCCACGAGCCTTCCATGAGCGAGTCCACGCCATAATGCTTCCAGAGCAGATACTTGATGCGGTTCACTTCGATGTCGCGGTGCGTCTGGCCGTCCTCCCACTCGGCAGGCCGGTTGGCGTAAGTTTTTGCATCAACAAGAATTATGGGCCTCTCATCGCCTGCGGTCCAGACGCCCCAGTGGCAGAAGACGCCCAAAGCCCCAAGCTCGGAGAAAACTGGTTCAAGCTCGGGCGGCGGGGGGAGCAGGCGCACCTCGGACGAGCAGCGCTCGTCCCAGAAGCCGATGAAAAGGCAGCGGGAGCCAAAAAAGGGGCGCAAAAAGCGGGCCTTGCTTTGCAGCACTGTGTAGATGCCGCCAATCTTTCTGCCCGCCTCGGAGGAGACTTCTATGAGGAAAGGTTCCATAAAACAACTCACCGCGGGGGGAGGGTCAGGAAGACCCTCAAACTGGGGAGGGGGGCTGGCCCCCCTCCGCGGTTCGGTTCTATCAGGAACGGCTCGCCCATGCATCGGCGCTTGGAGGACAAGCATTTTAAATCGCAGGCCGCTGAGCTGGGGCATGCGTTCCCTCGCTGAGGAAGACCCCATGGACAGGGCCAGAAAGATGCGCGTAAGCCCCCTGCGCGCGGGAATGGTGGTGCTGCTGCTTGCATGGCTTGTGCTCACCCTTGGCCTTGGAAGCTACTGGTGGGAGAACGGCGGCTGGAAAGAGAGGCTTTCATCCGGCGGAATGGAGAGCGGGCTGCGCGTGCTGGACGGCGGCGAGCTGCAGGCCCTTGGACTGGGAGTGGGCCGCATGCCCGCGAATGCAAGCATAACCGGCCTTGGGGAGCTTATGCGGCTGCGCGCGGTTTCAAGAGGCGGGGATGCCGGCGAGAAGGCTGCGCTTCTCTCGCGCATGAGGGCGGAAGCCGCCGGCAGCGATGACGAGGCCTACCGCATGGCTTGGGCTCCGGTGCTGGCCTGCGCGGACGCGGGCTGCGACAATGCCGTGTACGTGCAGGCTGCGGGCGAGCTGGCGGCGCGCGAGCCGCAGTGGGCGGGCAATGCCATGGTGGTTGAGGCCGCCTACTGGCATGCCGCGCGCACGAATGGAGATTCTGTGGGAGAGGCGGCCGCTCTGGCGCGCCTGCAAAGCCTGACAGAGCGCTATGCAAGCGCGCAGGCAAAGGCAGGCTTGGGCGCCCTGAACGCCTGCGGCCGCAATTGCCCCGTGTTTGACGAGCTGCTTCTGGATTTCATCGCGCAGGCTGCGAAAAATTAGATGGACGATTTTTCATATTTTACGTCGATAAGCGAAGAGGGGCCAATAAAAATGATGCGCTGGCCTATCAAAGCAATGGTGCAGATACGCAGGTGTTTGTGTGAAGAAAATCCTTATCATAGGCGCTAACGGACAGATTGGCTCCGAGCTTATTGCCGCCCTGCGCGGGAAATACGGCGCAGGGAATGTGGTTGGCTTTGACTTGCGCGAGCCGAAGGAAGAGCAGAAAAAGGCCGGGCCGTTCGAAGTCGGCGATGCCTCGAAAAAAGAGGTCCTCGCCGCCGCGCTGGACAGGCATTCCATAGACACCGTATTCCATCTCGTGGCCCTGCTCTCCGCCACCGGCGAGAAGGACCCTGACTTGTGCTGGACGCTCAACATGGGCTCGCTGAAAAACGTGCTTGATTTGGCGCGCGAGAAAAAGCTGCAGGTGTTCTGGCCGTCCTCAATTGCCGCCTTCGGGCCTGCCACGCCGAAAGTGAAGACCCCGCAGGAAACCGTGATGGCTCCGACCACCATGTATGGGGTGACGAAAGTGGCCGGAGAGCTGATGTGCCAGTATTACAAGCTCAAGTGGGGGGTGGACGTGCGCTCTGTGCGCTATCCCGGCCTGATTTCGTGGAAAACCCCGCCCGGAGGCGGCACCACCGACTATGCGGTGGCCATTTTCTATGAGGCATTGCAGAAAGGAAGCTACGAATGCTTTGTTGGCCAGAAAACAATTTTGCCCATGATGTACATGCCTGACGCGATAAGGGGCATCATGGAACTGATGGAAGCGCCGAAAGAGAAAATCAAGGTGAATACTTCCTACAATTTGGCTGCAATTTCTTTTTCTGCGCAGGAGCTGGCTGACGTGGTGAAAAAGAAGGTGCCGGGCTTTTCATGCAGCTTCAAGCCGGACGCGCGGCAGAAAATCGCAGACAGCTGGCCGCAGAGCATTGACGATTCGGCCGCGCGCGCCGACTGGGGCTGGAAGCACGAGTATGGTTTGGAGAAGATGGCCGACGACATGCTGGAGAATCTGAAAAAGAAGTTCGGGAAGAAGTAGAAATGAGCAGGGGCCTGATTTGTCGCTCCATTCCGCGAGAGGCGAGAATTTATAATGGCGGAGAGGAGAGTTCTATCGATGCTGCTCTTCGTCATTAATATGGGGAGAGACTCCCAATCACTCCAGCATCCGAAAGAGGAGGTCCAAGAGCGGCTGTACGCCAAAATGGCGGCTAGTTTTCTGGCAAAGATTCCGGGTAATCTGCATGCCTTGCGCGAGGGCGGGTCGGAGGCCATCCCCATCCCGAATTTGATTCTGTCCGGCCTCAGCCCGGCGCAGCGCGAAGCCGCGTTTCGGGCAGCCATCGAATCCAATCCGGCCTATGCGGATTTTGCCGTCGCCCGGAACGAGCAGGGCCAGCTGATGGTCGTGCGCGCAACAACTTCCCGGCAGTTGACCGAATCCCAAGGCTCCGAAACGCAAAAGAGCGCGCTGCCCCCGCTTCCGACCCCGTGGGAGTCGGAGACAAGCGGGACCAAGAAACCAAAGTCCGCGGGCAGGAAGACGCAAATCCCCCCATACGTCCGGATAGCGGACAGCATTTTGGGCAGCGCCCAGAGCCCGGAGGAGCAGAAGCGCCAGCTCGAGGCGTTGGCCCGGACGGCGGAGCCAAAGGTCACGGACGGGAAATACAAAAGCTCCGCCGCCCGCTATTATTACAGCGCCGCGCGGGCCATCGAGCTGCTGTATGTCAAAAATGCGCAGGGCCAGCCCGTGCTGGGGGGCTCGCCGGACAGCGGGGCCCTTGACCGGCTGCCCTCGCTGGCCGCCATCGCGCGCGTAATCGCAATGAGCCGGCATGCCAACGCGGACCAGAAGGCTGGCCTTCTGCTTGAGCTTTCGCTGGACACCAGGCGCAAGGGCGGCGCGGACATCTATGGGAAGGAGATGGGGGGGCAAATGAGGTATCTGAGAGGCATTTGCGATTACCTGCAACGGGAAATCGCCAACAAATATACGCAGCTGAAGGCAGATTTGGAGCGGGATGCCAAGAACGAGTGGATGAAGGCCCGGGGCCGAGTCTTTGAAGACACGTTCGGCCTGTACGAGAGACCGAAATCCGTTATCGAGATACCCCAGAAGATGCCCGGCGGCCCCCTCTCGCCTTTCGCGCCCGAAAATCTCAAGAAGAACATGCCGGCCGGCATGCCGGAGCGCGTGCAATACCTTCTGGGGCTCGCCAACCAGCTCAATGCGGCGGAGGGCATGTACCGCATCAGGAGGGTGGAGGGCTATCTGACCAAAATGAAGGAGCATACATTCGAGTCCGACGGCGGGTTGCAGATGTATTGGAATGGGGATGCTGGCGTGAATGGAGATGTGGGCTTCTATCTGCTGAATTCCGCCATGGCCACCCAGCAGATGATAGACACCTACAAGCCCCGCGCCGGCGCTGAGAAGGGCGTGAAACGGCTTGAGGAGCTCAAGACAGGGTACCTGCAGCTGGAAAAGGACCTGCGGGCGGGCAAGAAGACGGCCGTTGAGGTGCTCTGGCGCATCGCGGACATGCGCAAGGAATTTGACGGCACGCTGGAGAAAATGCCGATGGACATCTTCGTCAAGCAGGGCAAGGCCACGCTGCTGGGCATGGAGATTGACAGCGAGGTCTTCCGCTGGCTGGTCATCAACAAACAATCCATCGCCGTGGTGGCCTTCACCGGGATGTCCCTCATCCCCGGCGGGCAGTTTGGTTCCGCCATCGGCTTTGGCTATCTCGCCGCCCATGACATCTATGAAGGCATTCGCACCGGGGATGGCGAGCGGGTCGTGATGGGAGTGGCGATGGGCCTGCCGTTCTTGGGCGAGGCCATGCGCGCCGGCCGCCTGGGTGAAACGCTGATGACCAGCGGACGCTATGTGAGCGGCACCGGCCATACCATCATGTGGACCTTGATGGGGAAGGGCGCTTGGGAAATCTATCAGGGCATCGACAAGGGATATTACAGCATCAACACCGACTTGGGCGCCATCGGTGCGCTCATGGTGCCCATCGGCGCGGGCCGGGCGTCCAAAATCATGAAAAAAGGCAGGGGCGGCGCAGAAACAAAGACCGTGGAAACGAAGAACATGGAGGACGACAAGGCCGGCCCGGCGCTGAAAGCCCGCGAGGAGATGGTCGGCGGGACCGCCTCCAAGGGGCCGACCCCATATCGCAGCAAGCCGCTCGAGGAGATTGCGCAGAGGATGAGGGAGGAGAAAGGCGAGCAGCCGGCGCCCCCTGCCAGCTATCCGCTGGAGCTGGCGGGCATCCGAGCCGGGCTTGAGCAGATATATGTGCGGGAGGAAGCGGGCGGCGGGTCCTCTCGAACCATGCTGGGCATCTTTAACACCCTTGAGGCCGGAGTGCCGAAATACCTCAATACCACGGATTGGGTCGCCAAGACGGTGAGCGTGGACGGAACCGAGACCCTGCTCAGGAAAGGCCAGCCGCCCATGACCCTCAGGGAAGGGGACAAAATCTATTTCTCAAGCAAGACGGAGGATTTCAACAATTTCTCCAAGCCATACGGGCTTGAATACCGCGACGGCAGGCTGCGGGGATTCGCGGCGGCCAAAAAAACGATAGCGGGAATGAAACCCAAGCCAGGGCCCTTCGAAAGCCGATTCTGGCAGGCGAACGAGCTTGAGAAACTGGCGAAGAGCGACCCGCTTGTGCAGAAGTTCATCAACGAAAACCCGCGTGGCACGGGCTACGACCCGCGCACGGGGCTTCGCTACTCGATGGAGCGGCTTGCCGAGCGCGTGCCCCCCGAGCTTGTCGGCCGCGTGGTCCGCCTGATTGAAGGAAGGAGCACAAAACAGGCAGAGAGTGTTGCGATGGAATTGACAGAGCTCTTGGAGAATTACCACGGGAAGGACGCAGAGGCGGTGCGAGAGAAAATCGTTGGAATGGTTGAAAACACGCCCAAAGGCGGGCAGATGGGCCTCATCGAAAACCTGCAAAAAATCCAGGAATACCTGCCGAACCAATACCCCGTCGAGGCAAGCGCCTTGTTTAGCGAAATTGTGCAGAATGCGGCCAAATGCGACCCTAAGTCCGTTCCCGGGCTCGTTGGAAAAGTGAGAGAGGACATCAACAACAGATGGGAACTTGATTTGAGCGCCAACCTGAGCGGAGTCTATGGAGCGGACCTCGCCAAAACAATCATCGAACAGACGCGGAAGGACAGTCCCGAGGACCTGCGGAAACTCCGGAACCTGCTCATGGACCCGCGGACGCGGAAAGCCGCAGAAGGATACCCAAAACAGGTTCAGGAACGTTTCGTCAAGCGTATCTGTATCTACGTCAAGAGCAAGTGGGGGGATGAGGGGCTGGCCACCGAGTTCGTCCAAAGGATGCAGATGGATTCGGTCCGAAGCCTCCTCAGCGGGCTTGAGCCGGCCCAAGCGGAGAGATGGGTGGACGTGATATACAACCCTTATGCGTTTTATAATTCAGCCAAACTCGATGCGCTCTGCAGGGCCCTGACACGCGATGGGCGGGCGTCGGAGCTGACGGATGAGCAGATTGAACTCATTGGGAAGAATCTCAGCCACCTTCCAAAGCAAGTGCTGGACTCGCCCCTCTTTGAGCAGATGCTGGATGCCGCGAATGGAAATCCGAAAACCATTGCTGAATCCTTGGACTGGCTCTACATCGTGGCAAGGGAAATAGCGCCGCCGGTGCCGGTCGCGCCGGTCGCCAGGGCGGATTGGGGGAGGGGACCGCGCCGCGTGCAGATGTTGGCGATGAGGGACAGCGAGATTCGGGCCATCTACCACCTCGTCCAGAAACAGGTGGGGCTGGATATGCCCGGTCTCGCCGGGCTCGGCCGAGCCGAGATGGAGGAGGCATACGGAGGGACGACCAGCATGGCCGTGAAGGCGTTTCTTCTTCTGGAACTCGGCAAGACCGATTACCGCTACTGCTTGGAGCATGCCACGCCGCAGGACCTGAAGGCGTTCAATCGCATGGGCTTCAACAAACGCTATCAGGAATACCTTTTCCCCGACCCCCAGGTGCGCCAGAGGCTGGAGCAGCAGATTGAGGGGGGCGCCAACCTCCAAAAACTCGAAGAATGGAATCCCGGGCTTTCCCGCGACGACCTTCTCCAATACTACGCGCTTCAGGCCGTGCGCCGGAACCCGGCCATGTCATACGAGGCGGAGAACCTCTTGGATTATGTGGAGATGACCGAAGCTGGGATTGCGGACCGGGTCGTGGATGGGCAGATGAACGGGATGCGGTCAGAGCCTTTCAGGGTGCCGGTTCTCAAGAAGCCGTATGAGATAGCGCAAAGCAGGCTGGATGAATACCGCCGCCTCGAGCTGGCCCCCCTTCCGGGGGATTACGCCCCGCAAAGCGCGATGGATGCGCTGGGCCGGGTGCCGGAACCCGTCCGAATCGGGCTGGAGTGGGAAAACGGCGCACCCCACTTCACGATGGACGGGGAGGTGTTCGCCGGTTTCGAAGCGTTTGAAAAAGGAGTGAGGGCGCGGGTGCCGGCCGGTTCGCCAGATGCCAAAATGATTGACGGAAACCTCAAGGGAATCCAAAAAGAGATTGAACGCGCGGACAAAATTACCGACCCGGTCCGCCGGGAAGAGGCCCGGCGCCTGGCGCGGGAGAAGGCTGGGTCCGGGCTGGCTCGGGCGCTGGACCGGCTCCAGACGCAGCAGCCCATCAGCAGCGAGGACACGGGCCAGCTCCTGACCTATTTCCTGACCCATGAATATCATGGCCGGCGGCTGGCAGACGTGTTTTTTGACCCCGGCGCGGGAGGAAAGGGCGTTCTGGCCGTCGCGAACACGACCAACCTCGTCCATGAGGTGTTTGGCATTCCATTCGGCGACCCGCGCCTGTCCAGCATCGAGAAAGCGTTCAGCCGCTACGCGAGCGAAAACCCCCAAAAGGCAGAATCGGTGATGTGGGCGGAGCTGCGCGACCAACCGAAGAACCGGGCCAGCTTCGAGAAAAATGCCGTGCAGTCCAAGCAGGCGGAGCAGTACACGCTCGAATTTCGGGGCAAGACGTTCGTGGACATCGCGTCCGTCTACCACAACGGGAGCTGCCTGGGGCAGGATGTCGAAGGGTTGTCGGCCCGGAACGTCCTGCTGGGCCGAATCGTCGATGCAGAAGGAGAGCAGGTCGGCTCGCTCGTCGTACAATATGACCAGAAGACGAACTCTCTCACGATTATAAATCTCGAACCCTCTGCGGCGCTGGACGGCAGGCATGGGCAGGAGAACATGAGGCGCCTGGTGTATTATGCGGTCGAGAACACGCGGGCGTTCGCCGAGCAGAACGGCATGACGCTTTTCGCCCATGAGGAGAGCGGCATGGTGGGGAGTTTCTCTAACAAGAAATCGGTTGCCGACGCGTTCGGCTCCCTCTATGGCCAGTTTGACAGCGGCGTGCAGGAGTACGGGGACCCGGCATCAATCGGCGGTTACCAGTTCGAGAGGGGCAAACCTCTCCCTCCTCCGAGCGCGGGCGCGGTGAGAGAGTATGGAGAGGTGAAAGAAACCCGGTAGGGGCCCCGACTCCGCATGAGTGGGCGCTTCGCTCACTTTATTGTTGTGTTTCCGCCACAGAAGCCATTTCTTCCGCTTTTTCCCAATTTTATTTCACGGCCCGCTCAATCAGCGCGCGCGCATCGCCGCAGCCACATAGCGGCTGCCTACAGGAGTTATGAGAAGGTGCGCGCCTGCGGACGCATGAGCGGCATGAATTGGTGGTGCCTATGGGGGATATTTTAAATTTAGGCGTTAAATAACACATATTGGTGAACGACATGCCGGTTTTGATGCAGGACCAGAAGGCCGGAGTGAATGCCTTTTCCGCCGAAAAGCCGCTTGAGGAAAATAAGACTGTATCGGCATCCAGCATGAAAGAGGTCGGACAGATAGTGGGTTCCGTTCTTGCAAAGCCCCCGGACAATAAAAAGGTGACCGAAGAGTGGACCACCCACCGAGGTTTGCTTATTTTTGTAAAATATGCGGAGGGCGCTGAGCGTTCGGACAAAGCCGTGTCTGGGGAATTGGAGATTTACGCTGGAAACGACTACCGCGCATATCGGGATGATAACGCGGATTATGAACATCGCCCTGACAATAATGGCCGGATATGCAGAAAAGCCGAACCCGGAGAAAAACCGGATGCAAAAGCCTACGACACGTATGGTCATGAGAACTATGACGTTGGCATCAAATTTGTTGAACCTGACTGCAAAATCAGCTTCACTGCAAAAGACGACGGACTCCAGATTGCAGGCGTTGATGTAGGGTCCGCCTTAAAAGAGATGGTCAACCAGATTGAAGTTGAATTTCTAAATGCAGGGAAACGCTTGGATTCGGCGTATCGCAACAACATTGCTGTGAGTATCATGGATGGCGAAAGCAATGCGCCCACATATTCCAACGTGCAGGCAGTGGGCCCGCTTTTTCATGGCAACATACCGGTTGGCGGCCAGACCGTTGAGGCGATTGAAAGCGGCAGCGGCCAGACTGTCTTTAAATGGATGCTTGGCTCCAGAGACTTCACTTATGAAAATTGGTCCATAGAGAGGAAAAAGTGAGGGTGATGTCGTGTTTGTGTTTCAGGAGACCGTGAACAAACTTTCTCCATCCAAGGAATCAAACAGGACTATTTTCTCAGTGGCCAACGAAATGATCGCCAAGTATGGATTGAGTATAGGGTATTATCAGAATCCCGATCTAGGGGAAACTAAAAATGCGATAGCCATCAGCAATCGTAATGGATACCAACTCGAATTTTATCTGGGGCCGAATATCACCTCGATAAGCGCGGAACTGACGAACACAGGGTTTATTCTGCACGCCAGCCAAAGCGGAAAAAGGTATGACTATGAAGTCAATGTGCTTGACATGGGCAGAATCATAGAAATCGTTAATCCCGACCAAAGAATGGAGATTGACGACAAGAACTGGTATGGAGATTCCAACAAATATGTCCGAAGCACGCAATACAGGCATCGTGCATATCTGATCAACAAACTGACCATGGAGGGCATGAGATACTTGCTCGGAAAGATAGGCCGGATTGACCAAGATCCGGATCTTTTTGTTAAAAACGAATTTGGGCGGGAGTTCATAAGTGGCTTTGGAGGGGAGAAGTTTGGAAGCATATACAAGATGCTCTATGGCGAAGGCGAAGGCAAAAATCTGAATTTTTCGATACCCATGGGCGGGACACTATATGCCAATATCGGGAATGAGGTGAAGCAGTCCGATGAATTTAGAAGGGATCACCGGCCGAGAAATCCTAAAGAAGAAGGGAAAGACTATCTTGTAGGGGAACTGAACCTTTTTATTGGAACTCCTCCGAGTGGAATTGGCGGGACGTCAAACTGGATATTTGGGCCGCACAAGATGACCGGAGAATTCTCCCATTAGAATTGAGGTGATGCAATGTTGGTGTTTCAGGGCTTGGACAGCTTAAAAACAGCAGAAAAACCTCTTTTGGAAGAGCGGAAGCAAAACTTCGGAGCCAGACAAATGCAAGAATTGCTTAAGCCGTTTCTCTCCAATCCGGATGCGATTGCCTTGCTGAAATCAGGGGAGACACTGACACTTTTCTCTGGGACGGTAAATAAAAAACCGTTTACCTACCTCACCACCACGCCGGGTGCAGGTCTGGGTTCTCTTGAAGAGGGTGGGAAAGCATTTTGCATATATGCTGGAAAGCTCGATGAAGTCGTAGAAGTTGCTCTTATACCTGGATTTGTAGGGGGCGAACACCGGTTTGGGCTGAAAAATGGATCAGCTATCCACGGACAACAGGTACACGACTCTATTTCTGCAGTCGCATATATCTCGACCAGAGAGCCCGAGGGAGAATTCGGCGAGGGGAAAGCCATACGCGTCGAACTCAATCCACCCAACACCGCATTTGAAAAGTTCTCGGTGCAATGCAAAGATATCGACCTACCAAAGCGATTCGTTCGATAGCGATAGGAATTGAACTCGATCCATCCCACATTTGAAAAGCTGTCTGTAAACACAATGCCCCTACTTAACTTTTGGGACTGCTATATACATCGTCCATGGACCTTCCTGAAATTCTGTTGCTTGAATTTCTTGCTCAATAATAGTATAATTACCCTTTTTGACATCGTCAAGCTGTTTCCGGAGCATATCCTTATCGTGGCTGAAGTATACGTTCTGGACATTGAGCATTGGGGGGCTTCCCAGGGCATCGGTGATAAATATCTGCGTGATTGGCGTCGTAGACTCTTTTGTATGTGCACACGAAGACCTTGGCTCCTTATCCCGAACTGTTGATGCCGCAAAATCAGTAAAATCCAGAAAAGCCTCATTAAGGACAACATAAGGTTTTTTGTCCAAGTTAAGCGAATAAACATGGCAGTTACTATGCGGCACAATTCCAAATGCGTCCATTCCTGGCCCGACTAAACACCCCCCGCCGGTGGTGACAGCAAAAAAAACGTTGCCGTTTTCACTTGCCATGATTTGACCTACCCCGACTCTATGCGAACTGAGGCGGTAATAACTTGCCAAATCCAGAATAGTGCCTTTGGTCAAGGCGGCGATGGCGGATTGCAGCTGTTTCCTTGGTACTTTGAGTGGTTCATTTTCTGAGAGCGATTTCTCTACTTTGCTTTTGATGTTATCAAGTGCCCTATCTCCTAGATTTCTAATCTCCTGAAAGACAAACAATTGACCACCAAAGAGCAAATGAGGGCAATAAATATATAACATTAGCCCGCTCGTGGGTGCTGCCAAAGCTCCTGTTCCCCAGGAGCTTGCGCCGCTCATGCGCGCCGCGAGGGCTTGAGGTTCCGCAGCGCATCCCGCCCGAGGGCCGTGGGCTGGCCCGATTTCAGACGGATGGCGTCCTCCTCGCATTTTTGCAGCAGGCGCTCGAAGGCGTCCGGCTCGCTGGCCGGCAGGACGTGCAGTTTGCCGCCGCTCTCCAGAGCCATCTGCTCCAGGCGCCCCATCTGCGCCTGGATGGAATCATAGTCCTTGAGCATCACGGTCATGGCCGCCGGGCGGATGGCATACACCACGATGGGGACCTTACTCTCGAGGGCCAGCCTGAAGTAGCGGCCATAATCGTTTCCGGGCCCCGCGCTCAAATCAATGAAGATGCTGATTTGCCTGACTTGGCAGGGCGGCGAGGGGCCCGAACCCCGTTCCATGTACTGGCTGGCGAATTCCGAGAGGGCCTTGGGGTCGCCCTGCAGAATGGGGTCCACCAGCCGGTCGGGGACGGCGTAAACGCGCAGGCGCCCCTCCAGCTCGGCCACTTTCTGGGCCCGCTGGGGCGAGCCCGTCGCGGTGGGGTCAAAGAGCATGAGGTTGAGGGGCATCAAGGCCGGGGCGGGCGCCTCGTGGGGCGCGGCCGGGGCCATGCCGAGAGCGAAGCACACCTTCTCGCCGACCTTCAGCCGGTGGGTGTCGCGTTTGCGCAGGGCCGTTCCGGAGACGCTGGCGGTCTGCAGGATTTGCTCGATGCGCCGGGCGACGGCCGGGTCACGGACCTCCTGCCGGTACTGGGCATAGACGAGCTTCTTCTCCTCCGCGCCGGCCTTGGGCAGGGCGGCCGGGTCGAATTCGGGATGCAGCGAGAGCCAGGCCAAGCCGTAGGGCGTCTGCAGAATCTGCCTGAGGAGCGGGTCTTTGGAAAGGGGGGATTCGAAAGGGCGCTGGAGGGATTGCGGGCCGGCCACGCGGGCGCTGGAGAGCCAGAATTTAATATTCTTTGGCTTTCGGCGGCGTCGGAGATGCGGCGGCCGAACCAACTTCATCCGCGTCCGGGCGTGGCCTGAACGGATGGGGATGGGGCGGAAATAGGGGTATTACTCGCTCAATCCAAATTTCAGACGCATGCCCTTAAGCGTTGGGATGATGTCCTCCAGCCGTTCCATCGTTTCTTTATCAAGGGATGGAACGGGGCGAGTGAGGGCATTACCATAGTAATAAACTTCCCCTTGATGGTATAGCTGCTTCTGACATTGCGCAAGGAACTTGTGGTCAGAGTACTCCACTTTGAGGTCAACGAGCTTTTTCGTGATTTCCGCATACACCACATCCCAATAAGCTTCGGGGTTTCCCCATACCCTCGGCATCCCGTCGCCCCTAAACTTGCCCTCCGAGGCCTCTTCGGGGCCAATGTTCATGCTTTTGTCTATAAATCTGTTCATGCGCGGGCTGAGGTCTGCATTGAACCCGTTCTGGTTCTTTTCTACGAGCCCTGGAAGATAAGTCTGATATATCTCAAAAAGCCTGTTCAGCTCGTCTCCGCTAAGCCGATAGGCCGCTCTTTTTAGGCCAGGCGGCTCAAGACGCTGCTCGTGCGGCCCGGTAATCTTATCGAGAAGCCCATTGATAAAATTCAGGTCGTCTGCAGTTATAGGCTTTATATCCGCTCGTGGGTTGAGATCCCGCAAGACAACGAGATTTTGGTATATCTCCGCAAACCGCGCGTTATAGTGGTCGTCAGCGAGGGCGGCTCGAAGCCCATTGGCATAGATGGCCGCGGGTTCGTCTCGCGCCATTCTCCGCGCGTTGGATTTTATGAATTCCTGAAAAACCAGCATATGACCACCTCGCTGAAGACCGTATCGAGGTCAAGGGCTATAACTCTTTGCCTGTTTTCGCATGCCTTATTGCGCGCTCCACCACCGAGCGTATCGCGTCCATTCGCTCGGCCAGTCCTTTCCTGCCCTGCCCCTCTGCCGTGATGCGGATGTAGGGCTCGGTGCCTGAAGGCCTCACCAGCACCCAGCCGTCAGGCAAATCAGAGCGCATGCCGTCCACGCGCGAGGGATGGAAGAACGGCCAGTCTTTTTCTATTCGCTCCATAGAGGCCTGCTTCTTCTCGTTTGGGCAGGGGATTTTTTCGCGCGCCATTGGATAGGCGGGCACGCTCTTGGCTAATTTTGACAGAGGCCCCATGCGGCACACCAAGTCGGTGAAATAAAGGCCGGCCATCAGCCCGTCAGGCACGCCGACAGCGCCGGGGAAGATGTATTCGCCGCAAGGCTCGCCTCCGAATATTGCAGAGCGCGCGCGGATGGCTGCGGCCACGTAGCGGCTGCCTACAGGGGTGATGAGGAGGTGCGCGCCTGCGGCAGAGCAGGCCTCGCGCAAGGAGAGGGAAGATTCAACTGTGGACACAACGACTTTTTGCTTTCCCCCTTTCGCGCGCGCAAGATAATCCGTTGCCGCGAGCACAAGCTGCGCGTCAAGGCCAAGCACCACTCCGCGCTCGTCCATCACGATTGCGCGGTCAGCATCCCCGTCATGGGCTATTCCAAGAACCGCGCGCGAGCGGCGCACGGCGCGGCCCAATGCGCGCAAAGTCTCTTTTTTCGGCTCAAGCTCGCGGCCGTATGGCTCGCCGGGAGAGGAGTTGAGAGCCTCAACGCGGCAGCCTGCTGCGGAAAGAAGGCGCGGCATGAGGGCGCAGGCCGAGGCGTTGGCGCAGTCCACCACCACGCGCGGGCGGATGCGGCGGATGCGGGCGGGAGAAAGATGAGAGAAGAGCAGGCGGAGGTGGGCATCCTCGGCCTCGCGGCCAACCTGCTGCATTGCGCCTGCAGACGACCATTTGATTGGGGAGCGCGTGTGCAATACTTCCTCCAATTGCCGCTCGATGGCGCGCTCCCATTCGTCAGGAACTTCGCGGCCTGCGAAAAACACCTTGAGCCCGTTGTAGGCGGGCGGGTTGTGGCTGGCTGTCACCATGACGCCCCAGCCGCCGGCCTGCTGCGAGTGAAGCGCGAGGGTGGGCGTGGCGCACAGGCCAAGGTCATGCACATCAGAGCCTGCGCCCATGATGCCGGATGCGAGCGATGACTTGAGCATGTGGCCCGAGCGGCGACCGTCGAAGCCTATGGAAATCGGATGATGGATGGAAGAATGGCCTGCCGCCGTGCGCGGGGAAGAATAATGATCGTTTCCCGGAAGCCAGCTTGCATCTGTTGCTCCAAGAACTGCGCCCAAGGCATGGGCAAGAGAAGCGCTCACGCGCGAGGGGGCGAGGTCGCGTATGCCGGATGTGCCGAAGCGCAGCATGGAATAGAGAGGGGGACAAATCAATTTAAGGGGGAAGGATTGGTTCGACCGGCCCTCTGCAGGTTTAATAAAATGGCTTGGGGAAATGGCGGCATGAGGGGACAGGGCTCGGTGGAATATCTCGTGCTTTTCGCCATCGTGCTGGTGGCAGCCATGCTGGGAGCCATACTGCTGGGCGGGCTGACCGCGACCGGCAGCGTGGCAGACAAGGCAGAGTCCAGCATGTACTGGACCACTGCTGCCAAGCCTTTCGGCATACTGGCGTGGGGGCAGGCCAACGACACCCTTTACATCAGCGTCGTCAACCACGGGCAGAATTACCTCTTCCTGCGCGAGATAAGGGTGGGCAACGTGACTGCCAGCCTCGGCCCCGGATGGGCGTGGCGCGGAGGCACGGCCAAGAACGTCTCCATCCCCGGCCTGCCGCCGTGCAGCGGGGGCGGCTATGAAAGCTTCGGCTACAACGTCACCTTCGTCTATGACACGCTGGACATACCGGGGCAGAGCCAACGGGGAGAGAAGCAGGTGGCCGGCTACTGCGCGTTCTGACGCGGCCGCTCAAACCTTGAGCTTGAGACTATTCGATACATTGCCGGTGGTTTTGGGAGCCGACTTGATTACGTCGCGCACCGTGAAAGAATGAACTTTGTCCATCATTGCAATCCTCTCGTGGACTGCGGCCAGTTTGGTGCGCAAATCAACCAGCCCGGCGCGGTCGGGATTTGGCAAACCATTTGGATAAGCGGCTTGGAGCTGGTAGCAGTAAATCTGCTCCAGTATGCCAAGGATTGTCTTGTTCTGGTCAGAGGTCAGAGAATAATCCGCCTTGCTCCGCCTGGCCAGTATATGCTCCATGCACGCGGCCGTGCGAACCCCATAGCACTGGATGTCGGTGTTCAGATTGCGGCGCAGAGCGTCCAGAGCAGTATTCAGCACCATCGGACGCAAGTCGGTGACCTCGGCCGCGATGGTGCCGATGGTCTGAATCAGCATATGGCGGTAGGAAAGCTCGGAATCGACGTCTTTGACAGGTTTTCGAAGTTCCTTGCAGAGCGCATTCATGACCGACTGCTGGAGCATGAAATCGTCAGCCATGTCGCGGATGTGGTTGAATGCCTTGAAGGCTTCCTTGGTCAGATGCCCGAACTTGTCATAATTGCTGAAAATGTCGGCCAAGCGCCCAAGGATAATCTTTTTGGTTTCCAGCGGCTGGTCAGGATAAGACTCGGCGGCGTCTTTGATTACATTATTAGTGGTAGAATGGTCCCAACTCAGGTCCAGTCCGTCCAGTTTGGACAAGGGAACCAGCCCCTTGATGAAGCCGTCGTAAATGGCATCATAATCGCTCATGACAGCACCTCGCACAATATGTTCTATTTTATGAGAAATTGTGCTAATAAAGCTATCTGGCGCAGTAGGCGCGAATGAAGAACCCCGCTGCCAGCCTCGCTTTCCGACGCCTTATTTTATATACGGCGGCAGCCCATCCCAGTTATGCAAGAGCATTCCTGCGGTTTCGTGCTTTTCCGCCAATTGGAGGACAAGAGATACTACCTTCTGATGCACTACAAGGCAGGGCATTGGGATTTCCCCAAAGGGCACGTGGAGGAGGGCGAGAAGGAGGAGGAGACGGCGCGCCGCGAGCTGGCCGAGGAGACGGGCATTGCGCGCGTTGCCGTGCTGCCCGGCTTCCGCTACGAATACGAGTATGAGTTCGGGCGCGCGTCAAGGCATGGCGGGCTTTCCAAGCTGGTTACTTTCATGCTGGCGCGCACCGACGAGCAGGAAGTGCGCGTGTCGCGCGAGCATAGGGGCGCACGCTGGGTGCCCTATTCGCGCGCGCTCAAGATGGTGACTTTCGAGAACGCCAGGCGGATGCTCACTGCGGCCGAGGAATTTTTGCGCGCCAATCCTGATTTGGTGAAGGGAAAATTCCATGCGGATGGCGGGAAGAAATGAGAGGTGGTTGGATTGTCGAAAACTCTGATTCTGGCGCTGGGGCTTGCGGCGGTGCTGCTGCTGGCCTTTGGCTGCCTTGGAGCGGGAAACGGCGCGCCTCCTAATGCGGGCGCGAACGCAAGCGTCCAGCCGCCGCCGGCCAGCCCGAACGCCGGTGCTCCGGCCTCCATTTGCGGGAACGGGAAGGTTGAGGCGGGTGAAACTTCGGCCACCTGCTGCCTTGACACAAGCTGCCCCCAGGGACAGACGTGCGCGATTTTCAACGTCAGCGAGCGGGGGCCGCAAAGCGGCTGCGTCAAAGCGGCCAAGAACGAGACTGCGCAGGTCCAGCAAATCAGGACAGAGTATGCGCAGATGAAAGCTGATTTGCAGGCTTGGATGGACGCCAACCAGACCAGCCCCCTGACTGCGCAGACTGTTTTCGCCCACCTGCGTGACATGAACGCCTCCATATCCGGGCTTGAGCAGGCAGGATACGACACTGCCGACGAGCTCTATCTTTACGAGGCAGCGGACATGAGCAGCTATGATGCCATTGACCTGGCCGGCAGGCTGCATGCTGCGCAGAAGCGGGTGGACCAGTCGCGCGGCCTTGCGCGGGAGCGCTATCTCAACGCCCTCAACCTCTCCATGCAGGATACACAAGACGCCATTATTGACGCCAAGCTCTACGGCACGCGGCTCACCGCGCTGTGGAACGCTGACCCCGTCGCGCGCATGCAGGCCGTGCGCCTCTACGGATTGGAGGAGAACTTCTACCAGATTCCCATAGGCCTGCAGGCAGAGCTTGAGGATTACCAAAAAGCCCTGAAGCTGGAGTTCGCGCGCGAGGCGCCCCACAACCAGAACGAGTGGGTGCAGAGCGGCGACATGCGCATCCGCCTCAGCTCGCTGAGGTGGGCCTCCTGCGCCCGGAGCGGAAACGGAGCAACCATCACCTATCTGGTGATTCCGGCTGAGGTGGAGAACCAGGGGGACAGCGAGGTGTCGTTCGGGCCTTCCGCTTTCCGCGTCCGCGACTGGCAGAAGAACCAGTATTCGCCCGCGGCGCCCCCCGTCAACTCCACCTCGGCCGACTGCGTGGAGTATGAGGAGCAGCACGCCGGGCTGAACGCGCAGGCCCTGCTGCCCGGCTCGCGCGCCGGCGGGGAGGTGTGGGTGGACGTCGGAAGCGGCCGCGGCGCCAGGCCGTGGGAGATATACGCGGACATGCCCGGAGGCGGGCAGGTGCTGTTCCGCATCACCCCGAGCTAGGCTTTTTTCCTTCAATATATTCTTTCAGGGCGAGGGCGTTGCTGTGCTGCGCGCCCTTTGTGGAATAAAGGAGGGTGATGCCCCGCCTTGGCGCGTTCAGGATGCGCCAATGGCACAACTTATTCCTCTCTTTGCAGCGGCTTGGAGAACACGTAGGAGGACTCGATGAGCGGGTAGCCCCAGCCATGGTAAACGGCCAGCTGCACCTGCCCGCCGTGCTTCTCGTAATGGGTGACCGAGCAGTCATACAATTTGGATGGGGCAGAGCGGGCTTTCTTGAGAAGGGCATTCGTCCGAAGGATTGAAGCTGATTCTGGGTCCTCAATCACCAGGCCCATGGACATGTGGATTTTCACCACCTGCCTGCAGAGGGAGCACAGGCGGTTTTCGGCGTCCCATGGCTGGATTTCCCCCTTCTCCGTTTTGATGGCGACCCGCAGGGCGCTCTTGCGCAGGTTTTCGATGTCGCGCGATGGCTCGCCTGCGAAAATCCTTTTTATCAGGATTTGGGACTGCTGCACGGGGGTCGGGGGACTCTTAAAACCAGTCATGGCACCACACGTTGTTTCTTCTATGATATCATGTTTATAATGATTGGGCCGGGCGCGGAGAAGAAGAATGGACAAAAAACGGCAATGGCCGGATGCGCCAATTCCGAACTGGAGGGCAGGCGACCCACCGGAAAGCCACCCCTTCGGGCGTTTAAAAGGCAACTTGCGCGCCAACGCCATACGCTAAATTTCGCCAAGAATTTTAGCGGACGTGGAAAAATGGAACAAGAAGACGCCGGCTCGGGCGAAATGCCGGCAATTGAGCCCGCAGAAAACGGCCCCATCGAAGTTTCTGGCGCCAAGCAGCCCGACTTCCGCGTGGTGCAGCCCGAATACAACCTGCAGGAGGGCAAGACGATTTTCAAGGACGTGGGCGCGCTCTGGCACAACGTGAGCCAGAAGACGGGCAAGGAGTTCTACACCCTTAAAATCGGCAAGCTGAGGTTGCTGGTGTTCCCCAACCAGAAGATGCAGCAATAGAGAAGAGATAGACTAATATGGTTCATAGGTGATATTATGGCAAAGAGAGCTGACGCGGAAATGGTGATGGAGATGGTGGAGAAGCCCGAGAAGAAGGCCAAGGTCTTGGAGGACCTACCGGGCATCGGCGAAATCACGGCCGAGAAATTGAGAAGGGCAGGCTATCTTGATTTCGAAAAAATAGCGGCAGCCTCCCCCCATGAGTTGGACGAAATTGCGGAGATAGGGGTAGAGACTGCGAAGAAAGCCATTTCTGCCGCACGCGACGCGCTGGAAATGGGCTACGAAACCGCAGATGCCATTTTGGAGCGCAGAAAAACGGTTTCGCGCATAGCCACAGGCTCCAAAGAGCTGGACGCCCTGATTGGAGGCGGCGTGGAAACCATGGCAATTACCGAGGCTTTCGGCAAGTTTTCCTCAGGCAAATCGCAGCTGGGCTTCCAGCTGGCCGTGAACGTGCAAAAGCCGGCGCACGAGGGCGGATTGGGCGAGGACTCGCAGGTGCTGTTCATAGACACGGAAAGCACTTTTCGGCCCGAGCGCATAGTGCAGATGGCTGATGCCAACGGCATGGACGCTGCCAAGGTGCTCAAAAACATCCACGTGGCCAAGGCCATCAACTCAGACCACCAGATGATATTGGTTGACAAGGCTGACGAGATGGTGAGGGCCAACAACATCAAGCTGATTGTGGTGGACTCGATGACAAGCCACTTCCGCTCGGACTATGTGGGGAGAGGGGCGCTTGGGGAGAGGCAGCAGAAGCTCAACAAGCACGTGCATGCCCTGCAAAGGCTCGCAGACCAGTACAACCTGGTGATTTACATCACAAATCAGGTGATGGACAAGCCAGACATAATGTTCGGGGACCCCACTGTGCCCATTGGAGGGCATGTGCTGGCGCACGCCGCAACGTACAGGCTCTACTTCCGCAAGGGCAAGGAGGAGAAGAGGATTGCGCGCCTTGTGGATTCGCCGTCAATGCCTGAGGGCGAGTGCGTGTTCAAGGTTACGCCGAAGGGAGTGGCGGACTGAATTTTCTTTTATTTTTTCAAATTTTTTAAAGGTGGGAGAATGACTGACTACTTCGCACAAGTGCAACAAAGTGTCGAATATATGCTTGTCGAGCCAGTTCGGCTGTTCGTAATTTGCGGAGTCATTGTTCTAGCAAGTCTCTTCTTCGTTTTTGTAATTCTTCCAATACTTATTCAATTCCTCGAGGCTATCTTACCGAAGGGAAACGGTCGAAGCTTCGGCTAATTTCCAATTTTTCAAAAAACAGGCAGCTTTTTATCCCCCGCACCCCAACCCTGTTCAGAGGTGGCTGCATGGGCTTCGTGGACGAATTCGTCGGATTTCTCAACAAGCACAAAGTCATCGGCCTCGCCATTGCCTTCATCATCGGCGGCGCGGCCACAAAGCTGGTAACAGCCATCGTGCAGGATATTGTCATGCCGGTAATAGGCGTGCTCATACCGGGCGGGGACTGGAGGCTGGCCACATTGCAGCTTGGGCCCGTGAAGCTCATGGTTGGCGATTTCGCCGGCGCGCTGATTGACTTCATCATCGTGGCTGCGGTGGTCTTCATGCTGGTCAAATATGTGGCAAAAGAGGACACCAAATAGGGGAAGAAAGCCCCTGCCTCTCCTCGGAAGCAGTGCTCTCTTTTTTAATTTTCTCATTCTTCCCCCAGCAGGCGAATACCAGACAGGGTGATAGGCATGGTAGCATTGGAATGCGAGAAGTGCAGGACAGACATCAACAGCTACAAGGAGCGCGTGCAGGTGCTGGACCCCATAGGGTTCACGCACACGTTCTGCCGTGCCTGCGGCGAGGACTACCAGAAGAAAATCGAGGCATCGAACGCCTCCATAGCCGAGACTGGGAAGCTGGGCCACCTGAGCGGCGGCCTGCCGCGCGGAAGCAGCGTTCGGTTCTAGCCCCCTGTTTTTCCAAAGCGCGCGTCCATCCATCCTTTGAGGAATGGCACGTGCTCTGCGATTCCCCTCAGCGAAAAGCCTGCTGCTCCGCCAACGCAGGTCGGGCAGGGGCAGGCAAGTGAAGAAATTCCGAAGGCTGCGCCGGCTGCAAAAAAGGGCCACGAGAGGGGAAGGCGCATGGGAATCAGATGCCGTTTCTGTAGACCACGAAGTCAAGCACCTTGATGAGCACAATCAGCAGGATGGCTATCACCACCACCGCGCGGGGGCTGAACTTCCAGCCCATGGCGTTGGTGCCTGCCGAGACTCCGAAGATGCCGGCCTGCGAGGGCGGGGTGGAAACCGAAGTTTGCGATGCCATGGCCCGATGTTGGATGGCTGTGTTTTTAATCCCTTATTGCGGGCGCGCTGCGGTTTGCACCAGCCTATAGACGGTCATGTGCGACACCCGAAACTCGCGCGCGAGCTGGCGCAGCGAGCAGGGAGTGGTCCACCAGATGCGCACGAGCTGCCGCTCGCTCTCGGCATCTAGGGCGTGGCGGTGGGATGAGGATTGGTTTGCAGATGGGCGGACCCTAAGCATAGCCGTTCACCTTCGCAAGCCCCGTCTGCTTCAGAAGCCCTTCCAGCTGCTGCAGGAGATGAAGGCGGGAGTATTCGCCCAAATCATAGGCTGCGTCGTCGATGCCTATGGTGAGGGGCGAGAGAGCGGAAATGGCGAGGCCGGCATCCGTCATGGCGATGGCCAGCTCGCGCCGCAGCAGCCTGTATTCCGATGCTGCGCTGTCAGGGAGCAGGCCGGCTGGCGAGGCGGATTTGGTTTCCTTTAGCAGAAGCTGCGCCTGCTCCAGAGCGGCGGACAAATCCCCGCCCTGCATCAGGGTGCGCATGCTGGAGAGCAGCATTGGGGCGAGGCTGCGCAGAGACATCTGCCTTGCTACAAAGCCTGAAATTATGACGGCGTTTGTAGAGAATCGGCCCTGCTCCTCCCTTTGGCCTGAAACGCCCCATATGGCTGTTTTGTCGGTTGGTTTGTTTTCTGTTGCAAGTGTTTTCATGTTCATGACCTCCGAATCAATTTGATGATGACTCGCCGGCAGGCAGGAGCGGATGGAAAAAGCGCGCAAGCTGGGGCGAAAAATTGCGGCCCTTTCGTTTGCCGGCTAGGGGGCCGAAAAAATCAGCAGGGGAAACAGAACAGATGGCCGACAAGGGACTGGCTGGGGGAAGCGCGCGCGCACAGATACATCAGGCGTTGTGCTTTTCTCATGGCCAATCACTGTTGCGAATTGAATTGCGCGGAGGGGAATATAAATGAGTGTCTCATCGTGCGGGCCGGGAAGGGATGGAAGTAGACAGAGAGGGGGAATCAGGAGGAGCATGGAACTGAAGGGGGGCGGAGCCCCCCTGCGATTTTGTGGGAATGGCCGGCCGTAGTCTGCCTTTTGTTCTATACCCCGAGTCGGACTTGCGCCCTCCTCGTGTATCGCCAACCGATGGTTGGCGAGACCGCATTCGACTGAGCGGCGCGAAAGCGCCTTGCACGGCGCGCCTGATGCGGACCGGACCGTTTCAGCCAGACGCCGGCTCCTTCGCGCAAGCGCTCATCAGATGGCGAGCCGACGATGGTCCGTTTCTGTTCCCGGTCCCGTGCGATGAGGCACGAACAGGCTTGTTTGCCGTGGGCAGAACTTCCTCAAGGGTTGAAACCCCCGTGAGCGGCCCACCGGCCATTCCCGTACTATTTGGGGCGGACGGGGCTTTTATATGCTTTGTCTGGGCATTGGAAAACCGCCAAGCTGGTTTTATGCCATGGTAACTCAGCCTGGTTAGAGTGCCAGACTCATATGTTTGCCATGTGAGTGCGTGAGCGCCTTGCCGCGATGACGAAAAATGGCACACCGAGACATCTGGAAGCCGGGAGTCCAAATCTCCCCCATGGCACTAGAAAACGCGGCAATCAACGGCCCCGCTGGGCCGTTGGTGCCCCGAGGCCTCTGCGGAGGCCTCGCGGGAGGGGGGTTTCTGACCCCCCTCCCCATTTTCCAAGCTCCTTTCTGACCCTCCCCCCGCTTCCTTGATTCCTGACCCCCACCCCCCCCTTGGTTTTCTGTCCCCTCCCCCCGCCACTTTTAGACCCCGTTTTCACGTCGGTTGGTTTATAAATGATGGCCCGTGTTTGCGCTCGACGACACGGGAAGAGGGGGGCCAATTCTACGACGTGGAAGGCTGAACCAAAGGTTTAAATACAAGATAGGCGCCAAGTTTAGTATCAGCTTTTATACATATCTCAAGCCTTGGCGGCCAGCGCCGCCCTTAGTTGGGATACTAATGCGAGGTAGATGTGATGGAAAAACACGCCCGTTCGCTTGACAAATGCCCCGAGTGCGGCAACACCAACCTTACCCGCGACTACGAGAAAGGAGAAGTGGTGTGCACAAACTGCGGCCTGATTGTGGCCGAGAACATCGAGGACCCCCGCCCGGAGTGGCGCGCCTTCGACTCCGAGCAGCGCGAAAAGCGCGCGCGCGGCGGAGCGCCAATCAAGTTCATGCGCCCCAACAAGGGGCTGGTCACCGAAATCGACCAGTACAACCGCGACATCCGCGGCGCGAAAATCTCGCCAAAGAAGCAGGCGCAGCTCTACCGCATGCGCAAATGGCACAAGCGCGCCAGCATTGCAACAAGCATGGAAAGAAACCTGGCGATTGCGCTGTCGGAATTGGACCGCATTGCATCCTATTTGGGCCTGCCGGAGAGCTTGCGCGAGTCTGCCGCCCTCCTCTACCGCAAGTGCATCAAAGCCGAACTAATCCGCGGAAGGCTGATTGAGTCTGTCGTGTCTGCTGTCATTTATGCAACCTGCAGGCTGCATGGAATTCCCCGCACGCTCGACGAAATCTCCCGTGTCTCAGGCATTGAGAAAAAGGAGATTGGCCGCGCTTACCGCTTTGTGCGGCGCGAGCTTGATTTGGACGTGCCCCTCACCGACCCTGCGCAGTATGTGCCCAAATTCACGGCTGCGCTCAAATTGTCTGGGCAGGTGCAGGAGAAGGCCATTGCACTCTTGAAGAGGGCGATTCACAAGGGCCTGATTTCGGGCCGCGGACCGACCGGTGTCGCTGCCGCTGCGGTGTATATTGCCTCTGCCATGAACGGCGAGAGGCGCACGCAGAAAGAGGTGGCTGACGTGGCGGGCGTGACCGAAGTCACGATAAGAAACAGGTACCGGGAACTGAAAAAGGAACTCGGACTGAAGGTCGCGCTCTAGGTTTTTTCTTTTAATTTTCCGATTTTTTCTTTTAATTTTTGGGCCGAGTACCCCGCTCTTCGAGCGGGGGTGAAGGCCCCCCATTTTTCTACTTCTAAATAGGAGAGTCTCCGGCAGTGGAAGCACTGCCCCACGAGAGGCAGTCTATTCC
>JAKAME010000070.1 GCA_021813025.1 Microcaldota archaeon
CATGCGCGCCTTCCTCACCATCAGCGGCGAGGAGCTTGTCTACGAGTGGGGCATCCTCAGCCACCACCGCATGGTGGCGCCAATAAACAAAATCACCGACGTGGGAATGGACGCCTCGTGGTCTGACCGCATTCTTGGCGTCTGCACTCTCAAGGTCAACACTGCCGGAGGCTCGGGCTATGAAATAATGGCGCAGGACTTTCCCAGAGCCGGAGTGGACCGCCTGCATGCAGAGCTGATGCGGCTCATCAAGCGGACGCCCGGCAGTTTGCCGGACGAATTGGCGAAGAAATAGCCGGCCCAAGCCTGCCTGACGAATTGGCGAAGAAATAATATTCTGTTTTTGAATAATATCCGGTTTTTGCCGGTTTTTTCCTTTTCCGTCGTCTTTTTATAGTTCCAGACATCCATTCCATGTCATATGCAACTGCTGGAACAGTTCTTTCTCTCATTCGGCATCCTCTCCCTCGCCGCCCTGTCCGGCGGATACCTGGCGGCGCGCTGGCGCCTGCCCACCGTCGCGGGCCTGCTCGTAGTGGGCATGCTGCTGGGCCCGCACGGCATCGGCCTCATCCGGGACAACGACTTCATCCAGATGTTCTCCGAGCTGGGCGCGGCCCTGCTGCTTTTCACCATCGGCGTCGAGTTCTCGCTCTCCAAAATGCTCGGCTCAGGAGTGCGCTCCATCCTGATGGCCTCGGCAGTCATGCTGGCCCTCTTTCTCACAGGCTATGAGATAGGCGTGCTGCTGAATCTGGACTATCTCTCTACGCTGGCTCTGGCCGCCTGCCTCTCCTTCTCCTCCACCGCCATTTTCATGCGCCTGCTGCAGCAATACGGCCTCATAGGCCAGCCGCAGGTGCCCCTGCTCATCTCGGTGCTGGTCATCGAGGATTTGGTGGCCGTGGCGGCGCTGGCGTTCTTCTCCTCGCTGGGCCGCGAGGCCTCGCATGCCGGGCACGTGCCGGCCATGGACATCCTGTTCTCGCTCCTCTTCTCCCTCGCCCTGATGGGCACGGTCTATCTGGTGGTGCGCGCGGCGTTCAAGCGCCTGCAGCCCGTCCTGACCGGCATGCGGAGCCAGGACAATCTTGTGCTGCTGGCGCTGGGCCTGTGCGTGCTGATGGCGTTCGTGGCCTCCTTCATCGACCTCTCGCCCTCAATCGGCGCGTTCCTGGCCGGCAGCATACTGGCCGGCTTGCCCATCCGCGAGGAGATGGAGCGCGTGCTCTCGCCATTCTCGCTTGCCTTCTCATCGTTCTTCTTCCTCTCCATCGGCCTTCTGGTGGACCCGGCGGCCGCGCTGGCGGACTTGCCGCTGGTCCTGCTCATCGGCGCTGCCTTCATGCTCACCGCGTTTCTCTCGGTGACCGCGGCGATGTTCCTCTCAGGCTTCAGCTTCTCGCAGGCCGTGCTGGCCGGCATCGCCATGGGCACGCTGGGGGAGTTCTCGCTTTTCATCGCCAGGCAGACCGATTCGCTCGTTCCCTCAATCGACCTCGTCAGCCTCATCTCCTCATCAGTGCTGCTCACCGCTCTGGCCGCCTCAGTCCTGCTCCCGCGCGCGCCGGCGCTGGCCTCCTTCCTGCGCGCGCGCTGCGCCCCCTCCACGCGCGCCTCGCTGTGCCAGATGCGCGATTACGCCTCGTCGGTGATGGCCGAGTTCGAGGGCAGGGGGATGTTCCTCGTGCGCGCCCGCTCGGTGTTCGCGGCCCTGCGCCGCCACATGGCCATTTTCGCGCTCGTCGGCCTTCTTCTCTTCGTTTTGCGCCGCCTGCAGGTCACGGGCGCGCTGGAGGTCGCGGGCTATTCCATTCTTCTGCCAGTCCTCGCGCTCGCAGTCTCGCTCCTGATGCTGCTTCCGGCCCTGCGCGACATGTGGCAGGAGCTGTGCCTGCTGTCCGACGCGCTGGCGGAGGTCCTCATCCGCCGCCACCGGCAGGACGAGCGGGGGGGCCGGCAGATGGCCCGCGATTTCCTGATTTTGCTGGGCCTGCTGGTCATCATGGTGCTGCACCCTATAGCAGTGGACGTCCTGCTGCTTCCGGACTTCGTGCATCTGGGCGTGCTGCTGCCGCTGGGCGGCATGGCGCTGGTGGTGCTGCACATGTTCGGCATCCTGCGCCGCTCCTTCCGCTCCCACGCTGTGGCGGAGGGGGCATCCTGAGGTTTTTGCCATGAGGATTCTGTTGCAATTCCCCCAAGGCCTCAAATCCAAAGCATTGGAGGAGGCTGCCAAGTTCGAGAAGGAGGGCCACGAGGTCTTCCTCTCCGCCACGCCATGCTGGGGAGCCTGCGACTTGGCCCTCGACGAGGCAAAAAAGCTCAAGGCGGACACGCTCGTGCATTACGGGCACGCCCAGTTCGGGGACAAGAAAGTGAAAAGCGGCCGTGTGGAAATAGAATACAGGCTCTATCCGATTACAGTAGACCTCGCCGCCCTCGGTTCCGCCCTTCCGCTTCTCAAGCCATACAAAAAGCTCGGCCTTGTGACGACAGTTTCACATCTTCACCAGCTGGAAGACATGAAGAAAATTTTGCGCGAAGGCGACTCTGGCCATCCGCACGAAGTCCTCACAACTCGCGGCGCTCTGGCCATTCTCGAAGGGCAGGTGCTGGGCTGCGATTCCTCCGCAGCAGACAAATTATCCAGCCAAGTTGACGCCCTTGTCTATTTCGGGGGCGGCGAATTCCACCCATTGGGCATAAAGGCCGGCAAGCCAGTCTTCGCCGTAAATCCCTATGCCCGCTCGGCCATGCAGATTAACGACCTTCTTGTCCGCAAGCGCAAAAAAGAGCAGGGCATGCTCATCGCCGCGCTGGACGCCAAGTCAATCGGCATTCTGGTAAGCACCAAATCCGGGCAATTCAACATCAGGGCCGCGGAAAATGCGAAAAAAAGGCTGCTCGCGCTCGGAGTGCCGCGCGTTTCCATCCTCGTAACCAGCGAAGTCGACTTCTCTTCACTGCAAGACTTCAATTCCTTTGATGCCTACCTAACAACTGCCTGCCCGCGCTTGGTGGATGATGCAGAGCGGGCGGGCAAGCCCATGGTCAATCTCGCGCAGCTGCCCAAAATGCTGCAAATGCTCAAAGAGCTGAAAGGAGCGAAATAGCCTGCTTCCTCTCAAGCCTCGAGGCCTGGCCAGCTGTCTCTTTCTCAGGCTTCTGCCAATTCTGCCTTGAGCTTCGCGAGCCTCTCATGTATCTCAGGCTTCTTTTTGAGGGGGTCGAAGCGGGCCTCCTTCTCCAGCCTCTCAATCTCGACCTTCAAATTCTGTTTTTTGCGCGCCAAATCGTGCTTGCTCATGCCCATAGAATCATCATTCAAGTTGAGAGGCGCAGCCTTCTTATGCGTTCGCATCAGAATGGGCGGCTTTGCCCATTTCCGGCCAAGCCCGGGCGGGCTTTCCCCGCCGGCCGCCTTTCTTCTGCCCGCAGCCTTTCCGCAACCCAGCTGCCGGCCGCCTCTCTTCTTAAACAGAGTTTCTGTCGGATTTTTTGTATTCCTTGAGCCCCTGCTCCACGCCGTATATGTTAATGAACGCCTGCTGCACCGATGATTTTGCGTACAGCCATGCGCCGTTTTCCCGCGCGGTCTTCTGGAGGGCTTTCCTCCTTTCCTTCTCTTCCTTGCGGAGGCGGTCAGCCACGCTAAACCACGTGTTGAGGTTGTTTTTGCAGAAATTCACGACAAGCTTCGCTATTTTGGCGTTCTCTTTCTGTTCAGCGGCGGCCAGTTTCCTCCCTGAATTTGCAAGCTCCTTGAGCTCTTGCAGGCTTGGGAACGTGGAGCGCAAGCGCACGAGCTGCCAAAGGGCCTCGACGCACTCTGCCTCGGTGCGGAGTATCTGTTTTGACAGGACCTGCTGCCGGGCATCCTTGAGGCCCTGCTGCTTTTCATCTTTCATGGGGGGCTGGCCAATGTCTTTCATAATTTCCTCGGGCTTTGGCTTCGCCACTTTCTCAACCGCATTCCCGCCAATCACGACGGCTTCGCCCGCAAGCTTTTCCCCTGTTCCGGCCACTGCCACGGCGGCCTTTCTGCCCCTTCTCCTTCCGTCTCCCGGATTTTTTTCCATGATTTTGAAACTCCGCCTGAAGAGGTCGAAGCCGCGTTCCAGCT
This sequence comes from Microcaldota archaeon, assembly GCA_021813025.1. Lineage (GTDB taxonomy): Archaea > Micrarchaeota > Micrarchaeia > Anstonellales > Anstonellaceae > CAIXYX01. The sequence goes on from JAKAME010000070.1 coordinate 4,127, forward strand.
CTCCGTCCTCCTTGAGCCTCTTGAGCACCGTGTAGTACCCGCCATGCTCGCGGCGGACAATGTCATACAGGCCCATGGCCTTGAGCTCTTTGTCTTTTGGAATTTTCACATATCCAATGCCGCGCTCTATCAGGCAGGATGAGAAAAACATCTTGAAGCTGTTCCAGTCCTTCAAGCCGTCGCGCTCGGCAACAACGGCCACTGCCCCGTTCTTCCCTTTCTGGGACGGGCCAACCAGAAATCGTGCAGGATGAATCCGCATACATCTATTCATGGACACAAATGGATTTAACCCTTTCCGGCCAGGTTGAACGGCTTTAATTCTGTCTCACCCCGCCTTCTTCCTCCTCAATCCCCAGTTGCAGCCTTTCTCCTCAGCTTGCGGTTGTAGCTTATCACGAACCTGTGCGCCTCGTCCCGCGCCCTCTGCAAGACGTGCAAGGCCTCGCTGCGCCGCTCCAGTCTGAGCGGGTGCAGCATGTCAAGCCCATAAATCTCCTCATTCTCTTTTGCAAGCGAGAACAGAGGCAGCGAAACTCCAAGCTCGTCCAGGGCCTCTTTTGCGGCATGCAGCTGGCCCAAGCCCCCGTCAATGAGGACGAGGTCTGGCATGGGCGCTCCTTCATCCCGCAATCTCCGATACCTTCTGAAAACAGCCTCTTTTATCGAAGCGAAATCATCCTGCCCCTCCACCGTGCGAATCCTGAACTTCCTATACTCGCTTTTCTTGGGCCTTGCATCATAGAGCTGCACCATTGAAGCCACGACGTGCGTGCCCATGAGATTTGACACGTCAAAGCATTCAATTACAAGAGGCAGGCGCTCCAGCTTCAGCTCTTTTTGCAGGGAAACCAGCGCAGGGTCGGCGCCGCGCGCCTCCTCGGCCATGATGTTGCGCTCAATCAGGCGCATCAGCTCGGCAGCCGGGCCGCGCGAGGGGGAAGTGAGGATGGAAACAGAGGCGCCGCGCAGGCGGGAAAGGTGGTATTCGAGAGCGGAATAGTCTGCCGGTTTCGGGCTCACGTAAATAGTTCTTGGAATCGGATGGCCGTCATAATATCTTTGCAGGAAAGCCCCCATCGGCTCCTGCTCAACATAATCGAACTCGAATTTCACCCTCTCGCGCAGCACGCCGTGCACCAGCCTCCACACCTGCGCGCGCGCATGCCCCTTGTCTGACAGCATGACTGCATAATCCTCGTCCTTGTCAGCCAGCCTGTCCAGCTTCTGATGCCCCGAAAGGCCGGAGAGCGACTGCCACGCGTTCCTGTATTGCATGGCCAGCTCGAAATTCTGGGAAACGGATGCTGCCCTCATTTTCTCTGACAATAGCTGCGAATACTGCTCAATCTTGTCTGGATGGGCAAGCAGTTTCTCCATTTCAGCCACCTGCGCCTGGTAATCCTCCAAACTTATCCTTCTCTCGCACGGCCCGTCGCAGTTTCCCAAATGAAACTGCAAACAGATTCGCTTGGGCAGGGGGTTGCCGCAAGTGCGGATTTTGAATGCCTTGCGAAGCGCGATGGCCACCGCAGCCCTGCCTGAGCCTGCCATGAACGGGCCGTAGGCCCGCCCCTTAGGCCCGCGTATGCGCCCATGCCTGTCCTTTCGCACCAGCAGCAGCCGGGGCGCAGGCTCGTCGGTGACAAGCGCGTATGAGATTGGAGAATTGTCCTTGAGGTCTATGTTGTATTTCGGATAATGCTGCTTGATGAGGTTGGATTCAAGCAGAATTGCCTCCTCTTCAGAGTCGGTGAGGATGAAGTCGACGGCGGCAATGTGTCTCACAAGGGCGGCCGTCTTGGCGTTCTGGCCAGCTTGTCTCCCGGCAGCGAAATAACTGCTTACTCTTTTTTTCAGGTCTTTTGCCTTGCCTATGTAGATGATATGGCCCAAGCTGTCCTTGAACTGGTAAACCCCCGGCGAATGGGGAAGCGGCCTGTCTGAGGGGATTGGAAGCATAATGCTCGAAAAGATGGGAAAGAAGGAAAATAAAAAGGGAACGAACGGCAGCCTAGTCTTCCGGCATCAGGGGGTTGCGCTCGTCCGTAATCAGGTAGAAGTAGCTCATGAACTTGACCATGTATGCCATGAACTTCACAATCCAGTCATGGAGCGTCTTGTTGCGCTTGCCAAGTATGAGGATGTGGAGCCACTGCAGCATCATGCAGAGGATGCCGATGATTTCAAGCACGAACGCGACAATGTAGGTCGGAATGGCCCAGAGCCAGCGGATGAACAGCTCGAGCCTCA
>JAKAME010000071.1 GCA_021813025.1 Microcaldota archaeon
CACCAGCTGCTCTTCAGTCATGTACAGATGCGAATCATCCTGGGTGAATGCGCGCACCCGCACCATGCCGGACAGCACGCCGGACAGCTCGTGGCGGTGCACCAGGCCCAGCTCGCAGAAACGCAGGGGCAGCTCGCGATAGGAGCGCGCGGTGCTGTCGAACACCATCATGGCTCCGGGGCAGTTCATGGGCTTGATGACGAACGGCTGCTCGTCAATTTGGGTAAAATACATGTTCTCGCGGTAATGCATGGCGTGGCCGGAAATCTTCCACAGCTCCTCGCTCATCACCAGCGGGGTCTTGATTTCCTGATAGCCCGCCGCCCTGTGCTCCTCGCGCCAGAATTTCTCCAGCTCGTTGCGTATTGTCATTCCGTTGGGAAGCAGGAACGGCATGCCGGGCGCCATCTCAGACATGTAGAGCAGGCCGAGCTGGGTGCCGACTTTGCGGTGGTCGCGCTTCTCGGCCTCCTCAAGCCTGGTAAGGTATTCTGCCAGCTTTTTCTCGTCCTCGAATGAAATGCCGTAAATTCTCTGCAATTGCTCGTTCTTCGCATCCGCCCGCCAATACGCGCCAGCCACTTTCATGAGCTTGAATGCCCTGATTCTGCCTGTGGAGGGCACGTGCGGGCCTGCGCACAAATCGAAAAATGCTGCTTGTGGTTCTGCCGGGCTTTTGCTTGTCTTTGGATTGAAATAAACCGAAACGATGCTGCCCGGAATTCCTGCAACCAATTCCCTCTTGTATTCATTGTCAGGGTAGAGGGCGAGCGCGTCCTCTTTCCTCATCTCCTTTCTGACAAAAGGCTGGTCCTCTAAAACGATTTTTTTCATTTCCTCCTCGATTTTTGCGAGGTCGTCAGGCACCAGCGGCTTCAGCCCTCCGATGTCGTAGTAGAATCCCTCTTCCACAACAGGCCCAATGGTCAGCTTGGCCTGCGGAAACAGCCTCATGATTGCCTGCGCCATCACATGGGCCGAGGAGTGGCGGAAAACTTCCAATCCCTCGCCAGAATCAGGCTTGAGAAGAACGAGCTTTGCCGGCTTGGTGATTGGATGGGCGAGGTCCACTTTCTCGTCATCCAGTTTTGCGGCCACCACAGCCTGCGCCAGCTTCGGCCCGATGAGTTTGGCCGCGTCAAGCACCGATGCGCCGCTCGGCACGCTGAGAAGCTTGCCGTCAGGCAGTGTTAGCTGTATTTCAGACATGGCGCTCAATACGGCGGGCAGATTAAAAAATGGTGGTTATTCAGACAGGGCGGCCCGCAAGGCCTCTCTCATCTTCTTCGGATGGGAGGTGGTCGTCTCCATCGATGAGAGGTCGCTGGCGCTCTCTGCAACTGCTGGCACGGCCTCCAGATACTCAAACGCAGCACTTGCGTGTGGCGTGCTCTGTTCCTTTCTAAGTCTCTGAAGTGCAATGCGGATGGCTTCGTCGGATTGGTCGATGCCAATCCAGCGCCGGCCAAGCTCTTGGGCCGCTTTGAGAGTGGTGCCGGAGCCGCAGAAACAATCCAGCACGATGCTATTTGGATTCGACGATGCCGCGATGAACAGCTTGAGCAGGTTGATGTTTTTCTCAGTAGGATAACTTGGATTCTGGGGGTCTTTGTATTCTATCACGTCCTGCACTTTGCGGCCTGTGTTCTCATCTGCATAAATCTTGCGTCTGGGCACGCCATTCTTGGACCATTCAATCAGCCCTGTTTTGTCTAGACGCTCCAGCTCAGACGGAGGGCTCCGCCAATGCCTTCCTTTTGGAGGTTTCATCCCGCGCCAAGGCTGGCCTGTTTCGCCATTCTCAGTTTCGCCGGGTGCATGAAGAGGCACGGTCGTGTATCTGCGCCCGTCAGCCTCTGATTTTCGGAACAGCCGTTCCATCTGTTGTTCGTCCATTTTCTCCCGGGGCTCGTTCCATATCGGGTCGCCGCTCTTTGAGTAGAACAGAATCAGGTCTTTGACATTTCCAAAACCCACCCTAGAGAAGTTTTTTGGGTTGCATTTCACGCGGGAAATGTCATTAATGTAATTCTCTTCCCCAAAAACGTCATCCATGACTATTTTGACATAATGGCCGATTTTATAGTCTATATGGACGTAGATGGACCCTTGGCCAGACAGAAGCTGTTTGAGCAGAACGAACCGCTCACGGAGGAATTCGAGATATTCCATGCCATTGAGCGAATCGTCATACGCAATCCGGTCGCTTTTGCTGCTGCTGATGGAGTTCGCCCTGCCCTCGCCAATCCGGAAGATGTTGTTGGTTGCAAACGGCGGGTCGATGTAAATCATGTCGACCATGCCTTTGAGCCCGCCATCTTCTGACAAGTGCTTGAGCACGGCGAGATTGTCCCCTTTTATGAGCTTGGAGTCTGCCCCTATTTTTCCGCCAGCGTGGCGAAGCTGCACTGCTGGAATTGAGGGGAGAATGTTTACCTCGCTCTTTTTCCATACGAAATCAATCAACATGGCTGCCCCTCAAATCTGGTATAGGAATTCCCGCAAGACCAGTGCACTCATGATATTATGCTTCGCCCGTTTGGTGGTGATTTCCCGATACATCTTGTTTTTTCCTCGTATATAGAGCACGCCATCCAGTATGCCGATTTTAATGACGCGGGTTGTTTTTGCCTCAAGTGTGGTTATTGCATCCGCGAACTGGGCGTTCTGGTGCCCGCCGAAATCAGTTAGGAATTTGGCTTCTCCAATGACGTATTTTCCACCGAACTTTGCGACAAAATCCAAGCCTTTTTCGCGTCTGTAGCCGAACTTTCTCTCCGCGAAGCTCATCATCTCGCTATCGCCTGCATCTAAAATCGCGTTTTTCTTAGTCTTTTCGAATTCATCTAAGGAAAGCAGAGGCGCACCCAACGTGCCTTTCTTTAGCCATCGCCTGAACATCGGGCCGATTTGCCGGTTGGTTTCTTTTGGCTCTGAGCATCTCTCCCATATCTCATCCAGTCCCATCTCTTTCAGCCGACCGTATAATCTGGAAACAGTGGCGGGATTACGAGTGATGGCGGATGGGTCGCGTTTGAGATAGGCCACATACGAGTCCTTTATCGGAAAAAGCTCCATTGCCAGAAGGAGCTTCAGAAGAGAGGTCTTATCTTTCTTATTAAATGCATTTTCGACGCAGTCCCATTTCTCAGAATCAATATCGCGTATCCCTTCAGGGACAACCGGGTAGATTTTGAATAGCTCATCCAAGTAGTTACGCTGGCTGGCGAATTCAATGCTCAAGTCGGTCCAGTGGTTCATCCGGCGCACCCTCTCCCGAAGAGACACCCAATGCTTTTATGCGTTCTCTCGGCAGTTTTCCGCCTTCGCCGCGTCTCACCTGAACAGCCACGGCAGGAAATTCACCACGAATGCCGCAATTGCAAGAAGCGTGATGAGATGCGCGGCCATCCTGTTGCGCACAAGCGACTTCATCAGCCGATGCCCGTCGAACATGGGCAGGGGCAGGAGGTTGACCACCCCAACCAGCACGTTGAGGGCCACGATGAGCGCAAGGCAGCGCGCAATGAAGGTCACCACTATTCCGTTTATGGGCTGATATGCATTCAGCATGGACAGGCCGAGCAGTATGGCGAATGCGGCCACGGCCACAATCATGTTCATGGCCGAGCCGGCGGCCAGCACCTGGCTTCCCCGCCACTCCGCAGCAGCCTCCAGTTCCTTCTCGTCAGGGTCAACGAACGCGCCGAATGGAAGTATGCCGAAAAACACCACACCTGCGGAATCAAGGCGTATGCCGTGTATGCGCGCCAAAAATGCGTGCGACAGTTCATGCACAACCAGAAGCACGGCCATTGCAATGACGCCGCTCACCAAGTCGAGGTTGATGCCCGGAAGCAGGGGCGTGCCGCCCGGCGGGGGCACTATGGCGGGCACAACCTCCTGCCCCAGCAGCTCAAGCGCTATGGAAACAACTTTTGCAACGAGAGGGACGACCAGCGAGGCCGCATAGAGCAGCAGCGAGAGCATGGCGCTCGAGGCCAGCCCGCCGCCAATCAGCACCGCCAGCATCAGAAGGGCCATCAGCGGAATGGGGTAAGTCTGGCCGTTGATTTCAAGATTCCAGTCTCCCTGCAGCGGGGCCGATGTGCGCATGTGCTCACTGGCCGCCTTGAGGTCCCCGCCTCCCACCGCCATGCGAAGTATGTCGTAAGCAGATGGAAGGATGACTGCCGAGAAGATTAGCAGGAGAAGAAAGCCCAGGATGAAGATGAGCGCCAGCTCGCGGGGCTTTCTGGCCTGCGGCCCCAGCAGGCGGTAGCCGGCCAGCCCGTAGCCAAGCACTATGCCCACGTCCGCGATGACGCTCCATAATGGGGCGAAGCGCTTGGCCTGGCGGTCAATCCAGTCGAGAGTGGAGCGGTCCTTGAGCATGATGAGGCCCGCGAACCCCTCCCATTTCATCAGCCCGCGCGCGGCCTCGCCAGCCACCATCATGATAAGGGCCGAGCCAAGGAATTTTTCCATTGCCGAAAGCCCGGTGGAGAGCAGGAATCCGAAAAGAACGGCCGTGAGAATCGCAAGAATGGCGAGGATGATGATGCGCGCCCGCAAATCCTTCGGCGCCCTTGCGCCAATGAACTCGCGCATGGGCTTGAGCAGGTCGAAAGAATTTTCAGAAGCTGGCTTGGCTCCCTTTGCAGCCGAAAGCGGCTTGGCCGGCTTTGCTGCCGGGCCTGGCTTGTCTGTCTTTTTGGCGCTGCGGCTGCCGTGTGCATCACTCATGTCCGGGCTAAGCATCCCAATCTTCAAAAAGCCATCATGCGAGAGCAGGGCATGGCCAATAAGGCTGCGGACGATGCCTCGGTGCAGTCATCCTGCGTCCTCACTCCGGCCGAAGTGCAGGCAGAAAAGGAGCTGGCCCTTTCCTACTCAGGCCCGATGAAGGAGGCCCTGCTGTGGGAAAAGGCGGAGAAGGCGAAAAAAGGGGCCTTGCGCTGCCGGCTGTGCGCCCACTATTGCATAATAGCGGACGGGGATGTTGGCGCATGCCTTGTGCGCAAGAATGCGGGCGGAAAACTCTTTTCCCTCAACTGGGGGCAGGCAGACGGGCTGGCCATCGACCCGATTGAGAAAAAGCCGTTCTTCCATTTCAAGCCCGGCTCGCGCCTGCTCTCTTTCGGCACGCCGGGCTGCAATTTCCGCTGCCTCAACTGCCAGAACTGGCAGCTCTCGCAGGGCATGCGCACATACGGCGCGGCGACCATGAGCCCGAAGCAGATGACGCCTGATGAGATTGCGCTCGCCGCCTCCCGCCACTCTGCAGACGGCGCGGCTTACACTTATTCCGAGCCGACAATATTTTTCGAATATGCGCGCGACACCGTGCTGGCGTGCAGGGAGAAACAAAAGCAGAAAAAACTTTCGCAGGATTTCTTCCACGTCTTTGTCTCCAACGGCTATTTCACAAAGGAAATGCTTGACCTCGTGGTAAAAGAAAAGCTTCTTTCCGCAATCAGAATCGACCTCAAATTCATGGACGACGCCCACTATTGGCGCGTGTGCGGCGGGCGGCTGCAGCCTGTGCTGGACTCAATCAGGCGCGTGGCCGCGCTGCGCCGAAACACGGGCTGGCCCGTCCACCTTGAAGTGATTAATCTGGTAATTCCGGGACAGAATGACAGCGATGATGATTTTGAGCAGGTGGCGGATTTCGTCCGTTCTGTTTCGCCCGACATCCCTCTCCATTTCTCGCGCTTTTTCCCCTATTACAAGATGTCCAGCCTGCCGCCCACTGCAGTCGAGCGGCTGCAGAAGGCCAAGAAAACCGCGCAAGACGCCGGCCTGCGCCACGTGTATGTGGGCAACGTGGCCGTGCCGGGCGGCGAGGACACGCGCTGCCCCAAATGCGGCGAGCTGCTGATTGCGCGCAGCCATTTCGGAATCGGGAAGAACGTTTTTGCAGGAAAGGAATTCAGGGGCGCGCGAGACCCGCCGTGCCCGAAATGCGGGGAGAAAATCAATCTGATTCTGTGAACACGGCCCGCGCGCCGCCTTCCATTCATATTTCGTCGCCTGCCGTTTTGTTCTTAAACCTTCTCTCCCCACCGGCAGAACATGTCCGAGGAGCTGACCTACCTGGACCTTCTTGTCCTGCGCAAAATAGATGCCGACTCATCG
>JAKAME010000072.1 GCA_021813025.1 Microcaldota archaeon
AATGGTTTTTTCGCCCCCCCGTCATCAAGCTTTTCAGAAAGAGGCACGGCCCGCACCGCCTCCACCAGCCTCTCGTCCAGAAAAGGGAAGCGCGCCACCACTCCGTGGCGGGCGCATATGATTTTGGCGCGCATGATGTCGCGCCGGGGCAGGGTGGAAAGCTCCTCATCCAATATGGCCTGCAAATCCATGCCGCGCGAGAGGGCCTGGTAATATTTGGAATAGCCCACGAACAGCTCCTCCGCCCCCGAGCCTGTGAGCATGACGGGGCATTGCAGGCTGTGCGCGGCTTTCGCGCATTCCCAGATGCCGGCCATAAGCTCCATTTCCACCGCGCTGCCGGGCAAAACAGACCAGCAGGCGCGGAAATCTTCTGTGAGCATGGATGGGGTGAGCGAGACAACGGTGAGCGGAAGGCCAAGCTCGGATGCGACTTCCTGCGCCATTTGCAAGTCCTGGCTGCCCTCGCTTGAGCTGATGGTGATAAGCTGCACGTCAGCTTTTTTTTTGGCCACGGCAGCCAGAGTGGAGCTGTCCAAGCCTCCGGAGAAGGCGATGGCTGTTCTCGGCTCCAGCGTGCGCTCGATGGAATCAGACAAAAGCTTGGCAAGGGGGCTTAACGGCATGAAGAAGCATCTGGATGTTTCAATTCTTTATCCTATCTTCTTTGCTTTCTTTGGCGCGTCAAGCAGCATGTAGAATGCGGGCAGGGCGTAGAAGGCCATGGCAAGGCCGGCGAGCGCGCCGGTGAGCAGGCGCAGCTCGTTGGTGCTCTCGCGCCAGCCAAACAGCTGGGTGAAGCCGTCAAGCGCAAGGGGAATGAGCGCGACTATGAGCCAGAAGGGATGCGGCCAGTCGCCGGCCCTCAGCCATTTGCGGCGCACGGCCCAAAGCCAGAGGAAGCCGCCCAAAAGCATGGCGCCGTAAATCGCTATGTCGCGCGAGCAGACAGACACTTTGTAGCCGGGGGGGCCTGCAGCGAAAGTTTCTTGCAAATGGTATTTCTCTGCAGAATACACCACCATGTTGCGCTCGAAATACAGCTTGCCGTCCTGAACGGTGCAGTCGTCGATGAATTTTCCCCCGTTGCCTGAAGGATAGATGCAGAGGGAGCGCGAGTCAAGCTGGTGGCAGGTGTAATGCAGGGCCTCATACACTGGAGGGGCGAGAGGAGAATTTGACATGGCAAGAAAGGGGCCTGACCAGATGAGGAGGTTGAAGAGCAGCAGGGCGGCCGCATAGACAAGCCAGCCCCGCAGGGGCAAGGAGGCCGGGCCGGCCGCCGGGGCCGGCCTCTGCTCTGGCGCTTTAGAGGCTGCATCCATCAGGCCGGATTGGCAAGTCATATTATAATAATCCCACGCGCCACTTCTCATGCGCTGGGATCGTAGCTCAACCTGGATCGAGCGGCGCCCTCCTAAGGCGAAGGTTGGGAGTTCAAATCTCCCCGGTCCCGAAAAATTGGCCAAAAGCCCGAAGCGCTGGAAAAAAGCAAGCATGGTTTTAAACCAGCGCGCAAGATGGAGAATGGATTGCATGCGTGCGGGGACGGACGGAACGGCGGGCCGCATCGGACTTGTTCTAGCCCTGCTTATGCTGCTCGCCCAGCCGCTGGCGGCGCAGTCGGCCATCGGCCTGCCGGCGCGCACCTACATCATCACCGCAGACGCGCGGGATGCGTTGGACAAGCCCGTGCCTGACGCGCTTGTGCTTGTGCAGATTCTGCCCCCCGGCGAGCTGCCGGGCGTGACCAACCAGACAGGCAGGCTGCTGGAGGCCAGGACCAGCGGGGCGGGGCGGGCGCGCATACTGCTGGGAGTGGCGGCCAACCAGTCTGTGCCAGCCGCTTACCTCAGCGTGTATACGCCATACTGGTCGTCCGCGCCAAAGGCGCTGAACCTGCCTGAAATTCCGGCCGATGCCATTGTGCAGGAGGTGACCATGCCCCTCACGCTGGACACCTACCGCATAAGGCTGAGCGACGCGCAGGGAAATCCCATTGCGCAGGCGAGGGTGCAGCTCACCCAGCCGTTCCCGCTCGTGGCATTCACGGACGCCAACGGCCTCATGCAGACCCGCCTGCCTGCAGGCAGGAATGTCGAGGGCAATGTCTTCTACCAGCGCAATGCAGAGAATTTCTCGTTCGGCAGCAAGACCGATGCCAGCGGAATCCACGAGCTGGGGATGTTCGCGCCCTTCCACAAGCAGGCAAAGGCATGGAACGAGAGCCATGGCTGGGACGTGCGCCTCTTCGACTCCATGGGCAGGCCTCTGGCGCTTGAGGACGTGCGCCTCTCCTCCGGCGGGCTGGACTGGGTTTACCGGGCGGACAGGGACGGATGGGTTCATGCGCGCGAAATTCCCAACGCGTCAGTCAACTTCAGCTGGACAGGATACAATTATACCTACAGCTTCGACATCAACCTGAACTCGGCAGGCACCAAGCTGCAGATGCCGCTCCTCCTCACCATAACCGACCCCGCCAAGGCAGAGCTGGGGGACTCGTGCTACCGCATAGACGTCAACGTGACAGACGCGCGCCGCGACCCCTCCCTGCAGGTGAATGCGCGCTCGTCGCTTGGGAGCGGCGCCCTGCCCTTCACCCTTGACAGGACCGTGCCTATCCAGAACAACAGCGGCGTGCGCTTCTCGCGCATACTCTGCGTTGAGCAGGACACCGGCTTCGAGATTGGGGCATCCAACACCTTCGAGCGCACCGCCCTGCAAATCCAGCTCAAGGTGACCGCCTCGGCCGCTCCCGTCGATGCAAATTACACCAAGCCTCCCCCGCCCGGAGTGCTGGAGAGGGGCAAGGTTGCGGATGACCCGCGCCGCCTCGAGACCGCGCTAATCCTGGTCTACGTCCTCTTCGCGCTTGTCGTGGTGCTGATGGCCGTGCACTTCAAGAACAGGCTCCTCTACTACGCCCAGTCCATCCTGCGCTTCACATACACCTCGTATCGGAACCGCCTCGAGGCGGAGGAGGCAAAGAGGGGGGAGGCGCAGAAAAAAGAGGACGGAAAGAAGGGCCTCCTTCCCGGATTCAAGCGCTAGACGCTCGCGCGCCCTGGCCGGCCTTCTTGATTCCTGCCCCGCGGCGGTCATTCCGGCCAGGCGCCCGCAAATCATTTCTCGCCCCGGCCATCCGCGTCTTTTATATTCTTTTGGCAGCATAAATGTAGATATGATATTAACACTAGTGAGGCGCACGGCGAGAGGCGCGGGGGGCGAGCACGGCGGGGATGAGCTTGAGTCCTTCTGCCGCTCCATGCGAATCCTCAGCGCGCGCGACATGGACGGCACGGTTACCGTGGTGTTCCGCTCCATGCTCACCGAAGGCCGCCAGCCCGTGGGCAGCTCCGAGCTGGCGCAGCTAACGCGCCTCAACCGCGTCACCATCATCCATCATTTGCAGCGGCTTGAGCAGATGGGCTTGGTGGAGCACACCGAGCGCAAATACCGCCTGAGGGTGCATGACTTGAGCGAGGCGGTGGAGCAGATGCGCGGGGAGATGCTGCGCTCGTTCGAGGAGGCGGAAGCGATGGCAGAAGAGCTTGACAGGAGATTCATGCTTGGAATTGAGGAGGAGGGGCGGCGCATCCGGATGCTGGGAGCCGGGGACGAGACGGACGGAGACAGGCGCCTCCCGGCTCAGGCCGGACGCATGAAATCCCTCATGCTTGAGCCGGCCGGGCCGCCGCCGCTGAAGCGGCCGAGAAAGCGCCTGATTTGAGGTAATGCGGATGGGAAAAAAGGAAGAGGAGAAAATTACAAAAGTTTCCCCGGCAGCCGGACTTCCCCAGCCGCAGGCGCCAAATACCGGCCAGAAAGGCGCGCCTTCTGCTGGCTCAGCTCAGCAGCCACAAGCTTCGAAAAGCCCGCCTGCGCCCCCATCGGTTTCATCCGAGCTTGATGCCCTGAAGGCCAAGCTTGCGGAATACGAAAACGACCTCAAGCGCTTGGCGGCCGAGTTTGACAATTACAAGAAAAGGGTGGAGAAGGAGAAATTCCAGGCGCGCGCGCACGGCAAGGCCGAGGCGCTGGCGCCATTCATCGACATGGCCGAAACGTTTGAGAAGGCGCTGGAGCACGCGGAGAAAAAGGAGGGCGGCTCGATGAAGGAGGGGCTGGTGCTGCTGCACCGCAAGCTTAATTCCATTTTTTCATCCATGAATGTTCGGGAAATAGAATGCAGGGGCTGGCCGAATCCCGCTTATCATGAGGTGATGCTGCAGGTGAGCGGCAAGCCGGCGGGCGAGATTGCGCAAGTCTTGCGCAAGGGCTATGTGATGGGAGAGCGCGTGCTCCGGCCTGCGCAGGTGGCCGTGTATATGGAAGAGAAGAATGGGGAAGAAAAGAAAGATTGGATTGGAGAAAAGAAAGGGAATGGAGAAAAGAAAGGCTCGGAAGAAAATAAGGAGGCAAAAAGTCAGCAATAAACTTGTGTTTCATCGAGGTGTTGTCTATGGCATCTGAAAAAATAATCGGAATTGACTTGGGAACTTCCAATTCGGCCGCCGCAGTGCTGGAAGGCGGAAGGCCTGTGATTATTCCTTCCGCAGAGGGAGCTTCGCTCTATGGCAAAGCTTTCCCCTCTTATGTGGCTTTCACAAAGGAGGGCGGCAGGCTTGTTGGCGAGCCTGCGAGAAGGCAGGCAGTCTCCAATACGGAAGGCACTGCCTATGCCTTCAAGCGCAAGATGGGCACTGACTACAAGTATACGCTGCACGGCAAGGACTACAAGCCTCAGGAGCTTTCCGCCATGCTGCTGGCCAAAATAAAGCAGGATGCGGAGAGCTTCCTTGGCGTGCCTGTGAAAAAGGCCGTTATTACCGTGCCTGCCTATTTCAACGACAACCAGAGGCAGGCCACGAAAGATGCGGGCGAAATAGCCGGCTTGGAAGTGGTTAGGCTCGTTAATGAGCCCACGGCAGCCTCAATGGCTTACGGGCTTGACAAAAGCGCGAACGAGCAGCGCATACTTGTTTTCGACTTCGGAGGCGGCACGCTGGACGTCACCATAATGGAATTCGGGGGCGGCGTGTTTGAGGTGAAATCCACCTCAGGCGACACGCAGCTGGGCGGCACCGACATGGACAACGCGCTTGTGGATTATCTTGTTGGCGTGTTTTTGCATGAAAGCGGGCTCAACATCCAGTCGGACAAGGTGGCCATGCAGCGCGTGAGGGAAGCGGCCGAGAAGGCCAAGATTGAGCTTTCCACCACCCTTGAATCAGACATCAATCTGCCCTTCCTGTCCGCAGACAAGCAGGGGCCAAAGCATTTTACGCACAAGCTCACGCGCGCGAAAGTTGAGGAAATAGTGGACCCCATCATCCAGCGCTGCTCCAAGCCTGTGAAAACTGCCTTAGGGGATGCGAAAATGACTGCAGACAACATCCACCGCGTTATTCTGGTGGGAGGCCCTACGCGCATGCCCAGCGTGCAGAAATTCGTGGAAGGAATGCTGGGCAAGAAGGTGGAGCGCGGCGTGGACCCGATGGAATGCGTCGCTCTGGGCGCGGCCATTCAGGCAGGCGTGCTTGCCGGCGAAGTGAAGGACGTGCTGCTGCTGGACGTGACTCCCCTCTCTCTTGGAATTGAGACAATGGGAGGCGTGTTCACCAAGCTGATGGAGCGCAACACCACCATTCCTGCCAAGAAATCGCAGATTTTCTCCACCGCGGCAGACAGCCAGACCTCGGTTGAAGTGAAGGTGTATCAGGGCGAGCGGGCCATGGCTGCGGACAACGTGGAGCTGGGCCGCTTTTCATTGATTGGAATTCCGCCCGCCCCGCGAGGCATGCCGCAGATTGAGGTGAGCTTTGACATTGACGCCAACGGAATTCTGCATGTGACCGCAGCCGACAAGGGCACGAACAAGGAGCAGAAGATGAAGATTGTGGCTCCGCACAAGATGGACAAGGGCGAGATTGAGAACAAGATGAAAGACGCGGAGAAATTTGCGGAAGAGGACAAGAAGAAAAAAGATGCTGCCGAAACTTTGAATGAGGGCGAGATGACGCTGTATTCGGCAGACAAGACCATGAAGGAGTATGGAGAGAAAGTGAGCGCGGAAGTGAAAAAAGAGATAGAGGAAAAGCTCGCTGCCCTTCGCACATCGGTGAACAAGAAGGACG
>JAKAME010000073.1 GCA_021813025.1 Microcaldota archaeon
GTTGCGCTTGCCAAGTATGAGGATGTGGAGCCACTGCAGCATCATGCAGAGGATGCCGATGATTTCAAGCACGAACGCGACAATGTAGGTCGGAATGGCCCAGAGCCAGCGGATGAACAGCTCGAGGCGGCCGGCCTCCTCCTTGTACGTCACGTCGAATTTCACGGTTTTCATCGTTTCACCTCGTTTGGTCTAATTTTCAGGCAGGATGGGGTTGCGCTCATCCGTGAGGAGGTAGATGTAGCTCTTCCACCTGACCTCGTAGTCGAAGAACATCCGGATGGCCTTGTGCAGCGCCGCGTGGCGCTTGCCAAGGAAGAGGATGTGGATGAACTGCAGGGTCATGGCGATGACGCCGATGATGGCAAGGATGATGACCACGATGTAGCTGGGTATGGACCAGAGCCAGCGGATGAACAGCTCGAGCCGCCCTGCCGGGCCCTTGTACGTGACATCGAACTTCACTGTTTTCATTCATTCACCTCTTTCCGACTACCGAGAGGGGCTATTTAAGCCCATGCCCAAAACCTATTAACAAAAGTGAATAATCAAAGTTCGGGGATATGGAGGCTGCGCTTTATTTCGGCAGGGTCCGCGCTTTCCTGATAGCTGACCTTGATTTTGACGGTTTTCATTGCTGCACCCGTCCCTCTCATTGGGCCAATGGGCGCGTGGCTCTGATTTAAAAGCCCGAAACCCCAATTTTTGGATGTGTTCGACCGCCAATCCGCTTCAGCTCACCCCGTGCAATCAGCCTCCGCCCGCCTCGGGCAGCCGCACAAGCAGGGAGGGCGCGGGGGCAGACTGCGCAACCTGTTCAAGGACCGGGTGCTCAAGCCCCTTGTCATAGCCAGCTTCGTCATTTTCTTTGGCGCGGCCGGCCCCTTGGATGCCTCGGCCAGAGACAGGCCGCAGAAAACAAGGGAGGCAGGCATAGTCTTCCAATCAGACACTCTTGCGCTCGTGCAGGCCTCCAAGCCGGGCCAGCCGCTCCCTCCCTCAATCCAAAGCGGGCTGGAGGAGATGCTAAGCAAAATCTCCCATTCCTACCCTGATGCGGTCAAAAAGTGGCGGGAGGGCCAGCTGCGCGAGGGGCTTCCGCACGGCATAAACCTGCTCGACACCATCCGCGTCGAGCTGGTCAATCCGGCCCTTTTCGAGCAGGTTGAAGACGCGGGCCAGTCGGTGCGTTGGGACGATTTCCAGACGCTCTACGTCAATACGGGCGCGGCGTTCCGCCCGGACGAGATGGCATTGCGGCTTTCGCAGATATTTTCCAGGGGCGGCGGCTTCGGCTCGCCCACCCCGTTCCACGACGCCTACATAAGCGACCTGATTCCCTCGCTGATGGCCGCAACGCTGGTTTCGGATTCGGCCCGCGCCCCGGCCTTCTCCGCCGCGAGCGGGGGCGAGGGCGCGCTGGGAGAGCATGGGGCCTGCGCCCTGTGGTTCGCGCAATTAATGGGCAGCGAGAATTTTGTCAAGGCCTATTTCGAGCGCAATACCTCAGTCCTGCGGGAGGAGTATGAGCGGGCCCTCGGCCCCGGCAGGTACGACCCGCTGGTGTCATCCGGCCATCCGATGAGGCTCATCAACCAGCACATGCGCCAGGCAGGCCTGAAGGCCGATGCATGGGAGCAAGTGGAACCGCTGGCCAAGAAGCTGAACCTGAATCTGGCGCGGCCGGCGTCCGGGGAGATGTAGATGGCAGTCCTTCTTTTCCAGCTCTCGCCTGCGCCGCAGCTTTTCACGGCCCCCAGCCCCCAGCATCCGGCAGAATATTTCCTCACGCCTGCCGGGCTGGAATCAACCGTGCTCTCGCTGAACGGGCAGAATGCCAAAGGCAGCCTCTCGCTCTACCTCAGCCTCATCCGCCCGCTTTCCGACGGGCAGAAGGCGGCCTTCTGCGACGTCCTGCTCCAGTTCAACTCCAAATTCAGGCGCTCAAAGCCTGCCGGCCCTAGCGAATGGCAGCAGTCGTTCATGTATGCGCTGGCCGCCGAAACCGCTCCTGCCTGGACTGCGCGGGAGGCGGGGCACGACGCGAAGCTTGTCGAGGACGCCAAGCTCGCCTACAGGGAGGCGGTCAAGGCCCGCTCGCCCGGGCGCGAAACTCTGCGCAAGGAGTATGAATCCGCCAAGGGGGCCTTCCGCAAGAAGTACGGCAATTACAAATTCAGCTCAAACAACTGCCGCCAGTGGGCGCTCGGCCTGTATTACGACGTGCTGGGCGAATTCCTCTCTCCCGAAGCCTCTGCGCGGCTGAGCAAAAGGAAATCCGGCTCCCGGCCGCGCAATTTCGACTGGAAGGAGGATAGCTTCCAGGTTGACCGCCTGCAGTTGCCGGGCTGGAACAGCAAGAGCCCCGCCGAGCAGGAGCGTTACCGGACAGGCCACAGGGTCGCCTTCATCGAGACCGACTTTTCAGCAGGCGACCTCACGACGGGGTGCCTTGTATGGGTGGACAGGAATTCTCACGCCCGCCGCAGCCCATTCAATCCCCACGTCGGCATCTATGTGGACGACCGCTCGGCCGGCGACCGCGCGACCGCCAGCCGCGTGGCATCCGGCCATGTGGCCAACACGGGCAAGCCTGTCAATTACGACACGTTCGCGGAATTTGCCAAAAAGGCGCGCGTGGTGAAGATTCTGCGCCTTGTCAGCGCGGGCTGGCCGGAGCCGGGCGAGCATGCGTTCAACCTTTTGGAGGAAATAGCCCCCTGGGAGCTGCCAATCAGGCGTTCTGCGGCGCCCTGAGGGCAAAAATCAACGGGTGTTTGAAATGCGTTCCATCGTGCGCTCTTCCGAGCGCTTCCGCTCCAAAGAGGGCTGGCTGGACACCTATTGGCATTTCTCATTCGGCCACTACTACGACCGCTCCAGCATGGGCTGGGGGCGCTTGCGCGTGTTCAACGACGACCGCATCGCGGTTGGCGGCAAATTCGATTTGCATCCCCACGCCAACTATGAGATAATGACCGTTATGCTTGAGGGCGAGCTGGAGCACACCGACAGCGCAGGCCATCGGGGCGTCCTGTCGGCCAACGGCGTGCAGGCCATGAGCGCCGCTTCGGGTGTCTATCATTCAGAAGCCCAGCATGGCGCAAAACCAGTCCATTCCCTCCAAATCTGGATTGAGCCTGAGAAAAAAGGCGGCTCGCCGACATGGGCCAGCCACGAGTTCAAGCCCGAAGACTTCGAGAACAAGCTCTGCCCGCTTGTTTCCGGCATGGAGAAAGTGAAAGCACCCTTGCAGATTGGACAGAAGGCCGCCCTATATCGCGCCCAACTCGGCCCAAAGAAATCCCTTTCCCATTCTTTTTCGGGCTCGCACGCCTTTGTCTACGTTGTTTCCGGCAAATTGAAAATCGGCTCAGACATACTGGAAGCAGCCGACTCGATGAAAATAAAGGATGAAAAGAAAATGGAATTCGAGGCAACCGGTCATGATTCTGCCGATTTCATTTTGATTGAGCTGCCTTGAGCGGGCTTCATCGCAAGCCATAAAAACCCGTCCCGAGTTAACCTCGTCATGAAGACAAATACTTATACTGTGGTCATCGAGAAGGGCGAGGACGGCTATTACGTCGCTTCCGTGCCGGCCATCCCCAAGTGCCACACGCAGGGCAAAACCGTGGCGCAGGCCATGGAGCGCATCAAGGAAGTGATTGCCCTCTGTTTGGAAGAAGAGCCCGCTCCCCGCTATCAGCTGGTCGGCATCCAGACGGTCGAGGTGCCATTCCATGGCCGCCCTGCGCCCGCTCAAGCTTAGGGAAGTTCTCCGCGCCTTGGGGAAGCTGGGGTTCCAGAAAACAAGCCAGAGAGGAAGCCATGCAAAATTCAAGCATCCTGATGGGCGATGGACAGTGGTTCCCGTCCACGGCAGCAAGGAAATCGACCGCTGCCTGCTTCGAAAAATCATCCGCGAGTGCGAAGTCTCGGACGACGAGTTCATGGCGCAAGCCTAAGCCTATTTCCTTTTCAAATAACTTCCCAGATACTGCCCAGTATAGCTGTCAGAATTCCTGCTCACTTCCTCCGGCGTGCCGGTAGCCACAATCCGCCCGCCGTCCTCGCCGCCCTCGGGCCCCAGGTCAATCAGATGGTCAGCCGTTTTCACCACGTCCAAATTGTGCTCAATCACAATCACGGTATTCCCTTTCTCCACCAGCCTGTTCAGCACTTCAAGCAGCTTGGCCACGTCATGGAAATGAAGGCCCGTGGTGGGCTCGTCAAGGATGTAGACCGTGCGGCCAGAATCGCGCTTGGAAAGCTCTGCTGCCAGCTTCACGCGCTGGGCTTCTCCCCCGGACAGGGTGGTGGCCGGCTGTCCAAGCTTGATGTATCCAAGCCCCACGTCAACCAGGGTCTGCAGCTTGTGCGCAATGGCTGGGATGTTGGCAAAGAAGGAAAGCGCCTCCTCAACAGTCATGTCGAGCACGTCCGCAATATTCTTGTTTTTGTAGCGCACCGACAGAGTTTCCCTGTCATACCTCTTCCCCTTGCACTCGTCGCAAGGCACATAAACGTCAGGCAAAAAGTTCATTTCAATCCGAATAAGGCCGTCGCCCTCGCAGTTCATGCACCTGCCTCCGGGCACGTTGAACGAGAATCTGCCCGGCTGCCAGCCGCGCGAGCGCGAAGCCGGCAGGCGGGAGAACAAGTCGCGGATGGGCGTGAAAGCGCCGATGTATGTGATTGGATTGGAGCGCGGCGTGCGGCCGATAGGCGACTGGTCTATGTCAATCACGCCGTCAATTTGCTCAAGGCCTTCCAACGACTCGTGGGAGCCTGCATTGACTCTGGCCGTTCCAAACCTCATGCGCAGGGCGGGATACAATGTCTCGGATATCAGCGAAGATTTTCCAGAGCCGGACACTCCCGTTATTCCGATGAACACGCCAAGCGGGAAGCGCGCGGTGATGCTTGCAAGGTTGTTGTGTTTGCAGTTGCGCAAAACAAGCCACCCCTTGGGTGCGCGCCTGCGCGCAGGCAGGGGTATTTTCCTCTCTCCGCGCAGGTATGCCCCGGTAATGGAGCGCTTGCAGGCCATTATTTCGGCCAGCTTGCCCTCTGCCACAACCTCTCCGCCATGCACGCCGGCGCCCGGCCCAATGTCCACCACGTGGTCGGCCGCGCGCATGGTGTCCTCGTCATGCTCCACCACAATAAGGGTGTTGCCCAAGTCGCGCAGGGCCTTGAGGGTGGACAACAGCTTCGAATTGTCGCGCTGGTGCAGGCCAATGGAAGGCTCATCGAGAACATAGAGCACGCCCGTCAGGTTGGCCCCAATCTGCGTAGCCAGCCTGATGCGCTGCGCCTCCCCTCCCGACAGGGTGCCCGACACCCTGTCAAGGGTGAGGTAGGTGAGTCCGACATTAATCAAAAAGTCGAGGCGGTTCCTCACCTCTTTGAGCACCGGCTTGGCTATGTAATTCTCCGATGTCTTGAGCTTGAGGTCCGAGAAAAATCCGTAAGCTTCGCTGATTGGCATTGCAGTGACGTCTATGATTGACTTGTTCTGTATGAAGACGGAAAGGGCCTCGGCCTTGAGCCTTTTTCCATGGCAGGCAGGGCACACTTCCTCGCTCATGTAGCGCTCCAAGTCATCGCGCCGCGAGGCTGAATCGGTTTCCATGTAAGTGCGCCACAGGTTCGGCAGCACGCCCTCAAAGCTGCCGGACGAGGTCCAGACAGAGTCGCCGCTCTTGCTTTCGAACTTGTAGTCAATCTTCTCCTCGCCGCTGCCGCGCAGGATGATGTCCTGCTGCTTTTTTCCCAGCTTGTTGAACGGCGTGGTCATGTCAAAGCCGTACTGCCTGCCCACCGCCGAAAGCTGCTGCAGCCTGAACGACTGGAAGCGCGTGTTCCACGGCGCGATGGCGCCGTCAAGCAGGCTCTTGCCCCTGTCCGGCACCACAAGCTCCGGGTCTGGATACATTTTCACCCCCAAGCCATGGCATTCAGGGCAGGCTCCGAAAGGCGAGTTGAACGAGAACAGGCGCGGCTGTATTTCGGAAAAAGAGAATCCGCACTGGGGGCAGGCGTTTTTCTGCGAAAAGAGAAACTAGATC
>JAKAME010000009.1 GCA_021813025.1 Microcaldota archaeon
TCCAGGGCTTGGAGGCTGCGCTGGCAGCTGACTCCCCCCGACGGGGTTTTCTTGACTGCACAATGTTGCCTGCATGGCGTTCACTCTTTCTTTTGCACTAGCACCCCGAGGCGGACGGACGGGTCGTCGTTGCAGTAGACGCCCCGGCGGAGGTAGCCGAGCCAGCCGCCCCAGCGGGCAACCAGGCCAGAATAATCTGTGTTGGAATACCTGGACAGATAACGGGCATTCGGGTCGCTTTCTTTGCAGGGTTTTCCATTCGGAATCCCGAACTTGCCTGGAAGGTAGTAACCTCGCGGCGGGAAGGGGATTGTGATGGCGCTCTTCTCTCCCTCATGCAGCAGCCAGGCGCGGGCTGTTTTGGCGCCAGCTTTTGCTTCAATCCAAAGCGAGGTCCAGAACGCACCACCTTTTTTCATCACGTGCGCGTCTGCCTCTTTCGGCGTGGCGATGCGCTCAGTTTTGGCGAGCTCAACGACTTCCGCTTGGGTGAGCCGGCGCTCACTTGGCTTGCTTTCGGTCAGCACTTCAAATTCCATTTTCATCAGTCCTCCACCATCCATTTCAGGTAATGCGCCTTGATTGCTTTCTTGCTCGGGTTCTTCGTCTTGTCGAGCCAAGCCAGAAATCCATCATACTTGGCCGGCTCCGACGAACTCTTGCCTATAGGAGTGCCGAACACCCCGAGGCGGTAGGACGGGACGTAGTAGCAGCTGACGCCCCGGCGGTCGTAGCCGTACCAGACGCCCCCGCGGGCAACCAGGCCAATGTAAGGTGAGCTGGTCCTGCGCCAGAGGCGGCGGCGCGAATCTGAGTAATCCTTCGGCTCGCCTATTGGATACTCAAAAATGGGGTCAACATCATACCAGCAGCCGTCTTCCTTTGGCATTGGCCTTGCCTGGGCCTTCGGCCCAGGCCAGAAGACGCTGCCCTGGCGCTTGAAGTCCGGGTGGGCATCCAGGATGACCAGGTTGGCTTTGCCCTGCCACTTCTTGGGGACGTGGACTGTCAGGCCTTCCCATTCCACTGTTTTTCCAAATGGCTTGTCCGGCACTTCGTGCACGACCAGCGGGCCGGCCCAGCAGGGATACATCTCTTTCTCTTTCTCCCACTGGTTGGAATGGATGAGGCGCTGGGAGATTTCCTGCATGGTCGGCACGCGCTGCTTTCGCTTGGCCAGCTCGCCCAAGTAGGCCAGCAGGCCAAGGCCCTTGTCATCGTCGTATTGGGCGATTCTTACAACTTCCACTTTAATCACCTGTCTCCTTGCAGGGCCGGTTGTGGCCGTCCCCTGCGGTTTTCCTGCATTGCCTTGGCGCGCTCGAACACGCCTTCCCGATATTCGTCGTGCGATTCCGGCGCTGGATTTTCAGGTTCCTCTTCCGGCTCGCTTGCTGCTCTTTCCTTTGGAGCTGCGCGGGTCTCTTCCTTTCGCTCGCGCGCGCAGCTGGTGTGCGCGAATCCTTCAGGCACTTTTTTCTCCCTGGAATGGATGGTCGTCTGGCAGTAGGCGCACTTTGGCCTTTCAGCTTTCGGCTCATTTGTGCGCGGCCGGCCGCGGGTCTTGGCCGGCCGTCCGCTTTTGGGCTTTGAAGATGAAGGGCGGGAAGCGCCTGGTTTGCATTTTCGGTGGTAGACATCGTCATTCACCTGGACCCGCCAGCTCTTGACCGGCTTGCCGCACGCCGCGCAGATTGGGATGCTGCGCTTCTCCGGCGCGCGCTTGGGACCCTGCCCCCCCCCCCCCAACGAGCGGGCCTTGCCTGCTCTCTTGGCGCGCTTCTTTGCACCGGCAGGTTCGGCCGGCGCGCCTGCCTCGGCGACGGCAAAGGCTATGGCAAGCTCGGGCCGCTGCGCTTGCTGCACATCCACAAAAAGACGGATGGAGAGGTGGATGGGCAGGTCGATGCTGTGGACAGTTTGCCCTGCCAGCCCGTCCGTGGACATCCTTTCGTGGTACGGGCCGGGCAGGTTTTCCCGGCCGAAAAGCTGCGCCCCAGCGACGGCCCCTTGAGAATGATAGGGTGGGATTCGCCCCAAGGGTGTCAACTTGACCTGGTGGTCGCAACCAGGAAGGACGTTGGCGCGGCTTTTCGACTTTCGGGATTTGTTCATTCTTTCACCTTGGCTGTTTCGCGGAACAGGCACTCGCAGACGTGGCATTGTGTTTTTGAGATGGGGCATTCATCACCACACGTGCGGCACTTTCCCATTACAATGAAAAACGGCTGCGGAGTCGGTACTGGAAACTGCACACGCGCTTGGCCGACTTCCAATATTCTCTGGCACTCACTGCACCAATTTGGCCTGACCCAGCTGCAGGGCAGGCCGCCCGGGCCTATGCATGCCTGCTCGTCGGTGCAGCCGCAGCCCGCGCAGCGCATGCGCGGGATTAATTGCACGCCGTTGTATTTCGGCGGGTGGTACATGGCGACGTGCAACGGCTGGGAGGGATTGGAGTAGCTCATGCGTTCGCCCCCTCTATGATTATGGCGGCAGCCAGCCTTTGCGCGGCTCCGGTGCTGATGCGGCCGGCCTCCCAAATGAGGAGAATGATGGCCAGAGCGGCCAGGGCACGCAAAATGTCGACGTAGGCGGTCATGGCAATCATCCAACAGGATTGGCGGCCGGAACGCCTGATGCGGGCAGCTGGTGTGAAAAAATAAGGCGCGCAATCTCAATCTTGACCTTGGCGTTCAGGACGCGGTCCATGATTACGACGTCGTCAGGGTTGACTTCCAGGACCGGGCCGGTGAAGTAGTACGTCTTGTTGTCCGGCTGTCCGACGGCGAAACGCCAGATTTCGCCGAGTTTATATGTCTTGTTGTTCATCTTTCATCACCTTGTGACCTCTGGTTGCATGGACCCCATCGGCGCGCCGGGTGTGGAAACTTCAGCGCGCCGGTGGGGAATTATTCTCTTTCTATGATTGTGAGCCGCTTAGGCTCAAGCTTCACCTCGTACTTTTCTTTTGGCAGCTCCCTTTTGTGAACTGCGGCCAGTTTTTCCAGAAGAGTCAACATCACCACCTCCTATGGGGCGGATTTTTGAGGACGAATGATTAGAATTGGATGGAGAGGGTGGGTTTCCGGTGGCTAGCTCGGGGTGGTTGATGAAGTATTCGGTTAGGGCGCGGTCAGCGTGCTCGTTTTTGGTTCCACAGCGCCGTTTCTTCAATTTATCAAGTTTGGCGGCGTTCGCTTTGCGGACATCGTACGCGCGCCGGACGAAGATATTCGAGGTCATGTGTCCAACCAAGGACAAAATGTACAAAAAGATTATAAAACTATCATATAGAATTGGCACATTACGACGTGGGAGATGTGTATACTGCTGAACCAGTTCTTACATCAAGGCCCATGACCAACACCTTATTATTGGTTTTGCAGGGCGTCTCTAACATGCTTGCTATCTCGAAAAAGAGAGGTGTGGCACACGAAGCAGCATATAAATCTATTCAACGACTCCGTGTAGAAGGTCTTCTCCAACGTCATAGAAAAAAGGGCCGCATCGTCCGCTACTCTGTCAACGGCGTCAAACTCCACACCCTTTTTCTACAATTTATCGAGGATGAAATCAAACGCCTGGACAAAGGTCCGCAAGGCGGCCGAATCCCTGAAATGGATGAACCGGCTAAAGAAGCGCGCGCCGCGCTCGAGCAGGTAAAGGTTGGCCAGACGGCCGCGCAGATAGAGCTGCTTCTTTCATATCTGGCCCTGCAGCCAGCTGGTAGTGTGTTGAGGGAGTACTTCCTAGCCTTCACCAAAGATGCCCAAAAGCACCTAGACCTAGCGTGGCCTGGGCCTATGGGGGGTGGGGTGAGGGGGCGGGAAGCAGTAAAAATCGCGCAATTTGGTGAGGCTTTGGAAAACCTGCGTGTTGCTTACATGCGCGCATGCACGCGCGCGGCAGTCAAGCAATCACAAAAAGTCAAAAAACCATTGTAGAAAGTGGAAAGTTTAGATTTCTATGACGTAAAAATGTAGGGTAGAGGTCAAAAAGGGCCCAAATATGGCATGCTTCTAGCCATTCATTCCTTACATTCCCTACATTCCCTTCATTCCTTACATACCCTTCATACCCTTCACCATTTTTGAATTTTTATGAGATAAGAAGAAGAAAAAAGATGTAAGGTATGTAAAGTATGTAAGGTTGTAGGGTATGTAGGGTATGAAGGGGTAGAGCTAAATCTTGGGGTGTTTTTTTCCAATTTTTTCAGCTTGGACAAGCGCGCGCGTGCGGGCCTGAATTGCGGCCGTAATGCGGTCGTCCAGCTCTTCCTGCAATCGGACCACCCGCTCTTCCAAAAGCGAAATTCGGCTCTTTTCCTTTGCATTGGCGGCCATTGAGAGTTGGTGGTGGCAGTTGGAGCAGAATTTGATTTTTGGCTCGTTGGGCCATTGGCATTTCGGGCATGTCTGCACCTGCAGGCGCACTTCCTCACTTGCCACCGGCCGGCCGGCCAGGCGCGCCTTGGCGCGCTCGTGGCTCTGCTCCGGGGCAACCACTAGATAGGATTCGCGCAGGGCGCGCGAGCCGCGAGCCCAATTACCTCGGTTCTCCACATCCTGATCCTCCACCTTCACAACAAATTTCCAAAAACAGGCACCCGAGCTGCGAAAAGCATGCAGCTTGAACGGCTTGTCGATGCCGGCGCGCTTCCAACCATCGCGCAATGCGCGCGACATGGCGCTATGAGTCCACATTCCATACCCCTGCCCATTGATTTTCTTGGCGCAGAAAAGATACTGCCCGGGCCGCGGGTCCGGATGCACAGAGAGCCACTTCAAAACAACCGGCGCAGAAAACGTCAAGCCGACATCATTACATCCTTCTTTAGTGGCCAATCCTTTCAACCACAAGTCTCCATTCTTGCGCGTGAGCTGTGCAAGCTTCACACGCGCCAGTTCGCCGCATCTACAGGTGACGTCGAAGAGCGTCATCTGCAGCGCCTTGTCGCGCGGCGCGGCCAAGGCATCGGCATGGCGCCGAATCTCCTCTTGGGTGTAGACCACGTGGTTGTTGAGCATCTGCGCGCGCTTCTTACTCATCGCCTTGCCGCCGTGCATGAATTCATAGCGTAGGGGGTTGAATGCATCGCCCTGCAGCTGGCGCAGGAATTCCCGCACGTGCTTGGCATAGTCCTGTAGTGTGTAATACGAGGCATCCGAACGGAAGAGCGCGCCAAAAGTTTTTTCCAAATCCTCCAACGATGCCTTTGAGAGCGGCTTGCGCAGGTGCTTGCGTTGAAAAATTGAAATGTCGCGAGCGATTTTTTCCAGGCGCCGGTCGGACACGCCGGCCGCGATTTTCTTTTTGAACATCTCCCTCATCACTACGCGGTCCTCTATCGGCAGGCTCGCCACGGAGCGCTCGGCGTTGGCGCGCCAGTTTGTGTGATAAAAAGGGTCGATGGCCATGCCCCAATGCCATCGACGTGATTTAAGAGACTTTGTTGGGGCGTATTCCACTGGCTCATACGCCCCAGCCGGGCGTAGGATTGGAGGTCATACGCCCAAACATTGATGTTGGGGGCGACCGATCACATTCTTTTAAGGTCGGGAATCTTTTTGCAACTTTTTACTCCAAAAAGATTCTTTTTATAACAAAAAAACTCTCGCCACTTTATGAGCGAACCAAAGACCCAAACACCACAACAACAAAATGTGAGGTGTTTGCGCTATGGAAGCCTGGAACAAAACCAAACGTGGCCAGCTCACCCCAGCTTGGGGTCTCGTCATTGTGTTCGCGGTGCTGGTCCT
Organism: Microcaldota archaeon; assembly: GCA_021813025.1. GTDB lineage: Archaea > Micrarchaeota > Micrarchaeia > Anstonellales > Anstonellaceae > CAIXYX01. Next base: position 5,763 of record JAKAME010000009.1, read on the forward strand.
GGGGGCTCTGGGCTACATGTACTGGCCGAAAGCCCCCGGTCCTGGTTCCCCCCTTTCAGACGGTTCAAGCACATCTCCTGTCTCTTCTCCCACACCTCCAGGAGGCAATATCTTCGTGACCGGCTCGGCGCCGCAACTGGTGCCTACGGCACTCGACTACTTCAACAGCTCTTCGGTGTCGGTCAATCTTTCGTATTTCAATCCCAATACGGATGAGCCGACCGCTGCCACCAACACCACCAGCGCAGGTGCGCGCTACAAAATCATGGCTTGCGCGGCCGGCTATCTTTGCGATGTCCAAACCGGGACAGTGCCGGCCGGGCAGAACTCCATACCTGTCATTTTCAAGATGAAAAGGTATGACGCCGCGTTGACCATGACGACCTACAACACCAACGGCATCACGCCGAACACAGTGGCCGCGAACCAAACCCTCAATGCCGACGACCAGCGCAGCTTGTATGTCGACATCCAGGGCCACAACTACCACCTGATTGCCGGCAGCTCGATCCCACGCTACACGGCATTCTGGAACTGCTCCAACACCACCGATTGGGTCGCGTCCAACATGGCCTACTACGGCTTGGACACTTCCTCATGCACGCCTGCTTCGAGGCAAGTTGCGGTGTCTGCCGTCAGCAAGAGCGTCGTGGCGATGTGGGACTGCTCAGGCGACATCCCCGGCACGCAGCTCAAGCGCACGCAGATTGGCCTGGCCACTTCAACCAGCTTTACGCTGACTGACCAGCAATGCTCGTTGAGCATCGTGGGCTGGAACTGGTACACCAACACCAAGAATGGCAAGCTCCAAGAAGGTCCTCTCAAGGATGACGGGACTGTCACGAGCTCGGGCATCAATGTCCAGGCCGTGGCTGCGAATGTCCTTGGCCAGTAGGCTGTCCATCTATTTTTTCTTTTTTAAGGGGGCGTTTTGCCCCCAACCCCAATTCAAGCGAGGTGTTGGCTGATGGATGCGAAATGGATAGGCTTGTGCGCGCTGATGCTGCTCCTGTTGGGCTGCACAGCTCCCGGCCCGGGCGCCATCTATGGCGGCACCTCGCCTGCGCAAAGCCCGTTCATTTCCAACTCCAACCTCAAGTTGATTTCGGCCTCGCCGCTGGACCTCTCCCAAGGCGGCAAGTTCACACGGACATATCTCACAGATATCCAAATCAACTCCAACAACGGCCAGCTAGTCCAGGGCGCAGTTTCCTCCAACCTCAAGGACACAGATGCATCTGACGGGAAAATTTCAAAACAAGGCTTCGTCATCGGCGCCAAGCTGAACAGCATGAGCTGCGACTACCCAACGAACGATTATCTCGCCGTAAACCATGACATCGCGACGTATTCTTTGGCCAATGTGCCCAGCCCGAGCTGGAAGGCGACCGGTTCCGGCGGCATTGCCGGCGCAGGTTGCCAGAATGACCTCTATGGCATTATTGGGCGCGTCTATTCCAATAGCCAGATTCCGGCCTCTACCGACAGCAAAGGCGTCAAGTATTACGGGTTGACTGATGGCTGTGCCAGGGACTTCAATTCCTATTGCATCGCGCAAGGCACGGGCTATGTGGTGCTCAACAAAGACGCGGTCAGCGCCGACTATTGGGCCTCGTCCGCGATTGGAAAGGTGCGGGCCTGCGTGCGGCTGAACCCATCATCTGAGTATTATAAGGTGTACAATGTCCAGCCAATGAAGCCCAGTTTCAACGTGACGATTGGCATTCGCCACGACAACGGAACCGAAGAGTACGACACCATCTCCCAAAACAAGAAAATCATCAACACTCCTAACATGTACGTCGACTTTTCCTCGCTTGACTTCACGGGCCAGCAGTTTTGTCCGTCTGAGACAGGCATAGTGCTGATGCAGAAGATTTCGAGCGCTGGTGGAAATACTCTTAATACCTACGTGCTGCACAACAATCTCGACGTGTTGAATGGCCTGTATTCCAGCGTCATCTCGGCGCGCGACGGCCTGGTCATCTCATCCGCCGATGCCCAGCCTGGCACCGCGGTCTCGCTCTACAACGCCATCGATGCCTACAACAACGAGATTTCAAGCCAGCTCAGCTCCCCCTATTCCAGCTTTGTCACCAAGCCGGCGGATTCGTCTTACCGCAACGGCTATGTCTCGATTGACCGGACCTCGAGCGCGCCGTTCAATGTCAATGCCCAGATGATGGTGAATGCCGATTGGATTGGCATTGTCATTCCGAAAGCCACCCCAAAAATCACCGGCATCATGCCCAATTCACTCACCCTCATCTCCGGTCGCCAGGGAGGCAGCGTGCAGGTGTCAATCTACAACACCAACGATTTCCAAGGCAATTTCTATTCTGACATGAGTCAATGCCCGTTCAATCCGATTTGGTCCCCATCCCCTGACGGCTCCTATGGCCCATACCAGACCAAGGTCGCAAGCATGACCATTCCCACTTCAAATGTCGGGGTGGGGCAGACGTGCACCATCAAGGTTTGCTCGGGGGTGGCTCTGACAGGTGAAGCGCCAGTCTGCGATTCGGCCAGCTTTGGTGTCAATGTCCAGAATGCATGCATCCAAACCTGCCCAATTGGGAAGGTTCGCGTCAGCCAGGACACGTGCGACTGTGTCTGCCAGACCACCTCCTGCCCAGCCGGCCAGAAGCTGGACCAGGACACATGTCGGTGCGTCAACCAGCAGCTAACCTGCCCAGACAACACCGCGGTCGGCCAATGCAACGCGAAGGGCCAGCGCTGCAATGTCTATGGGTCTCTGGCGGATGATTGCAGCTGCAACAATACCTGTGCGCAGCCAGCTCCTGCGCCAGCCCCGGCCCCGGGCCCCGGGCCCGTGCCTCCTTCCTGTCCACTCCTCAAAAAAGTCATCTATCTCCCTTCAGGAGGAGTAAATTTCTTTGACATGAATTTCTTTGGGACACAGATTGGACAGTGTGATTGGGACCCGTTGAGCGTCGGAGCCATCTTTATTGCCCTTGGCGCTGCGCTGGCATACCTCTTGCGCGAAGACGAGAAGCTAATGCTCATCGGCTTGGCCATCTTCGGTTTGGGCTTGCTCATGGTAGTCTGGGCCATCCTGGCAGGCAACGTGCTGTTGGTAGGGCTATTGGCAGTCATCATGCTGATCGCCCTGCTCTGGCGCCTGACACTATGAGGTGCCTGACCATGAGACTCCCAATCTGTGCATTCCCACTTGGCATCCTCACACTGCTGCTTCTGCTGGGCTGCACCGCGCCCGGCCCGGGCTCGCCAGTCGCCGAAGGCTTCTCTGCCATCTCGCTTGGCCAAGGCTCGGGCTACATCGACTATGACCCAGATTTCCAGGGCGGCGCCATCGACTTGGTTGTTGTCGTGGATGGCTCCAGTGGGTCAGCTCAGGCCACTTTCTCCCCAGCCCAGCTGCTGGCGGCCGGCTTCACCAAGACGCCATCAGGCCCGCTCCAGCTGCATATGCGCATGGACAACCAGACCTGCCGCTTCACTCTGCTCAACACCTCCCAGCCAGTCTACCGCTATGACATATTTTATGTCGGCAGCAGCCCGGGCTCATCAGGGTATACCTGCTCGCAGCTCGGGGGCTGGCAGCTCGGGTCCTGTACCCGTTCCAGCAATCAATACGGCATCTCCACCAGCTGCGCGTGCGCGCGCAAGGTGCTGGCCGGAGAGCTGTTTCTCCTCGATTCCATAGCCCAGTTAGACTACCAGGTGCGCGTGGACTTGTCAGGCGACAACTTCACCACTGGCTTGGACCTAAGCACCCTTATCCGCTCGAATTCGATTCCAGGCCTCCTCAAGGCCTCGCTGCTGCCGTCCTCCACAGGAACGCAGACCTGCGGCTCTCCTGGGCAGGATACAGTGGTTTTCCGCCCAGTGAACACCAACAGTCTGCAGCTGAAAAACAAGGCCTATTACCCCTCAGTGCTCTCCAACGCGCAATCCACGGCTGCCACTCTCACACAGGCTCAGGACGCAAATTCCAATCTGGAAGCCCTGGTTGCCTCCACGGGGCCGGTATCGAGCTATTGTCCGCCAGCCATAGGGAGCGGAATCGCTCCGGGTGCGGATGGCATCACCACCCAGTATGTCTGCACGCCAAAGAATCCTGTGGTCTGGCCGCAGGTCAAGCTGCGCGCCAAGGCCAGCTCGCTGCAGGTGGTCACTCCCAGCGGCACGCCCAAAATCATCTCCGTCAGCGTCCCGACGGCCGGCCCGGGGCAGACCACCAACATCGAGGTAATCGTTGAGAACGCCGGCGCAGTGGCGGATTCGTTCGACCTCTCGCTCTCTGGCAAGTATTCCATCCAAACTCAGCCGGTGCGCGTGTCCGTCCAGCCAAGGCAGCAGGCAACCGCCCAGCTTGCCATCCAAGGGGCCGGCGTTGTGGGCAACTACACGCTCACAGCCAAGTCGGCCAATGACCCCTCAAAACAGGACCAGCTCGCCATCTCCGTGCGCCTGGAGCCCTATTGCGACCGGCCGGCTGAGGCGGGCAAGGTCAAGGTGTCCACGGAATACGGCTGCTATTATGTCTGCGACCAGCAGTACCAGAAGGATTTGCGCGAGAAGGATTGCTCGAGTTTTGAGGACATCAGCCCGCGCGGGGCCTACAACCGCAGGTATCAGTCAAGCGTCAGCTCGGACGGAACGCCAGTCTTTGCGCTGCAGGATTATTCTGGCGAGTTCCACTGCACCGGCGCCAGCTCCTACGAGGGGCTCAACAGCTACATGGACGGCGTAATAACTGAGCGCATCCAGGCGTTCGTGCCGGCCGCCATGCCGAACGCCGTCTGGCTTCCCACCCCAGTGTGTAACTACGTCGGCATTTATGGGTATCATTGGGGCGGTCAGGGCGCGCAGCCAGTGCAGGACCTCCTCTTTGATCAGTCCGCGCCCGGGGCTCCGGCCGGCATCCTGCAGAAGGACATGTCGGTGAGTTTGCCGAGCCTGCCGGAGGAGAGCCAAATCAGCGTGCCTGTCAATCCACAGGCTCCGTCTGCCAGCGTGACGGCCAATGCCTCGCTGATAGTGCCGCCTGCAGCTAACCTGCCTGTGGCCGGCCCGCCGCCCCTCCCAGGATGGTTCATACCCGCTGCAGGAATTGGGGCGGTGCTCATTCTCGCCGGCGTGGCATATCTCTGGTGGAGGGCATCCCATGGCTGAGCTTTTTGAGGTGCCGGTAGAGCTGGAAAAGAGCGAGACGCCGCTGCTGGACTTGGTGCTCACCGGCCTGGTCCTAGTGCTCATGCTGATTTTCATCTTCTGGTTTGGCCAGCTCTATGGCCAGACGCAGCCCACGTTCGTGAGCGTTGGCTACGCCATACTCATGGTAGTTTCAATCATTGCGATGGCCGTACACTGGCTTGACTATCCTTACGCGCGGTTCATCGGCCTCGACAAAACACAGCTTCCTCAAGTATTCGGTCTGCTCATTTTTGGCGCAATTATCGGCTGGCTCACCATTCTGCCAGGGCGTGCCTTTTCAGGCGCGCTTCTTCCGCTGGGCTCCATCGACGCTCTGGCCGGTTCCGTCTTCATCTACATCGTGGCCCCATTTGCCGAGACAATCTTTTTCCCAGGCACCCTCATGCCAACTGTTGAGGAAATTTTGGTGGGGTTCGGCTTCCCGCGCTATGTAGCTGCCGTGGTTGCCGACATCATCCAAGCTGTCATTCTGACTATTATACATCTGATTGCTTACCCCAACGCCGCCGCGCTCGGGAGCCTGTTCTGGATTTTCGTTATCTTCGGCCTGATTGCCCGCTCGACCCGCTCGATTCTGCCGCTCCTGTCTGCGCATTTTGTTTGGGCATTGATGCTTGGAGGCATGGTTCTCCATGGGTGACCGCAAAAAGCTGAGGGTCCTGCGAAAAATAGGGCAGATGCGCATGCAGCCGCCAGGTCTGCCCATAGCTTGCGAGGAGGTATGCTGATGCTGCGCCTCCTGATTATTTTGGTGGTCCTCATAGCCCTAGGTGCGCTCGGCTACCTTATCCAGACAGGCAGCACCATCTCTTTCAATCCGAAGTCAGGCAATGTCCAAGTATGGAATCCAGACAGCGCGGCAGAGGCAGCCAAGCTCGCTGCAGATAATGCGGCCCTGGAAGCGCAGAGAGCTGCCGAAATTGCCGCCCTGACCGCTGCCTCGGCAGCGCATGCATCAGATTGGACCCCACAGCCTGATTCTACGGCCGCTCCGCTCACTTCGCAAGACTGCGCGGACCTCTATCCAAACGGAATTACTCTGGGGTATGGGTGGAGCATGGAGCCCTTTGGCCATCCTGGCGACTTGCAAAGCATTGACTGCGCTGTTCCCACCCAAGACGTGCGAGTGGGCCAAGCAGTCATCTCCTATGCGGATTACCGGCGTTTCGACAATGGAACCGCATATGGCTATCCTTTCGGGCACCAGGTAGTCTGGAGGAACGAAACGCATTACCGCGTGCAGGGCACGTGCCCCGAATGCACCTCGTCCGGAGTCTACAGCTTTGCCCACCACTACCTCGGAAAAGTGAATTACTCGGCGCAGACGCAGGAGGCGCTCTGTGCATTCGTAAAGGAAAACCGGACGCAGTATGCCTCAGCTGTGGGATGGATGTGCAAATGAGGCCCTTCTCTCTATTGCTCCCCCTGCTTTTGCTGTTCTTCTCCAGCTCCAGCTTCGCCATCGGCTTTTGGAACATCTCCTGCGGTGGGCAAATCACCATTCCTGTCGCAAATCCCAATGCGGTTGCCACTGGGCCGCAACTCGTCCTCCACCACTTGACCCTGCCCAACGCAGCAGGAGACGGCACGGCTGGCCGTCTGCTCTATGTGAATGGGAGCAGCTTCAACACAGAGCGCTTTTACCGGGTCAATGACACCTTCAACGCCTCCAACAAGTCTGGCTACATCATCATGTCTGTTCCCGCGCTGCCCTCAAGCGGCACGGCCTATATGGTCTATGCCTATGACTGCTCTGGCACGACTGACGATTCGGACATCACTATTCTGTCAGAGGGCCACAATCCGGCTAACCTCGCAGATTTCACTGGCAGCGCATCAAGCACGGCCATCTCCGGCGGCTTCGATGTTTCGGTTGTCGGCGGCGGCAGCCTGAAAACCTATGCCACCAATCAGAACGGGCGCTATTTTTGGGTGTTCAATTTCACCTCAAACATCACCACAGACCGCCCCACGGGCTGTTGGGGCGACCCCTCAAACCGCCCGTGGTCTTGTTTTGTCTGGAACGGAAGCTCGTCGTATTGGTTTAACAGCAACGCATCCGCGTCTGAGGGCCGCTCCTCGCAGAAAGTCGCCGCTCCCCCGGCAAACCAGAAAGCCCTCTACGAGCTTGACATGAACAGCAGCAGGACATTCGCCCGCGTCTGCTATCTGAACGGCTCGTGCAGCGTCTGGATGAACAACAGCGCCGGCTACCAGAACACGCCCTCCAACATCACAAGCATCGGCGTAGATGGCGGTGAGCAGGTCGGTGTTTTCATGTATGGCTACACCACCAACTACGTCGGCGAGCCGCCAAGCACTTCGCAAACAAACGACACCTCACGCTGCATCTATGACCCTGCCCATTGCTTCCCAAAAAATTTGACAATCCAGGTGAATAATTCCAACGTGGCTGATTTGGCAGCACCCGGCTCTTTTGGATTGTCGGCCGAGCTTTGCCTCACAGACGGCGGAACCAATGGCCACGACCAGTCATGGTTCTACCTCAGTGGCGGCGCTCTCACCCGCCTTTATTACTATCGCACTCCGAATTGGAGCGATGGCGATGCCTGCGGGCGCATCATAATCAACGCAACAACTATTCCGGGAAATGCATCTGGCGGCATCACCATCTCAAGCTTCATAGGGTTTTATGGCAACGCAAGCCAGCCAGACCTCTCCAACGCTGGCATGACCCTTTTCTCCTCCAATCCCATCCCAATCTTCGGAGATTTCTCCAAGTCTGCCTCCTGTGATTACAATTACACTATCTCCGAAGGTGTCCGTTATGGCATCAATGGTTCGGCTGGCGCGTGCGTTGTCCGAGCCTTTAATCAAACAGGCACGAGCAGGCGCTATTTTGTCATGTTCCGCCTGAACTCGACTGCTGATGCAATAGGGCGCACTCGTTTCATCGGGCCGGGGGATTGGGCCACCGGCCCGGCAGGAGGCATTTTCATTTACAATACGAGCGTCGCAAACATCACAACAGACACTCATTCAGGTTCCTACTCCGGCCTTCCAACTCCCGCGCCGAATACTTGGGCGTGGCTTGAGGTCAATTTCGCCGACCCCAACATGAGCGCGAGAATCGGGGCCAACGGCACATGGCAGCATCTCACCAACCCTCCCACGGCGGTTCCGCATACGCTCTATGACCTCGGCTTCTCCATAGACAACCTCAATGAGATGGACATAGGCTTCTACGGCTCTACTTACAATTTCTCCGGCGTCGAGCCGAACTACACTGTCCTCTATCAAGCCGCCTCTCCCAACATCTCCATCTCCTCCGTCTCGGTTTCCCCAACAATCGCCAACAAATCCGCCAACGTCTCCTGCAACGTCAGCGTGGCCTGCGGCGGCTCGGCATCGGTCTGCAATGTCTCCTATGAGTGGCATCTCAACGGCGCCAACCAGTCGGCGCTCGCAGCCATGGCGCAGGACGTTTCCACCAGCACTGCATCCCTTATCTCCAACCTCACCCCAAGCCAATTTTCAAAAGGTCAGAACTGGTCGTGCAACGTCAAGGCCGTCAATGCGACCGGCAACGCGACAGGATGGAACATGAGTGCCAACAACACCATCCAAAACAGCATCCCCACCCTCTCCTCAAGCCTTGCCTTCACAAACGCAACAGCCGGCCATTGGTTCTATGCCAATTTCACCGGGGACGACTTGGACGGCTATGCCGATATGACATGGTGGCAGCTTAATTCAAGCTCCGGCACTTGCATCAACTTCTCCAACTTAAGTTCGGCCAATTCCACCGCGCTTGTGTTCAACTGCTCTGCCACCGGCCCATCCACCCCGACGCTCAACGCCACCATCAACGATTCCTCCGGGGCGCAGGCCAACGCCACGTCAAGCAACGCCTACCCAGACCTCGTTTCCACGCTCACCAATACCTCCATTACTCCGGCGACCATCTATCTCACTACCACACCAATCACCTGCAATTTGGGCATTTTGTCTGACGCAGATGGAGATATCGAGAACGCCACGGCAAGAACTTATGAATGGTATCTCAACGGCACGGCAATAGCCAATTCCAATTCCAGCACGCTCACCAATTCCTCCTTTGGCGGCACCGACAGCCTAATCTGCGGATGGATTGCAACCGTGGACAACTGGAACGAGAGCCGCGCCTTCACCAATTCGTCCCCTGTCGTCGTCATAAACAGTTCCTTCACCGCGAATTATTCCATCCTGGTTTCATCGCTTGCCCAAGCCAACCAATCTGTCCTATGGACAGCGCAAGCAAATGTGAGCGCTGGCTCTGGCACTCTCTCCCTCACCCACACAATCAACGGAACCATCAACGCCACCACCATTCTTGATGCCAATGGTGTCAACCAGACCAACATTGGCAACCTCACCACGATAAACTGGACGGGTAATTCATCAGCTTCTCCATACAATCTCACTATCTCATCGGCGGCCATCTCACAATATGTGGAAACTACCGCCTACACTGGCCTTGGCGGGGCCTACCAGCGCCGCGTCGCCCTTCTCACGGCAGGGGCGAACACGCTCTCTTTCAATTTCTCCTATGATACGGGGAATGTGATCAACCAGCGCCTCTGGCTCTGCACGGGTGCCACAAACGCCTCCTGCGTCCAGGGTGCCACGTTCGCAGTCCAGCCTTACGTCATAACAAACACGTCGGTTGAAACGAACCTCACCCTCTCAAAAAACGAAACCGTCCTCGTGCTCACTTGGGACACTCCGTCAGGCAGCCCCGGCCCAAGTGCCAGTGGTGGTAATCCAGCGCCGAGCCAGCCAAATCAGCCAGAAAATCAGACCAATCAGACGCAGCCAGCGCCGCCATCCGCACTGCTCAAGCAGGAGCTGCCACCAGTCCCCATTGCCGACGAGCTTTTCAGGTTAATTCGCGTGTTTCTTGGTGGAAATTTATTTATATTCAATATTTCAAACACTGCAGTGGTAGTGATTCTGCTTGTGCTATTCATTATCCTAGTGCTGCTGACGCCGCTGGACGGCCCGACTGCCATCCTGGCGTATTTCCTTGCTCTTGTGGCATTCTTCATCGTGCTGGCGCTGCTGCATTTCTATTCGGCGCAGATTTTCCCACCGGAATTAGTGGCACGCTTGAATCCGGCTCCGTCGTGAAGAGTCAGAACCACCACAGTCATCTACAGCGCCCGGCCGGCTTGGCGCACACTCTCGCGCCGGCCCGGGCATCAAGTAGCTGTGGCCATTAGAGCTCACGCGCTCGCGCAGGCCGCCATCCTTGCAACGCCAGCCCGGGCGCGCACGTCCTCGGCTGTCCGTGTCTGTATATGGCGCCACGTAGCGCTCTAAGCGCTTCTGGCCGCAGCTCAAGGATGGCGTTATTTCACACCTCAAACTCCCTAATGAGGATGTGCGTTCCGGTCTTGCCCGTATCTACAGAGCCGCTGTGCAGCAGGGCTTTTCGAAGCTTGCCTTTTGCGCATGTTCCGCCAAGATTCAAACGCACTTGGAAAACGCCATGCAGGCCCCTTTCCTTGGCCTTGGCGCGCAGCTCCTCAAGCTTCTGGCTGTCTAATTGCGCCAGAGCAACTGCTGAACCATGAGGCATATAGATAGCTTTTGATGAGGAGAATAGGATTGGATGCGCACCACGTCCAAAATTATGAACTTTCCCACCAACCAACCGGGGATGAGTCTCAAACAGCAGGATGCACTCCATTTTCATATTCTACCTCCATATAGATGTTTGTCAAGAGAAAATCTGTTCCCCTGTCTCGCCTTCTTCCCATCCAAGAGCCTCAGCTACTCCAGGTGTGCTTCCAAGGTCGGGTATGTGGCGGTCACAAGGTAGGATGCGCGGAATTGCGAAGCCATGCACTGTTGAGAGGAATGCTTTTCCCCTATTTTTTTCAAGGCGCATCTCTGTCATAAGCTGTGGTAGATTCCTTTTGATGTGTGGGGGCAGTTTCCCTCTCACTTGGTCAATGTCAGCATCCTCAATGAGCGGCAGGATTACTTTGTTGTTGGTCTGTGACAGTGTGTCCTTGTCCCAGCGCGCTGGTCTTTGAGATGCACCCAACACCGGCGCGCCATATTTTCGCATCTCTCCAAAATACATGACAATATCATCACGGACGAGTTTTGGAAGCGTGTCGTCATCACAACCTACAGTTGATAGAGATCCTTCGGGGTCATAATTGTGGATTTCATCAAAAATAAAGAGGTGAGGGCGATTCTTTTTCCCTTCCCGCATCTGACGCCGCTTGATGTTGGAAGTTTCGGTCAGAAAATCATGTAGATATGCTAGGACTGAGGTTCGCTGGCCAAGGAATTCGCTGCGGTCTAGGTAATATGATTTGAAGCCGGCAACAAAGGCTTCTGCATCTCTAGCGCCATAGGTATGATAAATCTTTTTTGTACGCCCGCTGATTGGATTGACAACCACTTGCTCTATTGATTCGACTAGGTGGGTGATTTCAATAATATCCCGCTTGAAGTATTCGTAGAGGCCTCTAAGTTCTCCTGTGTGGTCGAGGAAAAACATTGGAGCGTAGATGGGCTTGGCGCGCAGGAGCCCAGTGGCAACAACTTTGATGAAATTGCTTTTTCCCATCCCAGTTGCTCCAACAACTCCAGTCGACCATTTCAATATCAGATTCGCATCTGTTACGTCGTAGGGCTTTTCAAATAAATGTAAATTCCGAAAGGGCGGTTTCATCGTATGATTAAACAGACTTTCGGTGTAGGGGTTGCCGTCCTTGAGAAAGAGCGGCTCCCAGATGGGCTCGAATTTCAATTCACCCATTGCTTTTCACTTCCGTTTTCAATTTTCCTTTCTGTCTTATTCTATCAACTACGTTAACAAGCGCGGAATGCTCTTTGGGAGGCTGAGGGGTTGAAGCGGCATTCTCCAAGGTGGGCGGGACCTGCACGGCTGGCTGTTCTTCAGGAACCGGCCCCTTCTCAATTCCGCGGGTTCTTTGCTTGAGGCTCTTCTGCAGCTTGGCAATGAGCTCTGCCGTCTGGTCAATTAGAAGCAAGTCCTCTTTTTGGAAAGACAGGCCATTCCGCTGTTTGAATGAACTCTGAAGACTTTGAAAGGCCTTGACGCGAACATCGTCGTGGTACATAATGATGGCCCGGTCGCGAGCCAGCATCTTCTCATAAATGTCTATGACTTGCAGCGCCATGTCCAGGGCACCACAAATCTCTGCAGCTCCAAGAGTGATGTCCTCTATCTGCTTCTTGGTCGCAAGATATTTTCTCTTTCCCTCGTCGGCGGCTTCCATGTCTGTTTTCATCGACATCTTCTGGGTGTTTAGATATGAGGCGATTTCCCCTGCGACCGACGGAAGAGTATAGCTGTTCAGGTCCGTGCCTCGGATGCGGTTTCGATGGTCAAGATGGGTTGGGTCTCCAGCAATCAGCTTCTCCAAGTAGGCATCCAGCGTCTGTGGTTCCTGCTCCGGGGCGGATTCTGGGGGTGGTTTTTCAACCATCTTCATCACTCCTGGAAGCCGGACTGCCGGTCTTGCCCACCAGCCCCGCCATATTTGCGCGGGTCTATGTAGGTGGCTCCGAAAGCGTTCTTGCCTTCCTTGGCCAGCTCGAAGAACGGGGCCATCTGGTCGTTGACCGCCCGGAAGCTGGCGTTCATCTGGCCGCGAGTCACTCCAAGTTTCCATGTGAGTGCCTTGAGGTCCTGGGAGTGATTGTTGTTGTTGCGCTTGCGGATGACGCCGAACTGGCCAGCCATGTTGCACTCGATGGTCTGTTCATACCCACCATCCTCAACTGTTAGAATCGGGTTACCTTTTGAAATCAATGAAAATTTGCGGACTATTTTCAGGCTACCATCTTCCAGTTGCACGGCAGCTTCCTGCAGCACACGCGTGCCGGTCCAGGGATATCGCAGGTCACCCTTCTCAATTTGATTGAAAGTTCCGATCTTCGCCCTGAAATAATAGGGGTCTTTTCCTTGGAATTGGAGATAGCCGCCAAAATAGAGCGCCGCCACAATTAGTACGAGAGCGATAAAAACGATGGCACCATAGGGACCAGCCACTGCCTGTAGCCATGGATTTGGCTGGCAGCTCTCGTCGGGAACTAGGGTGGGTCTGAGATAAGCGTCGTTGCGGCGGTAGCCGCAGCGCTGGTAGGTCTCCGGATTGCACGTGCCAATGTAGGTATTGTCCTCACAGATGCTGGCCGCTCCTTCCACCGGCCCGCCGAAGTAGTAGTTGCGCATATCGGTCAGGTTGGAAATATTCTGGGTCTGATTCTGGTCGCTTATGCTGACTGGCGCCGTGCAGCCGGCAAGCAGAAATATGACTGGGAGGATGAGCAGGAGGCGGCGCATCAGGCTTTTCCTCCAGTTGCAATCTTCTCGGCGGACCGCGTGCCGCGCTCCAGAGCCTCAAGGCGGGCTATGCGCTTCCAAAGCGCGGAGCGCATGTCCTTGATGAGTATATGCTGCTTGGCACACAGCTCCTGCAGGCGGAAGTTTTCTTCCATCGTTTTTCTTGGCCAGACTTCGTAGCGCTCGTGATTCTCGTCCTCAGCTGTCTCGCGCGTCTGGATAGCGCGCTGGATTTCCGCGCTTTTGTGGGGGATGAGAATTACGCCTGCGCGCATCTCTGTGATGCGCTGCTCAAATTCCTGCAGAGAAGACAGAGTCTCAGCGAACCCAGATGGCCGCACCAAGCGGAATATGCGCTCAAACAAGTTCATTTTCATAGGTTTCTCCTCCTTTATTGGCATCTGGGACTGCTTTTTTGGAAGGCAGCGGCCTTTGCTTCGCTTGTAGCGTTTAATCATGTCCAATCGCCTCCGCAACAATCTTACCTACCTTCCCCACATCAGAAGGAGGGGCGCCATGGCTAATCGTCTCCGGACCATGCACTGACCCGCTCCTTTTACGCTTCCAATTAATCAAAACAACAAGAGCGAATGCACCAACAAGAAGCATGCCAAGCATCCAAAGAGAGAATCCTAGGCCGCCCATAGTTTTTTCAGACGCTTTATTGACAGAGGTGCTGGTAGAATTCATCACATTGTATCTCAACTCACAGAGACCAAGCCGCTCGCTGAACCCTCCAGGCCCATAAATTTCTTTGTAGCTGGCTTCATTTGCCCCCGACAGCGAGTTCTGGCAGGCCTGCAGCTGATAGTCTGTTGCCTGCGCCCGGTAATTCAGCCAGCCCCAGCCGTCTTGGTCGAACAAGAAACGCATCTCTGAGGGGTCGGTGATATTTGTGGTGTCGACGAGCACCAGCGCCGCGCCCGGGCCAGCTTGCGCACAGGATGATTCTGGGCATACAGGACACTCTGGAGGGTCTGGGGGCGCCTCGGATGACACGCAAACCGGGGCCGTCTCGGTGCTGATGGAGAAGCTGACGTTATTGACGCTGTAGTTGTAGGTGCTGCCACAGGCCATTGTCTGTGATACTGCAGTTGGCGCGCAGCCGGCATAAATGGCTGCATTTTGGCAGATTGACGCCGAGTAGGTCGCGTTGGCCCAGATCGTCCAGCTCGAGCTTGAATTGGGAAGCGGGCATACGATGCTTCCCCCCCCTATGCTGACCGTCTGGTTAGGGCTCAGGTTCTGTGAAGCGACGCTTGGGCACGCGGAGACTACCAAGGAGCCGGCCACGCTCACATTCTGCGTGCCGCCAAAGTCTGGCGAGAGATAGAGAATGCTGCTGGTCGGCGTCTGATTAGAGCACGATGAAAAGAAGGTGACGTTGTTGGCCTGTTGGGTGTTGTTTTGTCCTGGCGCCAGGCTGCTGTTGAGTGTGGTGGTGTTGCAATAGTTGGAGATATTGGTCTGGTTTATCACATTGGTTTGGTTGACGATGGTCTGGTTCAGAATGGTGAGGTTGCCTGAGGCCGAGAAAGTGCCCCATGGGCCGGAGGTGGAATTGCTTGTCGAATTTGGATCCAGTGTCAGGCTGACGTTCAAGAGGCTGGGGCCGCTGGCATTGAAGACCAGGGTGCCGTTGGCGTCGTACAACTCGGCGCATTCCCCATAGGTAATGCTGGCTGAGCCAGCAGACAGGTTGTAGGGAGTGCATGTGAAAGCCAGGCCGGACAGCAGCAACAAAATGACGAACTCCTTCATAGCTTTCCCCCCTCCTCAACTTCCTTGAGTCTAGATTTCATCTTAGCAATTTTCGCCCACGCCGTCTCCATCGACAAATCTTCCTCAAAAAGAACGTCACGCTGTTCGTCAGTCAAACGGCCTTCATGAGGCTTCATGGCGGTCCCGATTGGAAGGAATTCTCCGCTTTTTCCAATTATCAAAATAGAGCATTCCCTGCCATAGAACAGCGTTGGGCTTATCGGTCCTTCAAAAAGCCAAGCACCATATCGTTTGATTGGCGTGGCATGAACGCTGCCGTGCTCCTCCCCGAAAGGTATCTCGATGTAATTGATTCCATACCTGTGCAGACCGCCAAGCATCCTGCAGCTGCACCTCAGGCATTCGTCAGAACTCACCCAAGAGCCTTTCATTTGACGGCTGACCAGTAAGTAGATGAGCAGCAGCGCCATGAATAAAATGAGCAGCTGCCACCAGCTTTGCCCGAAGTAATCAAGGAGGCCTTTGCCCTGCGCGGTGAAAAACAGCAGATAGAGAATGATGGCCAAGCCAAATATTCCGGCCAGCAGAATCTGCCACAAGGCTGGTTTTTGTGGAGCATCCACCATCATTTCACCTTTCGCTGGGCTTCCAGGAAGCCGATTAGCACGACGTCGTGCCAGATCTCCCGAAGGGCGCCTGCCTGCGATCTGACCGAATTGATATCAGCAGCCCGCATGGAATCGCGCAGCACTTTCTCTCCGTTAAGGCATATTTTCATCTGATTAGGTCTTGGGTGCCATAGGCGTTTTTTCTTGTATTCTTCCATGTTTTCTGGATTTTGGTGTAGTTCAACCGCAACATTATGGCACATCTGGTCCAGCTTTTTGTGCGCAGCCACCCGTAATGCCTGAAGCGCATCTGGCTCGAAGCCAAGCTCTTGTACCAAGGTAGGTGGGGCCAATGGATCCAGGGCTGGCTCCATGAAGACAGGCCTTAGTGCAGCTGGTTTTTGGGGTGGCAGAGTGATCACCTTACATTCCCTTCTTGCCCTTCGGCCTGAGCAGCACGAACGCGCCGGCGCCCAATGCCACTATGACCACCACCAGGCCCGCTGTCGGCAGGAGCGCCCGCAGACCTGAGGAAGGCTGGGAGGGTGTGTTGGGTGTTGGAGGCGCGGCGGGTGCAACTGACGGCCGCAAACTAGTGCCGTTAAAAGTGACCAACCCCCCGAGGCGGATGGACGGGCCGCCGTAGCAGTCGACGTACCGGCGGTTGACCCCGCCCCAGTCGCCCCTGCGGGCAACCAGGCCGTCATAATCCCTGTCCTGCCAGCGCACCAGGTAGCGGGCGTCAGGGTCGGATTCTGAGGAAGGAGCTCCGTTGGGGATGCCGTAGGTGTTGTTGACTTTGTACCAGCCGTCGTTCAGGTGGAAGTTTTTGATGATGGTGTGGTTGGTTTCGCCCTCGTTCCAGACTTCGGCTTCCTCTGCGCCTAAGGTGTACTTGATGTGGGTGCCGGTCCAAGCAGGATATGCATCTATGTAGTTCTTCCAAGCCTGCTCAGGGCCATTGAGGAGCACATCATGCTCTGAATTGATGAGCAGGTGACTGCCGGCTGTTGAGATGGCCTCCTGTATCGTCATGCCGGCCCAGAAAGTCGCTGTAATTTGCGGCTCTCCTCCCCAAATGAGGCCGGCCAGCAACAGGATGGCAAAGATTCCGAATGTTGTGTGTTTCATCCAATCACCTCAATTTTCATCTTCTGGCCGCTTACATCAATTTTTTGAGAGTGTGTTGTTGGTGACACGTCTATGTTCTCTACCAGCTTGGTGACTTTCGGCTCAGCGTTTTGCATATCCCGGCTGCTTGGGCCGAATCTGATGCGTGGGCGGATAAGGGGAGTATGGCAAGCTCCCCCAATCTCTTCACGGCTTGCGCAGCTATCGGTTGCAATCTCACTTTGGGTTGATACGACAGTGGTTTGCGCCACAAGTTTGCGCATGCTGGCCAGCAGTTGGCCTATGTGCAGCAGGCGCCCTTGCACATGCGGCAGTTTGCGCTCCTCCTGCGCAAGCAAGCGCTCTTCGTCTAGTGCTTCTGCCAGATTCCGAAATTTCTCCCGGAACTGTTTTGTGTCAAGTGTTGCGGCTTTCATATTCAGACCCCCACGCTATTTTGCAGGCCGCCAGAAGCGTCAACGTGCAAATGCTGCTGCGCCAAGCCGGCCGCCTGCCGCTCGTCCTCGTCCAAGAGGCCGAAGCGGTCAAAGTAGCGCATGAGCATTCCACGCCGAAACAAGTAGTACGTGCCATCCTTGTCTCTGGCCTTCCGGCCTTTTGGAATGGCGCTCAAATGGGCGCTGATTTTCTGGCATTTGGCATTGAGGGTTGGGCCGTACTTTGGATTTTTATTGTTGCGATTGTCCGTTTCCTCAATGCCAAGCAGCCCCATCAACAGCTTGCCGACGTCCTTCACGTGCGCCTTGACTTCGGTGGTGTTCTCGTCTTTGATGCATTCATGCAGCGCGCGCAAGACCAAGCCAAATTCTGAGAACTCCTCATCTGCTTGCACAGAAGTGAAACACTTGACCAGCCAATTTTCCATCTTTTCTGGAAGAGTGGCGTCCACGAGACCGGCCACGTAGAGCAGAGGCCTGGCGATTTGGGCGTTGCGATTCCGCAGGGAATTAGTTGCCTTTTTGGCGTCTGCTCTGGCTTGGCGCACGTGTTTGAGTCCCCAGGCATAGAGGTCTTTGCGGATGAGGTCGGAGGCGGCATCTGGGTGGTCGTCTGGAAGCTCTTCAAACGAAATGCCATCTGGTGCCTGCTCCATAACGATGACGACGCTGCGCGAGAGCGCGGCGGCCGTGAACGGCGAGATGTCTGTGGTGGCAGCAACAACCGGAACGTAGGTCTCATAGAACGTTGGAACTTTCTTTGCAACGCTGCGCCCACCATCCTCGGCACGCATGATTGGGAGGTCGCCCTGGTAGCTGATTTCATAGAACTGCATCAGATCCAGCTTCTGTTCTTCTTTGAAATTATCGAAATTGTCGAAGAGGATGGTGCCGCTTGTGGCGTTGGCCATGCGGAAAAGGCTGGACTTGCTCGCATCTCCGGAGGCGACAGGCTGGAAGCACAAGTTTCTCACCGCGCGCAGCTGCTGCGACTTGCCGGAGTTTGCCTTGGCGTGGATGAGGAGGCGCGGGAATGCGTCGAACGCCCGCCAGATGTGTGTGGCCACGATGTAGCAGGCTACGATTTCATGCACCATTTCCTCGGGGTGGTGCAGGTGGCTCTTCTGATAGTGCAGGACTCGGGTATAGAGCTCCTTGATGTCAGGGCACGGCCCCTTGGCCTCTAGCCACGCCTTGATTTCCTTGCGCTTCCAGCCATAGGACCAGAACTGCTTGCTGGGCGGCGGCAGGTCATTGAAAAGAAGGTGGTACTCTGGGAAGAAGGCTTGGCGTATGACTTCGCCGTTTTCGCAGACTAGGAGCGGCTCTGGATGACCCTTCTGGTCGCCGATGTAGGTGCCCCTGAAAGCCACCTCACCAATTTCCCTCAGCTCGCAGAAATCAAAACCAAAGCGCTTTGGTTGATAGACCGGAGAGTCAAAGATGTGAAGGTCCTGGCGGCGGGCGGCCCATTCTTCGTTTGGATTTTTGGCTAATAGCTCTCCTTTCTTCACACCAATAACTTCCAAAATCTTCTTCACCGCTTCCTGCAGTTGCTCCGCGTCGATTTTCTGTGGCTTCCCATTTTGTAGGAGCAGGTATGGCTTGCCGGTCTTGCGATGGATGGAGCCTGGCAGCGGCACCTGCCAGTTAACCAAGACCTCGAATACAAGCTGGCCGGCCGCGTCCTTGTATTGCTTGCGCTTGACCTCACCCTTCACGCGCAGGTGCACGTGGCCGCCCTTTGAGCCAAACGTCTTGAGAGCTTCTGGGAAGAGTTCAGATGCGACCTTGAACGCCTCTTCCGTCTCACAATCAAGGACCACATAGCCTCCCGGGCCGGTGAGGACGGCCCAGCCGTCCGGCTGGCGGTCTGGATAGTATTTATGGAATACTTCCAGCATGTTGAGTGGTGGGTCGAATTCACTCGCCAATTCGCGCGAACCAGGTGCAATCCGGATGCCTTCTCCTTTATTGATGTAGGGGATGACAGCTGTTTGCTCATCGTGAATTTTACGGGCAAACTTATAGGCTGATTCCGGGCCAGCATTTTCGCGTTTGGAGAGTTCATCAACCAAACCAGAAAGGGTTTTCGTGTCCTCAGAATCAACGAATGCCACGCGTTCTTCAAGCACGTCATGGAGATACGCGCACGACGGAACGGCTTGGGCGGCCAATGCCTCCTCAATAATTGCATCCGCATCAATTTGTTGGATGAGGTGCGCAGGCATGCGCAAGTCAGTGAATTTGGAGAGGTCCGGCCGCCAGACCGGCGCCACAGTGTCCCTTCCACATTTCGGGCATTTTTTACAGGGCGCGGCGCCATTCGGAACCTCTACCAAAGCGTCGCACATGACGCAAGCATAGGCCAGAACCGGGTTCTTTTCAGGCATAGTCAGACTCCACTAAAGGCGTGTCCTCATGCTTCCATGAGACATCGCATATATTCTTCCAGAAAGAAACGTCGGTGATTTTGCGCTCGAAGCTCGCGCCTGTTTTTGTGTTGGTGATACGGATTCGCTTGGCGATTCCGGAACGGAGACGCACGAAACGCTCGTCTCCTGGTTTGCATTCCCTGACTGTGTTGGGCTTGCGGCCGTCAAATTCCTTGTCGAAGTAAACGGGCTCGGACATGAAGCAGACGAGGTCATCGGCGGGTTGGGGAATGGGGTCAGACATGCGCAACCTCCATCACATCAAGCCGCGAGCGCACCCGCTCTCTCAACCTGAACGTGTTGCCCATGTGTAGATATCCCATCAGGCCGGCCACGCTCTGGCGGACAGTTTGCGGCGCCGCCCGCTTCCTCTCAAAACCATCCAGCCGCCTGAAAATGCGCCGCGCAGCGTTCTTCTTCAACAGCTTGTAGTGCCTGAAAACTCGGAAGCCGACGAGAGGCACGCCGGAGCGCAGGGAAATGATTTTAGTCTTGTCCGGATGCAGCTGCAGCCGGAGCTCGTCCTGGAGGAAAACGCCTATCCGCTTCTGCCAGCCCTCCAGCTGCTCACGGCTGCGCCCAAGGATTACGAAATCATCAACATAGCGCAGGTAATGCTTGGCGCCAAGCCCATGCTTCACGAAATAATCCAGCTCGCCCAAAAACACATTTGCAAAAAACTGCGAGGTCAAATTGCCCAAAGGCATGCCCTTGCCAGGGCGGTCTGACTTGTGATTCTGCAAAATGATGGAGATGAGCTGCAGCAGCTGCCGGTCCTTCACTTTCCGGCCAAGGATTTCAAGCAGCTTCTTCTGGTCCACGCTCTCAAAGTATTTCCTGATGTCGGCCTTCAGGGCAAAGCCCTCTCCTTGCGGCCCGGAGACGCGGCGCAGGAAGGCGTCCATGCGCTCCAAGGTTGCTTTGGTGCCTTTCCCCTTCCTGTTTGCGAACGTATCATGGATGAAGCGCCTCTCGAAGATTGGCTCAAGCAGGTTGCAGATGGCGTGGTGCACTACCCTGTCCCTAAAATTGGAGGCTGATATTTTCCTCGTCTTGGGGTCGCGCACAGTGAAAGTTTTCAACGGCCGCGGCCGGTAGATGCCGGTCAGCAGCTCCCACTGCAGCTTGACGAGCTCGAGCTGCAGCTGCTCCTCAAAGCGCTTCACGTACTCCTTGGAGGACTTGCGCTTCCTGGCTTTCATAAAAGCCAGCTGGAGGTTGTCGTATTCACAGAGGCGGGAAAAGAGGTCCCTGTGCGTTTTCTTGTTGAGTTTGAGGCCCTTGAGCGGGTCATAGCCATTTCGAGGCGGTTGGACGGGTCGTTGTTGCAGTTGACGTTCCGGCGGTTGTTGCCGTTCCAGTCGTTCCTGCGGGCAACCAGGCCAGACCGTAGCCCTTCCACTTTCTTCCTGCACCGCGGCTTCACTTTTTCGGCTTTCGCCTACTTGGTGTCGCCGTTGAATTTCATGGCCGGCCTGTGCCGGCGCTATGGAAGGGCGTGTGGCTCTGAACTCCTGTCCAGGGCTTGGAGGCTGCGCTGGCAGCTGACTCCCCCCGACGGGGTTTTCTTGACTGCACAATGTTGCCTGCATGGCGTTCACTCTTTCTTTTGCACTAGCACCCCGAGGCGGACGGACGGGTCGCAGTAGCAGTAGACGTAC
>JAKAME010000074.1 GCA_021813025.1 Microcaldota archaeon
GGCTTTATCTGGCCGCGCTAGAGGGTGTTGATGACATTGATGCAATCCGGACGCATCTAATCCAGTATGGAAAGGAAAATGGGATACAAAGTCGCACAACCGAGGTTCTGCGGGTTTTTGATTCAGTCATGGCCATAAAGTAATTATCTCTCAGGCCTCTGTTCTTCTATGTATATCCTCAGACTTTCCCGAAACGGGTCGGTCACTGGCAGTGCATCATAGCGTTCTTTGCAAATGCGTTTTACTTCAGCTGCGGCTCCATCCGGGTCCGCCACCATATGTTCATGAATTGCTGTGGTCTCAATCTCTGCCCAAGTCGAGATGGCCCATGTTGACTTTGGGTTTAACTCCTTCGCTTTCGCTGCATAATCGCGAATCTCAAGCAAAGAGATCTTATCCGGGTTTTCCTTATCTTCAAGGTTGTAAATGTTCTTCATCCCTCTTGCAGCATAGTAATTCGCGAAATACGATTCCTGATTCAGGTCAACGGCTGTCTCATATATTTCAATCGCTTTTCCGTATTCTGCCTTTGCAGCCCCCATATCCTTTGCCTCCATGGCCTTGTCCCCTCTCACTTTATGTATCCAGGCGGCCGCGTCTGCTGCCACGGGGTCAGCCGGGTTCAGTTCGTTGGCCTTCAGCACGTCCTCCTCATACTGCGGCTTGTCTTTATCCCGAATCCTTATTGCGCGCTCGAGGAAAATGAGGCCCCGAAACTCGTCATCGCTGCGGAACAAGAGCGGATCGTAGCGCTGCACCACAGAGGGCGGCCAGTCTGCCGCGCCCTTCTGGGCCTTGTTGATACTTTCATCATAGAGCGATTTGATTTGTTCCTGGAAGTCTTCGTATTCTTGGCCGCACCACTCGGCCGGAATCTTGCCGAGCGGATAAACCTGCCCCATCGCCGCATCCGCCAGAAAGCCGGACACCTCGATGCAGGCGGTAGAATGGCCGGTCATGGAAAGGCCGGACTGGTCTATGGGGCGCAGGGAGAGAATGGAGGGCTTCAGTTTCAGGTGCCGCAGAAGCTCTACGAACAGCAGGGAATACTCTGCGCAGGAGGCAGTGGGGGCCTGGACAGCCAGTGTCTGTTGTTTTGTGACATCTCCATCGGCCTGCTCCATTTTCGTCCTGAAAACCAGCATGGTGGCTATCAATTCCTGCGGGGTCAGGACGGCCTCTTTTCCCTCCTCGTATTGGGACATGCTCCGCAGGGCATTTACAAGCCCGGTCAAAAGTTCCCCGACCTGCTCCGGAGTGCCCTGCGCCATCTGAAGCATCTGCTCCTCGCTCCAGCCGCTCAGGCGGCTTATCTTCTCCATCAGACAGGGCATCAGTTTCTCCATCGGCACCAGCAGGTGAGGGAAGGGCCCCTCCTGCCCCACGGCGATGTCCTCTGGCCGGAGGAGGTCAAAGTTCATCAGTTCCAGCACGGAATGGTTGGCTGTTTCCAGCTGCTGGCGCTTCCATTGCAGAATGGACGAAAAGCCGTCCGTGCTGGAGTGCAGGGAGGGCTGGGAGAACGGGATAGCCGCCAGCCGCAGCGGCGGGATTTCCGGCGGCGGAGGTTTGGCTGGAGGCTCCTCCAGCGGGGCTTGGTTGGAAATAAGCGGAGCGGACGCGGATTGCTCATATCGCTTTAGCACGTCGGAAGTTCGCGCGGGCGATTTATAAAGAGGCTGCTTTTCAGAGATAGGGTGGTGCGAAATCAAATACAAAAAAGACGGGCGGGCAGCCGGCGGGAACTAGGATTGTCCCAACGGGGCAATTATCTGAGATGATGACCGAACGCCCACTTATGTAATATCTGCCCAACGCGCGTCAGTCTTATCTCTCGCGAGATAAAAGGTGAAGCCGGGCCGCCTCCCTCTCAAACAACATTAAATACCCGAAAAGCCCAATACTTTACATGCGGAAAGGGCTCAAAACTCTGGTCGTCACGGCGTCGGCTGTCGCGCTTCTGTCAGGCGCCGTCCTGCTTTACCCCTCAGTCTCAAAAGCCTTCCAGAATAAGGCTAGCGGCGTAGCCAGCGACCCCGGTGCCGTCTTTGGAAAATACATCTTGGCCCCAGAACCAATTTTGGCGCAGGCCAAACCCATGCTAAAGGTGGATTCTGCCGACATGACCGAGCCAGGCACAACGCCAGATTCGGCCGTCCATTATTACCCTAATGAAGCCTGCTGGAAAGTCATTGACACGGTTGAAGCGCGCACCAGGGCCGGGGACACGGCGGGCGCAATTTCGGCTCTTGATGACGCGCTCCGCAAGCCAGATTGGGCACCGGGGGATAAAGTGAGCCTATATCGGCGGAGGGCTTGGCTGTGGATTGAGAAAGGCGAGTGGAAGGCAGCGGCTGCGGACTACGAACGGGCAATAGAAGAGATTGGCTCGAATGACTTGTGCGAGGAGATGCGGCTCCGCCAAGCCCAAGTTTTTTGTTACAAGTCTTTGGGAGACTGGCAGGCTGCGAATTCTGCGTGCCGGACGGCAATAGGTAAGCTTGATGCAAAAATCGCAAAATTCGAACGTGGAGAACGAATGGTGGGATTTGCTGGGCGTTATTATGACACGCTAGCCGCCGATTCTTATTATTATGACAGGGGGATTTTCTATTCCTTGATGAAGAAGTGGGGGAAGGCAGTCAGGGACCTGAATCACGTGCTTGAGTGTCGCGATCCCCGCAACTCCAATTACGGGTATGTTTTGCAGACGCTTGGAGAGGTATATCATGAAGCCGGCAGATACAGAAAGGCTGTCTGGTATTACAGCCGCGCTGTTGAGAAGTATAACGAGAAAGCGGATGCAACACCTCTGATGCGGGCTTATGAAAGCAGGGCCAAGAGCTACGACCGGCTCGGCCTGAAGAGAAAAGCTGATGCGGACAGAGAAGAGGCCAAACGTATTGAAGAGAAATACAAGTGACAAGCCCGAAGTCACCAACTCGACCCCATTAAGCTTGGCCTCAAACCCCCCGCCCTGTTCCCGTTCCATTTATATAGTTTATCAAACAGAGGCAATCCATAGAGTCTCGTTCTGGCATGAGGCGACGGAATGAGGCGCACCGCCGTTTTGCCTATGGGTGATTGCGATGGAAAACGAGGCCATTTTGCAGGAAAAGATGAAGGCGCTCAAGACAGGCACCACCACCGTGGGGCTCACCTGCACTGACGGCGTCATACTTGCCTCTGACAGGCGCGCCACCATGGGGTATTTCATCGCCTCAAAGGACGTGCAGAAAGTGTTTCAAATCGACGACAGGATAGCCATGACCGTGGCCGGCTCTGTGGCCGACGCGCAGTTCCTTGTGCGCCTATTGCAGGCTGAATGCAGGCTCTACCGCCTCAAGCACGGCAGGCCCATGACCACGAGGAACGCCGCCTCGCTGCTTTCCAACATGATGTTCCAGTACAAGTTCTTCCCATACTGGGTGCAGCTCATAGTGGCAGGATATGACGAGAAGGCCGAGATATACTCGCTTGACCCGCTGGGCGGAGTGACTGAGGAGAAATACACCTCCACAGGCTCCGGCTCCCCTGTCGCCTATGGCGTGATTGAGGAGGGCTACAAGGCAAATGGGGCCATCAAGGACAACGCGCCGGTGGCGGCCAAGGAGATTGCCATGGCCATGAGAAGGGCTGCGGCCAAGGGCGAATACGTGGACGTTGTGACGGTCAGCAAGTCAGGCTTCAGGCGGCTGGAAAAGGCGGACGTGCTCAAGCTCATAGAGAATTAGGAGGAAAGCGGTGAGCATAGAAAGAGAAAGAGACGGCGAGGATAGGTCCATCACAGTCATATCGTGATTTTGGCCGGCCCGGGCAGCGGGGCTTGAAACGCCCCCTAGTTGCGCCATATTCCTCCCATCGCATTTGCAGAGGTTTTTATTCATGGATTTCAAGGAAATGGAGAAAAAGGCGGCCGAGCTTGTGCCGGCCGAGTGCAAGCTTGCCAAGGTGGAAGCCGAAGGCCTGGACGTTGTGCTCTACCTAAAGGATTTGCACGCTTTCTATGCAAACGACCAGCTAATCAGGAAATTGGCAGGCACGCTGAGAAAGCGGGTGCTTATCCGCGCCGACCCCTCGGCCCTCAAGCCTGTGGAGGAGGCGCTGCAGGCAATCAGGCAGACCGTGCCGCAGGACGCGGGAGTGTCGGACGTGCGCTTTTCGCCCGAATTCGGCGAAGTGATGATTGAGGCGCTAAAGCCCGGCCTTGTAATAGGCAAGGGCGGAAGCACCCTAAAGGCAATAGTGGAGCAGACGGGATGGGCGCCGCAGGTGCAGCGCCAGCCCACCATGGCTTCAAGCACAGTGAAGGGGGTGCGCGCAAGCCTCATCAAGGAGGCTGCGGCAAGAAAGAAATTCCTCCAAAGCTTGGGGAGGAAGATATGCGGCGGGGCGGTAAAATCGGATTACGTGAAAGTGACAGCATTGGGCGGATTTCAGGAAGTTGGGCGCTCGTGCGCGCTTGTCGAAACGCCCAATACGCGCATACTCATAGACTGCGGAATAAATGCCGAAACTTTCGAGCCAAGCAAGGCTTACCCCTACCTTTCCGCGATGAAGCTGGAGCTTGACAAAATAGACGCAGTGGTAATCACCCACGCGCACCTTGACCACTGCGGATTCGTGCCCTACCTCTTTGCCTACGGATACGACGGGCCGGTCTACTGCACCCCGCCAACGCGGGACACCATGGTGCTGCTGCAGATGGACTTCATCAACCTCGCTGCAAGGCAGATGGACGGCAACCCGCCCTATGGGGTGAAGGACATCCAGAAGCAGCTGGCCCATACAATCTGCTTTGACTATGGGGAAGTCATGGACATCAGCCCGGAAGTGAAGCTGACTTTCTACAATGCAGGCCACATTCTTGGCTCCTCGCAGGTGCATCTTCACATCGGGGACGGGCTGCACAATTTGGTTTTCACCGGAGACATCAAGTACGGATTCACCAGACTCACCGACCAGGCTGCGGTGCAATTCCCCCGCCTTGAGACATTGTTCATGGAATCGACCTATGGCGGGCGCAACGACGTCATGCCAAGCCGCTTCGATTCCGAGAAGAGGCTGACTGAGCACATCAAGAGCGTCATCAGCCGCAGGGGCAAGGTGCTGATTCCCGTATTTTCGGTGGGGCGCTCGCAGGAAATCATGATGGTGCTCGAAGAGTTTGCCGCAAGAAATTCCGACCTCAACTTCCCTGTATACATAGACGGCATGGTGCTGGAGGCGTCAGCTATTCACACGGCCTATCCGGAATACCTGAGGCACAACATACAGAGGCGCGTGCTGTCCAACGACTCGCCTTTCGAGTCAAAGATTTTCGTGCCTGCAAAAGGGGAAAGAAAAGACATAGTGGAGGGGGACCCGGCGGTCATACTTGCCCCCTCAGGCATGATGAGCGGCGGGCCGGTGCTTGACTATTTCCGCATGATGGCGGAAGAGCCGAAGAACGCGCTGTTTTTCGTGGGATACCAGTCGTCGCTCTCGATTGGGCGCAAAATCCAGAGGGGCATGAAGGAAATCCCCATGACAGGGGATGACGGGCGCACCAACAGCGTCAAGATTGGGATGGAAATAGACACTGTGGAAGGATTTTCCGGCCACTCGGACAGGAACCAGCTGATGCACTTTGTCAAGGCAATCAGGCCGTCTCCGCAGCGCGTCTTTACGCTGCACGGGGATGAGAACAAGTGCGAGGATTTGGCCAGAAGCATCAGCCGCACATTCAACGTCGAGGCAAGGGCCCCGATGGACTTGGACAGCATCAGGCTGAGATAAGGGCTGATGCTGCTCAGCCCGGCTGAGATAGAGAAGAGAGCGCTGCTTTTTGCCGCTCATTCCGAGGCTATGTAGTGCCTGACCATCTTGCCGTCAGGAGTAATGGTGATGTCTGAATAGGACGGGTCCACCCTGTAGCCCGGCGGGGTGTTGGTGATGCGC
>JAKAME010000075.1 GCA_021813025.1 Microcaldota archaeon
TCCCCGCCGTCCGCCCCTCCCGAACCTGCGCAGACTTCCTCTTCCCTCCCCTCGCCGGCGCCGCTTCAGCCATCATCTTCCAAACTTTCCCCGATTTCCTCCTCCGTGGCCTCGGCCATCATCCAGGACGAGGAGCCGGCCGACCCAACGCAGCCATACAGCGAAGTCTGGCTCTCGAAGGGCGGAAGCGTGGAGGCTCTGGACCAGCCCGCGCCCATCCAGTCCGTCGGCGCGGCTGCGGCAGCGTGCGGCGCGCAGGAAGGAGTGGCCAACGTGCGCCAGCGCCAGACCGGAGTTTACGAAATCGACGTGGGCCGCCTGCGGGGCGAGCCCCTGGTCATAGAAGATGCGCAGGGCATCTATTACGTGCGCCTCCCGTTCGTGCCTCTTGGCGAGACGGCTCCTGGCCAGACAGAGGGCGTGCCCGCGCCCAAAAACAGGAATTGAGCTATTTTTCTCAAACGTCGAAAACCACTTGGATTGTGCAGCGCCCTTTCCCCTCCTTCACTTCGAGCCTGTGGAACGTGACGGCCTTGATTGCGTCGCGCGCCCGCGAGCGCGCTCCGAATATTTTCACGCGGATGCGCGCGGCCGCCTCGTCGTATTCCGCCACTTCCATCCTCGACGCCACAATCTCGCGCGCGTCGCACTCCGCCAGTATGCGCGAGAGAAGGCTTACCACCAGCTCGTCGCGCTTGGAGGCGCTCTCCTCCACCTCGAAGCTCTCATCAGGCTTGGCCTCTCCCAGCACGGAGAACATTGCCTTTGCCGCCTGCCCCAGCGCCGAAAGATAGTCCGGCCCCCATGCCTGCACCATGATGTCTGCCGTATGCTCAAGGAAGCGGAAGCCGGCCCGCACGGGGCGCGAAGGCGTTTTCCTGCCCGCGCTCCGAGCCGAGGCCCTTTTTTTCTCTTTTTTCTTTTTTTCCATTTTCCCTACGCTCCTTGCGCCGCCTTCGCGCAGGCGTCCAGCAGGATTTGGCCGATGCTGTTCCCCTCGAAGTCCGGATAGGTGATGAGTATTATGTCGAAATCCTTTGCCTGCTTTGCCAGGCGTGCGAGTCTCCCGTTCTGCGCCTCCAGCTCCTTTCCATACATTGCTGCGAACTGCCCGAACCCAATCTTGTGACTCACCAGCCCCTCATAAAGCCCCTCGCTCGGGGCCAGCTGCGGGTTGAACCCGTCAGCCCCTGATTCGGGGAAGCCGGCCGGCCACTCGCGCGCCACAAGCAGGCGGTATCCTTCCGCCGCCTGCGGCCCTCCGAGGGCCTCGAGCTTGAGCATGAGGGGTTTGGGGCGGCGGATATAATAAAAAGCCGCAAGTGGGTAATTTTCAATTATCGGTTCAGCAGAGGTGTTTTCATGGAAGTTCGCGCCAGCCACATCCTTGTAGGCAGCGAGGGGGAAGCAGTCGCCATCTCGAAAAAACTGGCCACAGGCTCAAAATTCGAGGAGCTGGCGCGCCAGTATTCCAAATGCCCAAGCAGGGAAAAGGGCGGGGATTTGGGATTTTTTGGCCATGGCATGATGGTAAAAGAGTTCGAGGACGCAGCCTTCTCCATGCCTGTCGGGCAGGTGAGCAAGCCTGTGAAAACCCAGTTCGGCTTTCATCTAATCAAGGTGACTGGGAAGAGGTAGCGCCGTCCCATCCGGATGGTTTTTATGCCCTGCTGCTGACGGCAGACGGGGTGCATCCATGAAGCAAATCCTTGCCTTTCTCGTATTGTCCCTCTTCCTCTTAGGCTTTGGCTGCACGGCTTCGCAGGCGCCGGCAAGCCAAACAGCATCCCCCTCCACGGGCGCCGGCAGCCCTGCAAATCCGAGTTCTCCTGCCGCAGGCCAGCAAGCTCCCGCATCTCCTTCCGCAGGCGTGGGCAACCAAACAGGCCAGAATTCCTCCGCACAAACTCCATCAGCCCCTGCCGCTCCTTCCGCCCCGGCCAAAGCAGCCACCATAGAAATCAGCAGCTTTTCCTTCCAGCCCTCATCAATCACAGTGGATGCCGGCACAGTGGTTACGTGGGTCAACAAGGATGCGGTGCCCCACTCGGCAACCAGCGACACCGGCGCCTTCGACACCGGCACCTTCCAAAACGGGGACAGCCGCAACTACACGTTCGCCGCTGCAGGAACCTATGCCTACCACTGCGCCATCCACACCTCGATGAAGGGAACAGTGATTGTCAGGTGAGCGCATAAGAAAAAAGAATCAGGCAAAAAAAGCCGGTTCGCGCCGGCCTGTTTGTGGCGCCACTCCAATCCCTTCTGCCCCCGCCCTCCCTCCTTCTTCCAAGCCCTTCTCTCCGCTTGATTGGCTGCGCAGCGTTTCCATCTACAAGCTCGCCATCTGCCTGCTTCTGCCCGCCGCGCTCATCGGCCTTCTCGCATTGCCGCAATCAGCGCAGCTTCCGGCGCTGGTCACGCTGGCCATCGCAGTGCTGGCGTGCGTCCTGTCGCAGCTTGTCCTCTCCCGCAAAGCCGGCGCCCCTCTTTCCCTCTCCGAGCCTGCCCTCATCTCCGGCCTCATCATAGGCTCGGTCCTCGCTCCTGACACTCCCCCTCTCCTCGTCGCGCTCATCTGCGCAATCGCCATGCTGACCAAGCGCCTGCTGCGCATCCGCCACGTCCCGCTCTTCAATTCGGCCGCTCTCGGCCTGCTGCTGGGCGGCCTGCTCTTAGGCACGCAAGACGCATGGTGGGCCTCGGCTTCCACTCCGGTCCTATCGGCATTGCTGGCCCTCTCAGCCCTTGTCCTGAGCTGGAAATTGAAGAGGCTGCCAATGCAGTTCGCCTTCCTCGCAGCGTGGCTTGCGCTCTGGGGAGCCGCGGCCGCGAGTGCAGGCAATGCGCCTGCGCCGTCATTTTTCCTCGGCTCCCTGCCGCTTTATCTCATGGCCTTCATGCTGCTTGAGCACACCACCAGCCCCATGCGCCCCAGCTGGCAGATTCTCTACGGCGGCCTTGTCGCCGCAGCCGCATTCGCAATCGTTCTCTCATCCTTCCAGATGGAAGCGATATTGGTGGCCCTGCTGGCCGGGAATGCATTGACAAAACTTCTGCTCTTTCTGCCCGGCACGCCTTCTTCCGCTCCTGCAGCCGGCGCGGGCGTTGAATTATGCCTTGGAAAAGCAGACTTGGCGGAAGGCTCAACCCGCTGCGTGAGCGCGGGAGGCAGGAACTTCTCCCTCGTGCGCATGAGCGGCAAATACTACTGCGTTGACAATGCCTGCACCCACATGGGCGGGCCGCTGTGCAAGGGCAGCGTGGGCGAGCTGAACGCCTACACCATCACCTGCCCCTGGCATCATTCCGTATTCGATTTGCGCGACGGGCAGGTCTTGCGCGGCCCTGCGCAGGAAAGCCTGCGCCGCTACGAGGTCAGCGTGAGAAACGGCCAGCTTTACATCCGGGCCTGAAACAAAATAGAAAACAAGAGAAAAAGAAAAAATAAATCAGAAATAAAAAAATAAATTAAAAACAAAAAAATCGGGCTCAGTATCCGCCGCCGCCATAGCCATACGAAGGCTGCTGTACGGGCGGGTAAGTCGTCATGCTGGTTTTGACCACGTGCCAGTTGCCGCTGGACAGCCCGTCCCCCCCGACCGCCCCCGGCTGCTTGTCATAGGCGTAGGTGTAGAGCAGCATCCCGTTGTAGGTGACCTGCTTGGTGCCGTCAGGCCGCTTCACGGAACTCACATATCCCGGCAGGCCGGCCACGTTAGTCGTGTAGCCTGCCTTGAGAATCAGCGGGGGCCAGGCCGTCGTGCAGCTGCTGCCGCAGCTGAACGGCGTCGCGCTGTCAGGCGAGTAGACATAGAGAGCCATGCCGTCCGCGTTTGTCAGTATCTGGCCGAAGGTCGGGTTCGCGTAGGTGGTCAGGACAGGCTTCGGCTCCGCGTTCAGGCCGGTGCACCTCCAGTTGACCTCTGCGCTCTTGTTGCTCTCATACACCACGCAGGCCGGCGAGCACCCGGCCTTCAGCGTGTCGAGGTCAATCCACCATGTCCTAGTGGCATTGTTGTAGGACGAGCTGCTGGTGAGGTTGCCTGTGCCCGCGCAGTCGCTCTTCTGGGCTATCGCCATCGCCTCCCCAAGCGTCATGGGGCGGGGGAAGCCGGTCATGTTGGGCTGGGCGGCAAACCAGACTCCCAGCACCCCCTGCCCGTTCACGTCCCCTGCCTTCTTGTCCTTGGCGAAGTAGTAGAGGGGCATGCCGTTGAAGGTGACCTGCCATGTGCTGTCGTTCCTCTGCACGGCTCCCCACGCGCCTGCCACGGTGCTGTTGGCGCCTCCGTCCGACGTCAGAAGCGGGGGCCAGTTCGCGGCGCACGCACCGTAGCAGCTGGTCCTGTTGATTTCATCCTTGGTGAAAATGTAGAGCGTCATGCCCTGCCCGTCCGCCAGGATTTGGCCCAGCTGCGCATTCGCCGATGCCTTCACCATCACGCCCTGCGGCGCGGGGGCCGGCTGCGCTCCCTGCGTCTGGTTCGGCGCGCCCGGACTGCCCGGGACGCTTGGCGATGGCGCAGGCGTTTGCGGCGCAGGGCTTGGCGGGACGGGCGCCGGATACCCGCCTGCCTGCCCCTGCTGTGTGCAGCCTGCTGCGAGAAGCAGCACTGCTGCGCACAATACGAAAACGAGTGCCTTCATCCCATCGCCCTCCATGTCTCATCCTATGAACGATATTTCATTCCAAATCCGCGCAGAATCTTATAAAAGCGGCCCGGCAGGCCCCGCTCATTTGTCAAGTATGTATTCGTCCCATCCCTGTGCGGCCCTGTCTCCCGCGGCCTGCCTCTTCCTGATTACGTCGCCCACCACCGTGTCGACCTGAGCTGTCCCCTGCCTGCACCTCGCCGCCCACGCGTCGGTGTATTTGACTGAGGAGAACACCCTCTCAAGAGTGTCTTTCGACTTGTCCCACTCGGCGGCCGGCGAAGTGTAGCCCCAGATGTTTATCCACCAAGTCGTGCCCTCGCCGAAATCATAGGCTTGCGCGAAGTAGGTTCCCCGCATGGCCGTCCCCTTGTAGTCGTAAGTAGCCTCGAAAACCTGCGCGTCGCAAGCCGCGAGGCCGGGGGTGCACACCGCCTGCGAGAACTGCGCAGAGAGCGCGGCATTCCGCGCCGCGATTTGCACGTTGCTTGAGCCGTCGAGAGGCGCGACCACCTGCGCGACGGCCTGCTCGGCCGGGAGGTATGTGGATATGGGGTATTGGTCAATTCCGCTCAGCCCATATTGTTTGTACATCTGCCGCGCCTCCTCTGATTTGAGGACCATGAGCTGGTTCATCATGTATGCCGAAGCAGTGCCGCTTGGGTCAATCACTCCCCAGTTGACAGTGCAGTTGCTGATGGCCCGCTCGCTCGCCGTCCAGCCCTGTGGCACCTGCAGGGTGATGGAGCCGTCCGGCGCGCTCCACTCCTTGAACTGCAAAGCGTCCGCGGACGCGTTTGCTGCGGCGGCATTCCCCGCCCCCGCACCTGTTCCGGCAGCGCCGCCCGCATTCGCGCCAGCGCCAGCCCCATTGCCCCCTATGCCGGCTGCCGCAGAAGCGTTCGCGCCCGGCCAGGCAGGCGCAGAGATTTCTCCGGCCTTTGGCGTTATGGCATTTCCGGCGCAGCCGGCGAGAAGGAGCGAGGCTGCGATGAGAATAAGCGAAAACACGGCGAGCCCGCGGTTCAAGTCCACGCCCCATCCTCCGTGCGGAGGTATAAAAACCTGCCCGTTGCAATCGGGCATGTGTTGTCCCAGATTAATGTCCTCCCGTTGATTTGACAACGGGTTCATCGAACCACCACCTCGATGCTCATCTTTTTCTTGCTTCGCATCTTGCGCACATATGCTTCGGCTGGCGTCTCCAGCTCG
>JAKAME010000010.1 GCA_021813025.1 Microcaldota archaeon
GTGGCGATTGCCCAGAAGCCCAAAGGGCTTATCCGCAACCATTCCACGCGCGTGGCTCTTTTCACAGCAGCCTCCATTGCGGCCGAGAAGGAGGCGCGCGAAATCATGAAAGAGGAGATGGAAAAAGATGCAGGTCCTCAAACCGGCGCGAACGCCGATGCAGGCAGGCGCCTGAAAGACTATAACGCCCTGCTTCACAAAAACAACATCGTGCCCGACGTGCCCCTGCCTGCGCTTGAGGGGATGGAAAAGCTTGCTGAAGAGGCGGTTGCTGGGGGGTTTGCGCGCAGGGTGCATGGGCAGATTGTGATGGACGAGGAGCTTGAGCTCGCGCTTCACAAAAGGCGCGCGCGCTATCGGCATTTGTGCATCGAGGGAGCTGGCAGGCGGGTGTTCAGCCTGCTGGTCTGGTATTACGTGTGCCTGCACGCGCAGGGGCGCAAGGATTACGGCTCCATGCCTGCCGTTCTGGCAGAGCCTGACGAGAAGCTGCTGCACATGCTGCACGAGCTGCAGCCGGCAGGAGACCCGCTCAAGCATCCTGACAGGCTGCTGATGCAGAAGCTTCAGCTTGAGGGCCGCGCGCCCCCGCTTCCAAGCAGGGCTTGGGGGCCTGCGTTCATTGCCCTCAAGACAGGGCAGGACGCTGCTTGGGCCGCGAAATATTTTGCTGCTGATGAGGCGGCAATTTCGCAGGCAATTCCAATTGTGAAAAGCCTGCTGGCGAGGCCGGGCGGGCGTGGCGCGAAATTCCTCCAAGAGCTTAAGAAGACATGAGAGGAGAGTGGCGCAGGAGGCCATGAAGCGGAGAGGAGAGCAGGAGGCCGTGCACGGAGCTGTTCCCATGTGGACCTTGCAGGGGAAAAGAGCGGGGATTTACTCGTTCCTTGCCGCCCATGGCGGCGAAAGCGCCGTCTGCATAAAGACCAAGCCGAGCCGCAGGCTTTTTTTGCTTCTGCTTGAGCAGACGAAAGTGAGGGAAATTTCCATCAGCCCGGGGCTTTGGAAAACCGTTCCTGCGAAAGTGAGGGCTGCGCTGGAAAATGTGGGCGTGAAAGTGGATGTTGCGGGCAAACGGGCCGGAAGGCCCGTGAAATACGCCAAAGAGGCGCGGGAGATGGCGCTTGGAATGGTGTGGGAAGGCAGGACGGCCAACGAGATAGCGCGGATTTTCGGGCTGCCGCAGACAGCGCTCTATTGGTGGAAAAGGCAGGCAGGGCTTGTGAAAAAAAGGAGAAAGAAAAACAGGGAACGGATTAAACCTTGAAGGGCAGGGCGCGGGCTTAAACCTTGAAAGCGCTTGGGCACAGCTTGTTCAGCGGGCAGCCGGCGCAATTAGGCTTTATTGCTGTGCAATAGGCCCGCCCATGCGTCACCATCCAGTTGGTGTACATGCCCCAACTGGCGCGCGGGATGAGGGCCATGAGTTCCTGCTCTATCTTGTTCTGCTTGTCGCGCGAGGAGCTGAAGCCAAGGCGCCAAGAGAGACGCATGCAATGGGTGTCCACTGCGATGCCCTCGTTCTTTCCAAACGAGTGGAAAAGCACTATGTTGGCCGTCTTGCGCGCCACGCCATGCAGGGTGAGCAGGGAGGCCATGTCGGAAGGAACTTTGCCTCCAAAATCAGAAACAAGAGAGCGGGAGGTCTCGCGCAGCGCTTTTGCTTTGGAATGATAGAAGCCCGTTGAGCGGATGAGGGATTCTAGAGAGGGGATGGAGGCGCGCGACATCGAAGCGGCGTTCGGATATTTTTTGAACAGCTTCGGCGTCACCAGATTAACGCGCGCATCCGTGCATTGCGCGGAGAGGATGGTTGAAATAAGGAGCTGGAACGGGTTTTTGAAATCCAGCGTGCACCAGGCCTTTGGATAATGCTTTTTGAAAATTAAGAGAACGCGGGCGGCCCGCGCCTTTTTTTGGGAAAACGTCTCTTTCTTCATCTATAGCCCGCCATTGCCCTATGGGTCAATCGAGCCGGAGATGACCTCGCAGCCGTCATGGGTCACGATGAGCGTGTTCTCGAACTGGGCCACCATGCCGCGGCCTGCCTCGCGCAGCACAGGGTAGGGGTAGAGGCAGCCGGCGTTAAGCAGCTCTTTGAGCGCGGCAGAGAGGGTGAGGCGGGAGTTGAAGTCGTTCACCAGCCAGCGCTCTGCAAAGGGCAGGGTGAAGTAGCGGGTGAGCAGTTTGTGCAAAAGCTCGCGCGAGGCTTTCATGCGCAGGCGGCCCTCGCCAACAACAGAGAAAATCTCCACCTGAGGCTGGTCCACCACATGGCCCAAGCCGGTGGTGGCGAAGGGCTCGATGGCGAAAACGTCGCCTTCCGCGAATTCGTAGGTGTCGCCGTTGTCGAAGCTGGGCACGTCGACGCCGGCGTGGAGGCGGAAGGGCTCAATCATGTGGCTTGAGAGGTTCTCGATTGGCCGATAGCCGCGCGAGCGTATCTGCTTCTCGATGACAGAGCCGATGAAGCCGGTGGTCACGCCTGGCTTGATTGAGGAGACTGCGTCCTCCAGCGCCTTGTGCGAGGCTTCGAGCAGGCTGCCCTGCTCGCCGGAAAGGTCGATGGAAAAGGCGGTGTCGGCCACGCAGCCGTTGATGGCCACGCCGAAGTCGACCTTGACAAGGTCTTTTTCTCCAATCAGAAGGGAATCCCTTGTTTCGGGAGTGTAGTGGGCTGCCACGTCGTTGATGGAAATGTTGCATGGAAAGCCCGGCACCGCACCGGCATCGCGCGTCATTTTCTCGACAGTTTCCGCGACGTCGAAGGCTGATTCGCCCGGATTCACAAGCCCGCCCGCGTCCTTTTTGATGGAGGCTGCTATTTTGCCTGCCTGGCGGAAATACTCATGCGCCTTGGCGCGGGCCTCGCGCGCCTCCTCAGAGCCGGCAGGAGGGGCGTCATGGGATGGAATGGATGAATCGTCTGGCATAGGAAAACCTCGTGAATGTTACGTAGGAGATAGGTCAGGAGAGGATTAAAAGGGTGCGGGCAGGTTGGGCTGGCCAGTTTGGCCAGACCCTCTTTTCCCTCTTCTGATGCACTCCCACCGTCCAAACAGAGACCAGAACACTAAGAGCGATGAAGACCCGGCCGGGCTGTGACACAGGAAAAAACCATTCAATCCGAATGATGAATCTCCTCTGAGATTACCTTGGAGCCCAAATCGGTTGTCAGCTGCGAACCCAGAATCTGTTTTGTGCTTAATGGCTGCTTCGTGGCTGCGTCATAGCCCACGGTGCAAACCTGCTCCGCAGCAATAGGCTTCGGGCGGAGGATTAAGGATTGAGGCTTCATTTCCATCACTTGCACCAGCGTGTTCTGTGGTAAATTTTTTTCGCTTATGACCGAGGAGATGAACCCGACTTTAGAATCTGGTTCGCTGACGCCCTCTACATACCGTTCGATGCGCGGGTAAAGGTATACTCCGTTTTTATCGAATATGGGGAAGAAATTGCTTGACGCGTCTGCATTTGGCGCAAAGCCGATACCGCTGAAAGAAGACGCGTACGCTTCCAAGAAGTTCTGATATCCTGGCTCGACGGCGTTTTCTATGCCTTCACCAGTATGGCATGCGATGAGAGTGTGCACGGGGGGCAGACCATTTGCGCGATTTTTGAACAAACCGGCCAGAGCGGCGGGCTGCAACTCTGCTTTTCCAAGCGTTTTGGGACTTGTCGGGTCTGGCGGGTCAAGATAGCCGGCATATATCATGCTCCGATAGCCGTGCACAGCAACAATGCTTCCCGAAACCGAAGGGCAGTTGGACGGGTCAATGCCCGGCATCTTTTTGAAAAGTTCGCTCGCCGCGGTTTTGCTGGTAAACAACTCATCGCTGTCTATTTCGATGATGACGACGCCGTTTCCCTTCTCGAGCAGCATCGTTGCCATGCGCCAGACGGCATTCGAGAGGGCCGCGTTTGGGTCGTTTTTGGATGCGATTAGAAGGTACAGGTCGCTTCTTGGGCGGTAGGCCGGATTCGTTTTATAGAGGTAATCATCTTCCAAAACCTGCGGAGGATATCGTTCAACGCGCAGCAGGCCGGATATTTCAGCCATCTTCATGCGTTTGAGCAGTTCCTCTCTCCGCTCGGCCGGAGTTTTCTTCTCCTGCACGCCGCGGGTTCTGTAATAGGCGATGACAAGCGCCGGGCCGAATTCCTTTAGTTCGGGGTCCTTAAGAAAGGATGAAATCTCGGTCAATACCGCCGACTTTCCGGCTTCATCCAATCTTTGTTTGAAATAGCTTCCCTTGCACACGAGTTCTTTGAGCACAAACTCCGCGGATACTCGTTCATCCTTGTTTTTGGTACGCAGGATGGGTGAGAGTATTCTGTACGTGAAAATGGCGCTGGGATTGGCATGCAAGAAAACATTTCCCGATTCAGGCAATGGGTTGAGCCAATCTGACGAAGCAGGCGCATTGTATTGCAGTTTAAGCAATTGGAACAGCCACATGAGATGCAGATCACCCTTAAAGTTTTAATGACTTTCCAAAAATGATGCCGACGGGGGCGGGAACTTACCGGTTTTGCTATGCTTGGAAAGAATCCACAGAAGCGGGGAGAGCGAGCGCAGGGAGAATGAGGCCTTCGCCCGCTCGCGCGCGTGCTTGCCCAAGAGGAGGCGGCCGGTGTGCATTCCGGCTGCGGCAGCCGGCACGATGTCTTTGGCCGGATTGTCGCCCATCATAAGGATTTGGGAGGGGTGCAGGCGCAGGCGGCGCGCTATCTGGCGGTAAAAGGCCGGACTCTTGCCGTCCTTGTTTGTGGATGTGACAAAGACGTGGTGGAAGAAGGGGTCGAGGCCGAGGCGGATGAGCTTGTCCCACTGCTTGAGGGCCACCCCTTCAGAGGCCACGGCGAGAATGAATCCCCGCTCGCGCAGGGCAAGCAGCAGGCGCGCGGTTTGGGGGTAGGGCGAGATGGAGGATTTGGTGTTGTGATAGGCTGCCACGCCTGCTGCCACCACGCGCTGGGGATTGTGGGGGTGGAAGCGGCGCACCAGAAGGCCGAAATGGTTGCCATAATTCGAGCCGCGGGCCTTGACTATTTTTTCCAGCTCGCGCCCGGCGCGCGCGGGCGTGGCCGGCAGGCCTGCCTGCACCATGGCGCGAATTGCGTTGTGGCGCGCGAGGCGGGAGAATTCCGAGGAAGGGAAGAGGGTGTCGTCAATGTCGAAAAGAATGGCCTTGATGGAGGAGAAATCCACGTTGCGGGGAGAGGATGGCATGCTGGGGGAAGAGGCGGGCAGACTTAAATAATAATCGATGGAGGGCGGGGGCGATTAAGTTATGATAGGCATATAAACATGTTCAAACAAACCATTGGCGGTGCGGGAATGAGTTTGAGGACAAAAACAGTTGCAGTGATTACGGGCGTGGCGCTTGTCGCAGGAGTGATTGGCG
This sequence comes from Microcaldota archaeon, assembly GCA_021813025.1. Taxonomy (GTDB): domain Archaea; phylum Micrarchaeota; class Micrarchaeia; order Anstonellales; family Anstonellaceae; genus CAIXYX01. The sequence goes on from JAKAME010000010.1 coordinate 5,409, forward strand.
CTGACAGCATTATTTCCTCATGCCAAAAGCGGCAGAAAGAGGAGACCGGCATAGTGCGGGTCTTTGAACAGAAAAAGGAGCAGCAGAAAAATGACAGCATTGAAAAGTTCAATGTCTTATTGGAAAAAACGCGGATGAATAATGAATTCTCATTATGGAAGCAGGAGCAGGCCGGCCTCATCCGAAAGCTGGGCGTTCTGCTCAACGAGCATGCCCGCCAGCGCAAGGCATTCGACAGCACCTATAACGCGCGCCCGGTCACCGTTGAGAATGGCGAGCGGCTGGACTCCATTATGGCCGGCTTGGATAAGACTGAGCAGGAGACCCGCCGCGTGCTTAACCATCTGGAAGCTGATTTCAGGGCAAGATATGGCGAAAAGCACGCCCTTAGCGAGGAATTGGGGCAGGCCCGCCGCTATCTCTACAATAGGCAGGAGGGGGAGCGCGTGCCGCGCAGGCTTGTTGAGCGCTATCTTGCCAAACTGCAGGCATTGACCGCCCCCTATCAGGAGGCAGTGACCGGATTGCCTTCCCCGCCTTCGGAATAAGGGGCATAAAAGAGGGGAATGGTACACCGCCCGAGGGCAGCTCCATCCCACCTCCCACTCCCCATAAGGGGCTTGTGGCTGTGGAAATGAAGGTTTAAATAAGAGAAAGTATTCGGTGGAAAATAGTTAAAAAACGTCTAATTTTCTCATGCCTTTTTCTCCTGCAATTTCATTATTGCCTCTGCAATGTCGCCTTTGGCTTCCTCAAGCGCGGAGCGCGCGGTCTTCTCGTCCACCGAGGCGGATTCCATCACCATCTTCACGTCTTCCTCGGAAATCGAGGCCTTCACGCTCACCTGGCCCGAAATCTGGAAAGAGGGCTGGCCCTGCACGGTTATTTTTACCACAGACGGGCTTGAAATGACAAGATGGGAGCCGTTCTTCTGCTCTATAATCACGCGCGAGGCGTCAATATCCTCGCTCTGCACGCCCATCTGCTTCATCATGCGGGCCATTGCCTTGGGGTCCATGCCGCCTAAGTTGGGAATCATGAAGCTGTTTTGGGGGAATAAACCAATTAAAAACAGCAGGTTCCAAATGCACTCATGCAGCCGCTTGTGCAGAAAAAGAAAAAAGAGCAGACTGGAGTCATCGTCTGCCCCCGCTGCGGGGCCGGCAACCTCACTGCCCAGAGCGTGTGCGGCAGATGCGGGTTTGTTTTCCCGAAAGAAAAAGCAACTTTCAAGGGGCGCAAAGGGGAGTTTGGGGAAGGGGAGAAGCAGGCTCCGCCCATTCCGCCCAGCCTGCCCGGAGCGCCGAGGGAGAAGCCTCGCGCGGACGGAGGGGAGGGGGGGGCGGAAGGAGAAGGCGGGAAGGGGGGAAATGAAGAAGAGCCGGCCAAGCCAGAGCTGCCGAAAAGGCCTGAGCACATTCCTGACAGGGGCGTGAGCGAGGGAATCAGAAAGGAGAGCGGCGGCTCGCCACTCTGCCCGCGCTGCGGGACCGAGATGAAGGAGGGCGTGAAAAGATGCCCGCGCTGCGGCTATAGGAAATAGGAAAGAAAAGAAAGAAGGAAAGAGAAAAAACTAATTACTGGAACGTCTCGCCCACTTCGCTCTTCCTTATTTCAAGCCTGCGGAGCGGCGTGATGTTCTTCACCTTGCCGAAAACCTTGGCGGCGAACTTGCCGTAAAGCATTTCCTGCGCAAGAGTGGAGAGGTCGAGCTCGGATGCGGCCAGCTTGATTGACTGCGACACTGCCTGCCGCAAAGCATGGCGCACTGCCTCGGAGGTGCGGAAGGCGGTCACTGCAACCGACTTGATGCGCACCTTCTGCCCGTCCTTGGTGGTGGCGTCATCCACGTTGTAGATGATGGAGCGCCGCCTGCGCAGGAGCGTCTTGATGTAGCCGGGCGCAAGCTCGTGGCCTATGAAGCGGGTGGAGGCCGTCTTGCCCTGCACGTCGGATATGCGGAAGCGCACCGATGTGAAGGCGTTGGCCTGCGAGAACGAGCCTGTCAGCTCGCCCAATCCGATTGAGATGACGCGGTTCTTGAGCATCTCCGGCTCAAGCGCGACAAGCTGGCCGAACTCCTTGCGCTCGAAGAAGTCGGGCGCCTGCACGGCGTACCAGGTCTTGAGCTTGAAGGTGTCCACCACTTTGGTCTTCTTCTGCTGCTGTGCTTCTGCCATGAGAATCACCCTACTTCACGATGAGCGCGGCCGTCTCGCGGCGATAGACCCAGTCGTGGGGCAGGCGTTTGTTCAGTATGTAGTATTTGGCCAGGCGTTTGATTTTGGACTCAATGTGAATGAGCTTGGTGTTGTTGAGAGCGTCCTTCTTGTTGGCCGCCATGTGCTTTGTCATGCGCACGGCCTTCTGGATGAGCGCGAGCATGTCGTCGGGATATTCGAGCTTCTGCCCGTTCTCCTGCAGGATTTGCGTTATTGTTTTCTTGGTGATGGCGCGCACAAGCGGGATGCCGTGCTGGTCGCGCAGGATTCGCCCTATTGTGGTGGGGTTGTTGCCCGCCTTGTAGAGCTTGACCACAAGCTCCTCCACCTCGTGCGCCGGGTATTCCACCCACGCTGGCGCTACGCGGAAGATGGGTCGCTTGGAGCCGGATTTTCCGTGCTTTTTTGAATGCAGTTTGGCCATTTTCTACCTCGTGTCGTGTTTTGCTTGCTTTGCCAGAAATCGGCCGAAGGCTTTGAACGCCCTGGCCCTGTGGGAAAGCTTGGCTTTCGTTTCTGGAGCGGCAGAAAAAGGCTTTGTATGCCCCTTCGGAATGAAAATGGGGTCATACCCAAAGCCTGCCCCCTTGTGGATTTTGGAGGCGATTTTGCCAGATACGATGCCCTTGAACACGCGGACTCCTCTGGAATCCGCATACGCAAGCGCGCAAACAAATCTCGCAAATCTTCGACGCTCTTGGGCCAGCAGGCGAAGGATGCCTTCGCAGCCGACTTGATTGTATATCGCCGCCGAATACGCGCCGGGAAATCCATTGAGCGCGCCGATGAACAGACCGGAGTCTTCCACCAGCAACGGAACGCAAAAGCGCCCGTAGGCGTCTTTCGCGCAAACCCGCGCAACTTCCTCGACAGAATCCGACTGGATTTCGATTCCTTTGGCGGGTTTCTGGATTAGCTTTATGTTAAAGGGCTTTAAAATGGTTTGGGCCTCGGCGAACTTGTGGCGGTTGGAGGTGAGGAAAAGCACAGAACGACTGCGGGGCCGTTTCTTCATTAAAATTCGACCTCAATGGAAATTGCGTCAGAATCTGTGCATTCAATCATCTGCACGCCGCCCGCCATCTTGAGCTCCTCTTCAATATGCGGCAGGGCGGCCGCCTGCTCGGCAGGAAGGCCCAGCTTCAAACCTTTCACCGGCGCATTGAGAGGCAGCTTGCGGGCGGATTTCTGCTGGCGGATTTCGGCCATTATGCCGGCCAGCAGCAGGCCGGCTATCACTGAAGCGGGAGAGGAGAAACGGGAAACAGGAGTTGGATAAGAGTGGAGATGGATGGAGTCATTCTCTTTTGTCGCAAACATCTGCCACAATTCCTCTGATGCATGCGGTGTGATGGGGGCCAGCAGCTTGAGAACAGTTGAGTAGATTGTGTAGAGCGCGTATTGCGCGGCACGCCGCGAGTGCTGCTTGTCAGCAGCAGTCTCGTAGATTCGGTATTTGACATACTCAAGATAATAGTCGCAGAACTCGTGCCAGAAGAATTCCTGGGTTACTTTTGTCATGCGCTGGAATTCGTATTCGCTCCAAGCAGAATTGGCTTCGGAGACAACTGAGTGGAGGCGATGGAGGAAATAGCGGTCGATTGGGCGGAGGTGAGTTGCATCGTTGTCTTTTGGCTCGTATCCCTCCACTGCCTTTTGCACCAGTTTGCCTGCGTTCAATAATTTGTGCAAAAAGCTCTTGGCATACTGGATGTCTTGGTAGGAGAATGGCCTGTCTTTGGCCATTGCGCCGGAAAGTGCGGCCCAGATGCGGATGGAATCCGCGCCATAATCTGTCAAGAGCTTGTCTGGAGCGATGATGTTGCCCAAACTCTTGCTCATCTTCTTGCCGTCAGGCGCCAGCACGTTGCCGTTAAGCAAAAGCTCGACAAATGGGGGCTTGCCTGTCAGCTCTTGGCAGCGGTAGATTGTGTAGAAGGCCCATGTGCGGACAATTTCCACTCCCTGCGGCCGCAGCGAGGCAGGATAGGTGCGCTTGAAGAATTTCTCGTCAACCCCCCATTTGGAAATGGCAAGAGGAGAAACTGAAGAATCCACCCAGCAGTCGCAGGTGGAGGTTTCGGGCGTAAGTGCGCTGTGGCATTTGGGGCATTTCTTTTCCATTGTGGGCGGATTGACAGGCAGCTCTTTCTCGTCTGCAGGAATGCTTTTGTCGCATTTTGAGCAATACCAGAAGGGAAGAGGCGTTCCAAAGACGCGCTGGCGGGAAATAACCCAGTCCCATTCAACATAATTGGCCCAGTCTTCCAAGTATGAGATGGCGAATGGGGGCAGCCAGCGCATGGAGCGGGCGGCCTTGACTATTTCATCCCTCTTTTGGGTGATGCGCGCAAACCACTGCCATGAGAGCGCAAGCTCGATGGGCTTTTTGCACCGGTCATGGACCTTGATGACCTGCTGCAATGGCTTGGAGGAGAGGAGCTTGCCCTCCAATTTGAATTTTTCCAAAAGCTTGGCTCTTGCATCTGTGATGGAGAGGCCGTTGATGGAAAGGCCTTCCGGAGCGTTGATGATTTTTCCTCTTTCGTCCAGCGCCTTGATGAGCGGCAGCTTGTGGCGGTACATCCACACCACGTCCTGCTTGTCGCCGAAGGTGCAGACCATCACCACGCCTGAGCCGAAGGCAGGGTCCACGTCTGGGTCTGATTTGAAAGGAACGCGGGAGCCTAGAGCGGTGATGGCGTGCTTGGCTTTCAGCTTGTTATAGCGCGCATCGGTTGGATGATAGAGAACTGCAACGCAGGCATGCATCAGTTCCGGGCGGGTAGTAGCGATTATCAAATCCTGCTTCTTGCCGCCCTCTGATTCGATTTCGAATTTTATGTCATGCAACTGCGTCTGTCTTTCCGCCTCTTCTGTGTCAGTTTTGGCCAGAGCCGAGCGGCAGGAGGGGCACCAGAACACCGGATGCTCGCCACGATAGATTTGGCCGCTGTCATACATCTGCAAAATGGATTTTTGCACCAGCTTGTGATAGGACGGGTCCATGGTCCGGTATTGGTAGCGCCAGTCTGCCGAAAAGCCAAGAGACTGCATCTGGTTGCGCATGCGCTCTATGCAGGTGCCTGTCCATTCCACGCACAATTTGCGGAATTCTTCGGGGGGCTTGCGGCCATACTTCTGCTCCACTTTTGTTTCTGTGGGAAATCCCTGGCAGTCCCAGCCTTGGGGATAATACACATTGAAACCAGTCATGCGCTTGTAGCGGGCCACGAAGTCGAAATAGGCGTAGGAAAGCACGTGCCCCATGTGCAAATCTCCTGAAGTGAAAGGCGGGGGCGTGTCGATGGAATAGATGGGCTTTTTCTTGTCTTTTTCGTCGAAATTGTAGAGCTGGCGCTCTTCCCAGACCTTCTGCCATTTGGATTCTGTGTTGATGTCAAGGCGGTCGGCGAGTGGAGGCATTGGAATCACGGGTAATGACAGAGATACAACGGGGCAGGAGAATATAAATATCATCGGATGCAAGGAACAGCCATGGGCGCAGAAGACAAGACAACGGAGAGCTATCGGGCGGCTAATACTGCTTGGAAAGCCACCTCCAAGGTCATTTTCGGCCAAGAGGTCGGAGAGCTGAACGAGTTCAAAGAATGGCTGGTGGAGCTCAACGACCCATTGCAGACCGACAAATCCGTGCAGTCGGGGCGGGAAGTCGTGTTCTGGAATTCCAATTACCGCCCACAAGCGCCCCTTATCAGTATGGAAGAGGTGGATTGGGAGAAAAAGTTCAAGCCGCTGGACATCAACCAAATTAAGGACATTGACAGCATCGTCCAAGCGATCCAAGACCGCGTCTATTACGCCGGCAGCATCGTGCTGGGCAACTCTAGGCTGGTGGAGGGCAGCACCAACATCACCGACAGCGTGGCCGTGTACAAGTCCGCAAAAATCAGCGGATGCAAGAATGTGGCCTATTCGCAAATGCTCCGCTTGTCCGAGAATGTGTTCGGCGTGAACGAGGGTGGGGAGGGAAAATGGTGCATCCGCTCCTCGGTGCTTTACCGCAACACCCGCGGCTTGGAGCTTTGGATAAGCGGGGAATGCCGTGACTGCTATTATTCCTACGGCCTCACCGGCTGCGAGGACTGCCTATTCTCGTTCAATCTGGTGGGCAAACGCTGCGCCGTCGGCAATCTCATCCTGCCAAAGGACAAATACCTGGCCATCAAGCAGAAGCTGGTGGCCGAGATGTGGGAGGAGTTGGTGAGCAGGAAAAAACTGCCCTCGCTCATGGAGATTGTGCGAAAATGCGATAACCGCCCAAGCGAGACGGCCCGGCTCATTGAAGGCAAGGTCCGCTACGATGACGAGAAGCTGGATTTTGAGGTAATGGAGAAATCGTTTTCCCAGACCTCGGAGGTGGTGCTGGGCCGCCCGTTGGCCGGCATCGAGATGTATGCGCGCTGGCTGAAGAAAGACACCGTCACTCCCCAGCCAGTCCGCTCGGCCCTCAGCGGCCGACCGGTGAACATCTCAGACTGGCCGGGCTATTCCCAACTGCCGCGCGCTCGCGCGGCTTTGCAGGCCGAGGCTCAGGCCGTCGGGGAGCACGTGCGCATTAGCGAGGAGGAGGCCGAGCGCATCAGCCTTTCAAACGCGCACAAATTCATCAGCCCCATCGCCTATTTCCAGCCCGAATACAAGCTCAACGAGAACAAGAACGTCATGGACTGCCAATGGTCCTCTTTCTCATCCAACTGCTACCGCGTGGTGATTTGCGCCTACACCAAGAATTGCGCCTACTGCTCCTGGCCACGCAGCTCGGAATTCCTGTTCGGCTCAGGCATTGTCTATGACTCGGCCTTCGGCCTGAAATGCCACGAATCGGTCAACCTCAAGCGCTGCTTCGAGGTGGACACGGCCCGGGACTGCTCGGACTGCTATTTCTGCCACAATGTTGAGAATTGCCAAGAGTGCATGTTCTGCTTCAATGTGAAGGCAAAAAGATACGCGATTGGGAATGTCGAGTATCCGAAGGAGGAATATTTGAAAATCAAGAAGCTGGTGCTTGTGGAAATCTCGCAAAAACTCGAAAATGACAAAAAGCTTGATTTGTCCATCTACAATATCGGGGGCAAAAAATGAGCGAAACCACCGATGTGCTGGACGGCCGCTGGCGCAGCGTGTGCAAGACTCTGCTGGGCCGCGACGTTGGCCCGATGCGCGAATACGAGGCATGGCTGGCCGAGCGCATAGAGCCGCACAGCACCCACAAATCTTCCCTTTCCGGCAAGGAAATCGTCTCAAGCCCAACCGCTTACGAGCACGGCATGAAGTGGATAGGCTATGACGAAATTGACTTCGCCAAAAAGCCGGCGGCGCTGGACATCAACCAGATAAAAGACATTGATTCCGTCCTGCAGGCCATCGGCGGAACGCTCTGCTATTCCGGAAACCTGTTTTTCGGCAAATGCAGCCACATCGAGAAAAGCTCCAATCTCAACGACAGCCACTACATCTACGAAGTGTGCCGCTTCGGGAACTCGAAATACGTGGCTTATTCCACCATGGGGCGCATAAGCGAGGACTGCTTTGGCTGCAACGTGGCCGGCGAGTGCGCTGCCTGCCTCAAGAGCGGAGTGTACCGCAACAAGCGCTGCCTCGAATGCTGGATGTGCACCAATTGCTCGGAATGCTATTTCTCGCACGGCTTGGAGCACTGCGACAACTGCATCTTCTGCTTCAACCTCAAGTCAAGGCGCAACCATATTGGAAATTTGGAACTAGAGGTAGGCAAATACAGGGAAATCAAAGGCCGGTTGCTGGCGCAGATGGCAGACAAATTGCAGAAAGACAAGCGCCTGCCATCGCTGCTCGAAATACTGAAGCTGGAAAGCAAGCCAGTGCCGAAAATTTCTGTGGCAGCCCGCAAGAAGCCGCTGCCAGAGGACAAATCCAAAATCGAGGAGGCCTTTTCGGCCACAACAAAAATTCTGTTCGGCCGGGCGCTGGGCGGCGGCGTTGATGCTTATGGGGAATGGCTGGCCCAATCCACGCACAAAACAAGTAAGTGTATCTCGGCCGCCAGCGGCCGGGAGCTGACCCTGCCGGCGCACGCCAATTTCCCGCTCCTGCCCAAGAACAGGCTGCTGTCTGATGATGAGGCGCACGAATTCGAGGAAAAGAACGGCATAAGCCGCGAGGAAGCGGAAGAACTGGGCTTGGAGAACGCGCACAAGATAATCTCCAAGCTGGCCTTCTTCAACGTGGAGGAGGATACCGGCACCAATTCGAACATCATTGAAAGCACTTATCTCTTTGATTCGACGAGCGTCTACCGCTCGTCCGTGGCGGTGTATTCCAAATGCATTGCCTACTCCTTCTGGCCGCGCAGCTGCGAATTTCTCTTCGGCTGCGACTCGCCGTTCGACTCCTCGCATGACATCCACTGCTATTCGTGCACCAACCTCACCCGCTGTTTCGAGCTGGACTGCTGCGGCTACTGTTCTGACTGCTACTTCTGCCACAACTGCGAGAACCTCACCGAATGCATGTTCTGCTTCAACACCAAGAATTTGAAATATGCGATTGGAAATGTGGAAGTGGGCCGGGAGAAATATATGGAAGTGAAGAAGATGGTGCTGGCAGAAATAGTCGCAAAATTGGAGAAGGACAAGAAGCTGGATTTGGACATCTACAACGTCGGGGCGAAGAGATAATTATTCCAGCTTTTTCTGTCCCTTCTCTTCCTTTCCTTTCTTCTTCTCCGGCCTGAACCATCCGCACCTGTCGGTGCAGTAATACTGGCCGTCCTTGCCGGCAACGGTGGGCACGCCGGATGCGGATTCAATTCGCGCGGCCTCGGCTTCCGGGCCGGCTTGAATGAGGCCCATGCCCATGTGAGAGAGGATGCAGAGCTTGGGCTTGGCTGCTTGGAGAAGGCGGATGAGCTCGCCTGAATGAAGATGGTCGGGAATTCCGTCGGCTGCGGATTTGAGGTTGTTGGCTATGAGCACGTCAACACCGGAATAGGCGGAGTCGTGCACGCCTGCAATGTATTCCGTGTCTGAGGTGTAGCCGATTTTCACGCCGTCAAGCTCCATCACGAAACCGAAGGCCGAGTCCTCGTCATGCTTGACGGGAACACCGGATAGGGAGAAAGAGCCGATTGCATGCGCATTGGCATCCATACCCTCTTTCACTTCAAACTTTTTGCTGTCTTGTGGGCCGAACACTTCCGTTTTTGCAGGCAGGGACTGGTGGTAGGTGCTGATGCTCTTGTCCCCGTGCCTGTCGCCAACCAGAACTGATGCGGAGGCAAGAAGCAGGCCGCGCTTCTTGAACGTGAAGCCGGTCATCGCCTCGATGAGCACGCCGGCGTCGGAGACGTGGTCGACGTGCATGTGGGTGACTATGAGCGCGTCAAGCGAAAGCGGGTCGAAGCCGGCGGAGTGAAGCCGCAAAAGGGCGCCGGGCCCGGGGTCAATGTGGATGTTCAGGGATTTTCCCTGCAAGACAAAGCCGCCCGTTCCGCGCAATTGGCGGATGAGGTTTACCCGGCCGCCTCCCGTGCCCAAAAATAGGATATCGACCATAAGAATCACGAATCTAAAGGCCGGGGCCTTTGTCAGATGTTTCTTCCGCTTGGGAGCGTTTTTTCTCCTCCTCGCCCTTCAGCAGGCGCATCAGCGGGTCGGAGGAGGCGTCTGAGTGGCGGATGGATTCGATGCGCAGGTAGAGGGCCGCGCCCATCAGGCCTGCGAACACCAAGGCGAGGAAGACAAGGACGGGTATGGCTCGCATGTCGTAATAGCCTGAAGAGGACTCGCCTGAAGAGGGACTGATGGCCGGCGGCTGGGGAGGGATGACGTCAAGGCGGGCCGGCTTCTGGTGCTCCCCGCCCGACGCGTCGAGCCAGCGCAGGGTGGCAGGATAGCGACCAGTAGGCAGGATGAGGCGCAGCACGCCGTCCTCAGGCACAGGCCAGCTTGCGTTCTGCATGACAAGCGTAGGCTCGCGCGCGCCGCCCTCGCTCTGCACGTCAAGCAGCACCCGCCAGCCGTCCGATGAATATGACTGCAGGCGCAGGGAGCGGATGGAAAGGTCTGTCTTTGGCCAGACGTGCAGCGGGAATGCCTGGCGCTCCACCTCGTTCCCTGAAGGGGTGCGCAGGCGCACCACCAGCAGCGCGTCGCCGGCCGGCGGGGCGGTGAGAGTGATGGGGATAATCACCGGGCCTGAGTTCTGGCTGGCGGCCGGGCTTGCGTTCTGGCTGGCGGCCGGGCTTGCGCTGATTATCGCGCTCCCGTCCTGGTCGCCCAGAGTCCATGCCGCAAGAAGCTGGCCGCTGGAATTGAGCCCGGAAAGCAGGAGCGTGAGGTTGAGCGGCTGGCCTTCCGTGATGGAAGCGTTGGCGCCAAACAGCTCAAGCAGGGGAAGGGGTGACTCCTGCACAAAATAGGTGAGGGCGACCGGGTCGCCGCGGGAGGAGAAGACGTAGATGGTGTGGGGGCCGAGGCCGGAGGGAACGAAATCAAATGAAGCCTGCCCGCTTGAATCTGATGGCGAGGAAAGCAGCATGCGCGGCTCGATGGCGCGGACCTGCTGGCCTGCGAGCGAGGGCGGCAGGCGCACGAACACCCGCTGGCGCTCGCCGCTCGTCAGGCTTGTGCGCTCAAGAGTCGCTGACAGCAGCGGCCAGCTGTTGGAAAGCTCGTCTGTGATGGTGAGGGTGAAGGGGGGCGTGTCTGCCAAATCCGTGCGGACAGAGACAGGGCAGCGGTAGATGTAGTTCAAGTCCATGCCGCTAGCCGCCTGCAGGGGCCAGATGAGGTAATAGGTCTGCTCAGGCGCCGTGATGGCGGTCAGCGAGGGCGCGGGCACGCGCGTGATGGGGGAGGACGGACTGCTGCATGAGGAGAGGGTGGCTGAAAGCAGGCCGTATTCTGACGAGTTGTAGGTCATCCACACAACGGCCTGCCCGCCGGGAGGCAGCTGGCCGCTGGAGACTTGCAGGGGCTGGGCGGCGTCGGAAGGCGCGGGCACGAGGCTGAGGGGATGCACCTGCTCGGCGCGCAGGCCGGCGGACGGCTCGCGCTCCAGGGTAAGCTCTCCGCTGCCCGGCACCATGGCCGAGATGGAGATTGTGTCAAGCTGCTCGATTGGCCCCTTGGTGAGCACTATGTGAGTGGCGTCAAGAGAGCCGACCTCAAGCCACGTCGGGTCTACGGGCACCCAGCGGCCCAGCCACACCTCTGCCCACGAGTGGCCCTGCCATGCGTCCTCGTCTGCAGAATAGGCGTAGCCGCCCACGAAGCGGGTGGGGTAGCCCAATGAGCGGGCGAGGCTTGAGAAGAGAAGGGTGTATTCTGTGCACACGCCCCGGCGCTGCTCGAGAATGGCGGGCACGTCGGGCAGGCTGCCCACCATGGAGGCGTCATAGCTGATGTAGGAATGGGTCCATTCGGCCAAGCGCGCGACGCGCTCGAAGGGGGTGCTTGCATTCTCGGTGATTTGGAGAGCGAGGGCCTGCATCTGCGGGTCTGCGGCCGGCAGGCGGGGGGTTGAGGCAAGATATGGGGCCTCGCCGGCCAGGAGCGGGGCGGGAAGGGGCAGGCTGCGCAAAGGCTCGCGCGAGACGTGCACCGAGGTGTTGGCGATGAAAAGATAGGGGGTGGAGGGGGTCGGCTCCGAGACAAAGAGGTAGGCGTTGCCCCACTGGTCGTGCTGCACGCTGGAGGAGGGAGGGGCGTAAATCACCTGGTCGTCAAGCGGAAGGCTCAGGTTGATTGTGAGCTCGGCCATCGCGCCCGATGTGGCGTTGATGAGGCGCTGCTCGTAAAGATAATAATCAGCCTCCACCACGCGGGAGGGGATGATGGCGGCCTGCGCGGCGCAGGAGAGGAGGAGAAGGCTGGCAAGAAGGAGGAGCGCCGGCCGTTGCTGCAAGCTGTGCACGCCCGCCCCTCCTCGTCCGGGGCTTATAAATCTCTCTTTGGAAAGCATTGCATGAAAAAGGCAGGCAAGCCCGTGCTGGTTGTTGACGGCCGGCCGGAAAAGCTGGAAGGGCGCGCGCCGGCCAGCGTGCGCGGGCTTCTGGCCGGTTTGAAAGTCAGCCCGCAGGAGGCCCTGGTGAGGGTGGACGGCCATGTGAGGCCGGATGATTTCCCGCTTGCCGGAGCAAGGAAAATAGAAGTGATTAGAGTGGTGTTCGGCGGCTGAGGGAATGAAAAAAACAGATTCTTCTTTTTCCTGCGCGCGCTGCAAAGACGCGGCCTGCATGGGCTCGGGCGAGCGGGCGCGCTGCGAAAAGCATTTCAAAGAGGAGTTTGGCCGCGAAGTGAGGCGCACGGTGCGCGAGTTCGGGATGATTGGCGCGGGAGAGCGCGTGGCTGTGGCTCTCTCGGGCGGGAAGGACAGCGTGGTGCTGCTGCACCAGCTGGCCGAGCTGAAGAAAAAACTGCCTATGGAGCTGCTCGCCATTCTTGTGGATGAGGGCATCGCGGGCTACCGCGCGCCCACGATAAAGGTGGCGAAAAGGGAATGCAGGAAGCTTGGAGTGAAACTGCACATAGTCTCGTTCAAGAGCGAAATAGGAAGCAGCCTCGACGCGGTGCTGAAAAAAAGGCCGGCGCGCAGGCATGGACGCGGCGCCGGCGGCCATGCATCGCCGCTTGGCGCCTGCTCTTTCTGCGGAGTGTTCCGCCGCCTGCTGCTCAACAAGGCGGCGCGCAGGCTCGGGGCGGACAAGCTGGCGCTGGGCCACAACCTTGATGACGCCGCGCAGACTGTGCTGCTCAATCTTTACCGCAATGAGCCGGCGAGACTGGCGAGATTCTGGCCGGTGAGCGTGGAGAGCGGGGAGGGGGGCCCGGCCCGAGCGCCGGGGGCCGCTTCCGCCGCCCGCAAGCCCGGCGCGTCCCCGCCTGATTTTATCCCGCGCATACGCCCTCTCATCCGCATTCCGGAGCGGGAGGTGGCGCTTCTGGCCGAGCTTGAGGGCTATGGAATCTGCCACCGGTCATGCCCTTACGCGCATGAGGCCATGCGGCAGACCGTGCGCGCGCAGCTCAATGAAATGGAGGACCGCTATCCGGGCACCAAAAAAAGGATATTCAACTCATGGATGGCGATGGGGCCGGCAATGAAGAAAATGGATGAAGAAACGGAGGCCGGTCCGAATGGGAAGAAAAAACAAACCCCCATGGGCCGCTGCAGCTCATGCGGCGAGCCGTCGAGCAAGGAGGAGTGCGCGGCGTGCAGGATGAGGCGTCAGTTTTATAAACACCCAGGCAGATAACACAGGTTAACACATAGCGAGTTTTCCCGCTAGACTGCTCGACTGGAGCAGGAGGGAGCATATGGACAAGAACATGATTCAAAGGGCTCTTGAGAAAGCGCTGCAGGCCAAAGGCCAGCGCAAGTTCACCCAGAGCGTGGAAGCCGTCTTCAACTTCCGCAACATCGACACCGCCAAGCCCGAAAACCGCGTCAATCTCGACGTGGTGCTGCCCAAGGGGAGGGGCAAGAAGGTGCCGGTCATCGCGTTCGCTGAGGCTGGCATGGCTCTGGATGCGCAGAAGGCGGGCGCGGAGAAGGTGTTTTCCAATGCCGACATCCAGAAGATGGCGGCAGACAAGAAGGAAATACGCGCTCTGGCCAAGACATGCGAATTCGTCGCCGTGCCAGGCCTGATGATTAACGTGGGCAAGAATCTGGGGCAGGTGCTGGGCGCCAAGAACCGCCTGCCACGCCCCGTCACCGGCCCGATGGCTGATGCAATCAAGCAGGCGCAGGCCCGCGTGCGCCTCTCAAGCAGGGGCAAATACCTGCCCACAGTCTCCTGCCCCATAGGCTCCGAAACAATGGCTGTCGGGGATTTGGCAGAGAACTTCGAGGCAGTTTATGAGAAGGTGAAGGGCAAGATTGTAGAATCCAACATCGCCTCGGTCTATGTGAAATTGAGCATGGGGCCGGCGGTGCGCGTGGATGTGACCGCCCCGAAGGAATAGGAGTTGATGCTCATGACAAAACTCAAGGGAAACAAGAAAGGAAAGGGCTCCAAGCACGAGAGGCCGGCGCTGACTCAGAAAAAGAATGATGTTGAGCGCATCTCAAAGCTTTTGCACGGCTCCAAGACGGTCGCCCTTGTGGACGTGCGCGGACTGCCAGACAAGATTCTGCAAAAGGCGCGCAAGGAGCTGCGCGGCAAGGCCTCGTTCGTGATGGCCAAGAACACCGTGCTCAAACGGGCGCTGGAAGGCTCCAAAACGGCCGTGCAGCTTGTGGAGAAGATTGACACTCCGTCCGTGCTTGTGCTGGCAAAGGACATGAGCGCTTACCAGATTTTCAGCCATTTCCGAAAATCAAAGACTCCGGTGGCTGCAAAGCCTGGGCAGGTTGCGCCCTTCGACATAGTGGTGAAGGAGGGCGAGACCGATTTGCCGCCCGGTCCGGCCCTCGCTGGGCTCAAGGCAGCCGGGCTCAACGCCCAGACAAAGGCGGGGAAAATCATTATAGCCAAGGATTCCACGCTGGCCAAAACAGGCTCGAAGATAACGGACATCGCCTGCAAGGCGCTGCAGCAGCTGGGCATCAAGCCCTTCTCTGCCGGCCTCACAATGGTGGCCGGAGTGGAGGACGGGACGCTGTATCCTGCGGCGGTGCTGGACGTGGATGAGCACAGGCTCACCGCAGACCTCATCGCCTCGTCACTCAATGCTTACAGCATGTCAATCAATGTATTTTATCCGACTGAGCAGAATCGGTCTCAGCTGCTGGCCGGCGCGCTTGGGCAAGCCCGGGCGCTGGCCGAGGAGAGCGGCGCGTACTCCACGGCCCACATGGAGTCGCTTCTCGCGCGCGCTATCCGCATGCAGGAGGCCGTGGGTGCGTCAGTCGGCAAGCAGGAAACAAAAACAGCATGAGGAAATGAACGAGAAAATTGCATTATAGGAGGAGAAGACTATGACAAAAATTGACCCGTATCTGCACGCGGCGCTGCTCTTGAAGGGCGCTGACAAGGAAATCTCCGAGGCCCACATAACGGCGGTCGTCAAGTCCGCCGGCATCGAGGTCGACTCTGCACGCGCGAAAGTGCTGGCCGAGGCGCTGAAAGGCGTGAACTTCGAGGACGTGCTCAAGGCCGCTGCTGCCCCCGTGGCTGTTGCTGCTGCTCCGGCTGCTGCCGGCTCGGCAGCGAAGGAGGAGAAGAAGGAGGACCCGGCCAAGTCCGAGGCTGCGGCCGCGGAAGGGCTGGCTTCGCTCTTCGGATAAGTTTCCTTCTTTTTTCCCTAATTTTTTATTTTAATTTTCTTATTTTCAATTGTTTTTCATCCCCATTAGCTTTGGCTAGGGAGGGGTCACTCCGGCTGAAGATGACGAATTCGTGGGTGTAGTGGAAGCAGGTGCGGAAGGGGCTGCGGTGTCGGAAGCAGGAGGAGTCGTCGTGGTTGGAGTGGAACCTGAAGAGGACGGAGCTGTTGGAGTGGAGGGCGTCGTTGCAGGAGTGGAGGGTTTTGTCGGCGGAGTGGTGGTGTCCGTAGTTGTGCCGGGCGTGGTTCCGGCCGTTGTGTTTGTGGTCGTGCCGGGCGTCGTGGTGTCCGGCGTGGTTCCGGTCGTTGTGTCTGTGGTCGTGCCGGTGGTTGTTCCCGGCTTTGTGCCGGGCGTGGTTGTTCCCGGCGTGGTGCTTGTGCCGGGAGTGACTGCGCCTGTTGTGGAGGAAGGCAGGGTTGATGGCGAGGTTCCCGGAGAATAGGAGCTGCCGGAAGGAGTTGTGGTTGCGGAGGCGCTCGGATAGCGCGGCTTGTAGGGCGGCCAGCAGTAGCATTCCGAAGCATTGCTGACGCAAGCGCTGCCCGCGGGGCAGTTGTCAAAGCAGGCCGGCAGCGTCACGTTGGCGCGAATCTGGCCCGGGCTGCCTGCGGAGCAGAGCCGCTCGGCTGAAGGCTTGCATTTGCATGAGGAGAAATCGTAATACTGCCCGGCCGGGCATTCCGGATAGATGCGCACAGACACGCTGCCGTTATCCATTCTGTCGAATCGCAAGGCTATGGAGCGGCCGGTTGCCGGGTCGTACTGGCGGTAAGGCACAGGATAGGCGAGGGTGGTGTTGGCAATGGAGGTGTTGTCAGAGCCGAAGAGGGAGAAGCTGACGCCGTTCCAGCTGGTGAAGCTGATGATGGACAGGGTGAAATCGCCGGACGAAACTGACTCGCCGAAGCCCAAAGTGGCGGTTTTGGCCGCAAGGCAGTCGCATCCGCATTTCGAGGCGTTGGCCTCCGAGCCGAGGCGCTGCTTTTCGTTGAAGGAAGCGCACTGCTTCTTCACCCCGCCGCACCAGCCGCCGCAGGCGGGATAGGTGGAATTCACGCAAAACGTGCTGTTGTTTGATGGTGCAGGCCCGTCCGCCAGCACGGCTATTGGTGCGCCCGGAACAGGCTCGCCAACGAGAATGGCTATGGAGGAAAAGGAGAATGAGGAAGGAACTGTGGCAGGAGCAGTCGGCACGCAGACGCAGTTGGAAGTGCAGGTGTAGTTGGAGCCGAACGTTTTGTTGCAGTCGTCCGCGCAGAAGGCGTTGCTTCCATCACCCCACTGCCGGCCTTCCTGCTGGGTGTTGTAGGCGCAGGACACTAGCCGCACCGGCTTGTCGATTGCCGTGCAGGTGCAGGTGTCGGGGTGCCAGGTGTTTTTCGCGGAGAGGCAGGCCTCCTTCAATTTGTCTGGGCAGCAGAAGCATTTGGATGTGCAGCTGTAGTTGGGGCCCAAGTTCTGGGCGCAGTCGTCCTGGCAGAATGCGCCCTGCGTGTAGAGCTGCCCATGCAGCAGGGTGTTGTTGTAGCAGGGGACTGGGGCGCTCGTGTTTTGCACCGATACCAGCCCCTGGCCCTGCTCGAAGAAGCACATGCCAAAGAGGCAGAATGCGCTGGCAGTGCCTGCCAGCGAAATGGCCAGCAGGCAGGCCAGAAGAAACACGCCATACCGGAGAGGGGCCGTCATAGCCAACACCTCAGTCAACGCACGTGAACGGGGCGCTTCCCCGCACTCCGTGGTAGACGGCGCTGGCCGGAGTGGTTCCGGAAGCAAGGCAGAGGCCCCATGCCTGGGCCCAGCCGCCCGCAAGAGCCTCGCTCCGGCTGCTGGCACCCAGCACGAATGTCACCGAGCCTGTTGCAGGCGTGCCGTCGTCCCAATAGACGTGGGCCCGAATAGGCGAGGTCTCGCCCACCTTGGTGGCAGGCTTCTCCACGAGCACGTCAACATGCACCTTTTCGGGCGTGCGCGTGCAGACGCAGGCGCCGCCCTTGGACAGGGCGCACCATGTGCCTGAAACGCCGCAGTAGCCGTTGCAGTCAGAGGTCATGTTGCAGGGCGTGTCCACAAGCTGGGGGCCGATGCACTGGCAGACGTTGCGGCCAAGCGAGAGGTTCTGGCCAGACGCGTTGTAGCCGACCGCAGAGCATAGCTGGCCCTGCGGGCAGGAGCCGCCGCACGTCAGGTCGGAGGCGGAGCCGCAGCATGCGGTGCCGTTGCCGCAGCCGCCGGCGGTGCCGTTGCCTGAAAAGTTGCCGGTTTCGTTGCGGGTCTCGCTGGCCACGCACTTGCAGTTCTTGGTGTCCGCGGTCTGGTTGGCGGAGCAGTTGAGCTTGGCTGCGTCGCATTCGCAGAAGCAGCCGCTGTTGCGCGCCGAGCAGCTGAATTGGGAGCCGAAGCGCGAGCACTCGTCTCGGCAGAACACGCCGCCGCCGGCCCACTTGTCTCCGGGCTTGAGGTTGCCCAGGGCCGTGCCGGGATAGGTGTTCTGTGAGCTGAGGTCTCCGGGGGCGTTGCAGTAGTAGAGGGCGCCGAAAGTCGGGCTCTGGCAGCCGCAGGCGGTCGCCAGAAGCACTTGCTCGCCGGCGGAATTCTGCTTGTTTGAATAGGCGGTGGGGCGGCAGTAGCCGCCAAGGGGCTTGCCGGACGAGTCCTTGCACGCGTCGCCGCTGCAGACCGAATTGGCCGCCACGCCGGCAGGCTGGAATGAATACTGGTTCGCGCAACTCTTGTAGCAGGCGAAGGCCTCATCTCCTGATTTCAGGCTGCATGCCTGGAGGCAGGCGGAATAGGAGGGGGAGAGGCTGCAGGAGGTCTGGTTCGGGGTGACGGGCGGGACGGGCGCGCAGGTGCAGTTGGCGGAGCAGATGTACTTGGAATTGTTGATATCGGTAAAGATGTCGCAGTTGTCTTGGCAGAAATCGATGCCGGGCCTGAACCTGTTTGTACCGCTGGTATTGACCCTATCAGTGTTTTGGGCGCATTGGAAATTAGACTGACTGCGGATGCAGCCGCATGATTTGACTTCTTCTATGGAATAATAGTAGCCGGTGAGCGGGATGTTGCGAGTCACTACTTCGGTGTTGGCTTGACAGGACTCGCCGCTGTTGCAGGTGCCGCTGCAGGCGTTCTGGTTGCAGGAATTCCGGCACTCCGTCCACAGCGGGAGGTTCTGCTCGTCGTCCGGGCCGAAATTCTGGTCGCAGGTCTGGAGGCAGGAGGCATAGTCGCTGGACAGTTGGCAGGAAGCGTTCGGGCCTGTCGGGAGAGGGGAAACTCCGCCGGAGGAGGGAGGGCTGGAAGCAGAGACGCCGGAACTGGCGGATGGGCAGGGAAGGCCCATGGCCAGATATCGGGAGCAATCGGCTGAATTGGCGGCAGCATGGGAAATCGGAATCACAAGAAGAGAAAGTACGAAAACAGCAAAGACGCACCACCCAAAACGCATCCAATCCCCCCGCGAAAATCCGTATGCAGATGCAAACCGCACAACCATTATATAGATTTGCTAGAGGGCCGGTGAATTGCAGGAGGGCCGGGCGCTCAAGAGCCCAGGCAGCCTGCGCGCCCGAAGAAATGGCGGCCGGGCGCTCAGAGCCCCAGCAGGGAGCTCAGGAGCAGGAAAACAAGCAGCGCGCCCAAACCGCCCAAACAGAGCGGAGGCAGGGCAGGGAGGGCCACGCGCTTCTCAATCACAAGCTTGAGCGTGAGATAGAGCGCGGCGCTGCAGCCAAGGGCGACGGCCAGCGCGCCGGGGGCGCCGGCAATTGTGGAGGTGGAAACGGCGAGCATTGCAGGCACGGCCAAATCGCCTGAGCCCAAGTCAAGGCGGTCGATGGAAGCGGGGGCAGGGGCTGGGAGAGGAAGAAGAGACGGGGCGGAGGGGGCGGAATGAGCGGAGGAGGCCGGACGGATGTCGGCAGAGCGGATGTCTTTTTTCGCCTGAACAGCCGAGCTTGCGTCTTTTTTCTCTGCCGTAATTGTGAACGCCAAATCCCGCTCGCCCAAGTGCTGGGCCAAGTCAAGCATGTGCCGCGTCTTGAATACTGCAATGTAGTCATAGAGCGAGAGGCCGAGCACGAACAGGACTGCGGGCCAGAAGCCAAGCGAAAATCCGAACAGGGCGGCCACGCCGGCGGAGGAGAGTACGGCTGCGGTGTTCTTGAGCGCGGGAGTGAAGAACTTGAGAGCCGAGAAGGTGAATCCCAGCGCGCCGGACGCGCCCAAGGCCGGCATGAAGCCCATGCCAAACAGGCCCATCAGCAGCGCGAGAAACACCACTGACACAGAGCCTGTGAGCATGAGGAATTCCAGGGCGCGGAAGGCGATTTTGCGCTTGAGGAAGCGGATGACAAGCAGCGCGACGCCGGCGCCAAATACCACGTATGCTATGAACACCACGGCATTGAGCCAGTCGTTCGCCTGTCCGGTGGGAGTTATGGCTATTGACTGCACGTCCGGATTGGAGGCAGAGGAGCCGATAAGCAGAAGGCCGCAGGCCACGCCAAGAATCTGGGTGAGCACGAAAAGCAGAACTATGTAGTGGAGGGGTTCGGAAAAGAAAGAATGGATAGAATGGCTGGAGGAAGATGGCATGGAAATCACAAAATAGTTCATTCCCTTTTCTTCAGCGTGCGCAGCGCCTTCTCAAACGAGGCAACGTCGGTGAATGACTCGTAGACTGATGCGAAGCGGATGTAGGCCACTTGGTCGACCTTGCGCAGGCGCTCCATCACCATCTGCCCTATTTTAGCCGTGGCGATTTCGCGCTTGGGGCTTTTGCGCAGCCGCTGCTCCACCCCGTCCACTATTTTCTCCACCGCCGAGCGCTCGAGCGGGCGCTTGACGCAGGCGCGCAAAATGCCTGCCGAGAGCTTGTGGCGCTCGAACGGCTCGCGGCCTCCCGCTCGCTTGATGACGTAGAGCTCCTCAAGCTCCACCTCCTCGTAGGTGGTGAAGCGGCGCTCGCAGCTGTCGCACACGCGCCGGCGGCGGATGCGCCCGTCGGACGTGTCGCGCGAGTCCAGCACCTGCGAGCCGGCATGCGCGCAGAAGGGGCATTTCATCGCCAAGCTTGGTTGGGCAAGAATTATAAGGCGGGATGGGGTTGGCTGCACCTATGGGTGGTAAAACACAATCAAACAAAGCGGGGGGGAATCAGGAAGACCCTCAAACTGAAGGGGGGGCAAAGCCCCCCCTGCGGTTCGGTGTCAAGTCGTATACAGGCAAGGGCGACAGCGGCTCCAGCGGGCTTGGAGACGGGCTGCGCGCGCGAAAAAGCGAGCCTGTGTTTGAGGCAGTGGGAATGCTGGACGAGCTGAATGCAGTCATAGGCTTGGCGAGGGCGGCGGCAGATGAGAAAGAAGGACGCGACGAGCAGCTCGAATTGATTCAGTCGGATTTGTTCGAGGCAGGCGCCCATGTCAGCGGATACAGAAAGGCGGCGGATGCCGCCGACTCGTTTGCGCGCAAGCTCAAGAGGCTGGAAGAATGGATTGATGAAATAGACGCAAAGCTTCCCCCTCTTGCGAATTTCATCCTGCCCGGCGGCTGCCGGATGGCGGCGCGCCTTCACCACTGCCGCACGGTGTGCAGGAGGGCGGAGCGCGCGGTTGAAAGGCTGGAGGTGCAGGCAAAACCTTTCATTCTTCCCTACCTAAACCGCCTTTCATCCTACTTTTTCGCCCGCGCGCGGCTGGAGAACCAGCAGGCGGGCGTGCAGGAAACTGATTGGAAAGGGAAAAAAGACTGAATGGCCAGGTAATAGAAAAACTGATTAGTGCCTCTGCCTCTGCAGAGGAGGCCTCAGGCCTGCAAGCAGCCAGCCCAAGTTGGAGGGAAACA
>JAKAME010000076.1 GCA_021813025.1 Microcaldota archaeon
GTCATGCAGAGGAGGGAGGATCCATAATCTTCCTGTTTGCGTGCGCAGAATTCCTTGAGGAATACTCGGGCGAGAGGGCGCGCAATTCCATCGCCGCCCTCCTCAAGCTGGCGCCGGAGACTGCACGGCTCAAGCGGAACGGAAAAGAGGTCGAGGTGGATGCCCATTCGCTCAAGATCGGAGATATCGTCATTGTAAAGCCTGGCGACAGGATTCCGATTGACGGAACAGTAGTGTTCGGCCATTCGTATGTGAACGAGGCGGCAATAACCGGCGAATCCGTCCCTGCCGCAAAGCAAAAGGGAGGCAAGGCATACGCAGGCACGATAAACGGCGAGGGCTATCTTGAGATGCGCGTGAGCGCCCCCTCGGATCGCACGCTTGTTTCCAAAATCGCGGCAATAGTGCAAAACGCGGAGAAGCAGAAATCAGGGACTGAAAAGTTCGTGGACAGGTTTGCCGCAATCTATACTCCCGCAGTCATATTCGCATCCGTGCTTGTGGCCATCGTGCCTGCGCTTGTTTTCAACCAGCCTTTTGACACATGGTTCTACCGGGCGCTTGTGCTGCTGGTCACCGCATGCCCCTGCGCGCTTGCGATTTCCACCCCGGTTTCCCTGGTGTCCGGCATCTCGTCTGCTGCGAAAAACGGCATACTGGTGCGGGGAGGGGATTATCTGGAGAAGGCATCCCAGGCAAAGGCGGTGATTTTTGACAAGACCGGGACGCTCACGGAAGGGGTTTTCGAGGTGGCGGATGTCATGCCCCTGAATGGTCATTCAAAGGAGGAGATGCTTCGCATAGCCGCGTCGCTTGAGGCAAAGTCGGAGCATCCGGTTGCGAGGGCGATAATGCAGAAGGCGCCAAAAGGATTGCACAAAGTATCCAGATTCGTGTCTTATCCCGGGAAAGGAATAGGAGGCATGCTGGGGGGCGTGGATTATTTTGCAGGCAACCTCAAGCTTCCCATCAAGGCGGATGAAAAGAGCAGGGAACTGATGCGCCGTCTGGAAAGCGAGGGGAAGACGGTTGTAATGGTCGCAACACGGGAGAAGGCGATTGGCATAATAAGCATTTCAGACAGGCTGAGGGAGGGGGCAAGGGAGGCGGTGTCCGAGATTGAAGAAATGGGGATAACCTCCATCATGCTCACCGGTGACAACAAGGAGACCGCTCAGGCTATTGCATCGCGAGTGGGCATAAAGCATTTCCATGCCGGACTTCTGCCGGAACAGAAGCTTGAGGAAGTGAAGCGCCTCAGGCAGAAATACGGGGCGGTGATGATGGTGGGCGACGGGGTGAACGACGCGCCGGCGCTTGCGGCTGCGGACGTGGGGATAGCCATGGGGGCGATAGGCAGCGACGTTGCAATCGAGACCGCAGACGCGGCGATAATGAGGGACGACCTGTC
Source organism: Microcaldota archaeon (assembly GCA_021813025.1). Classification (GTDB taxonomy): domain Archaea; phylum Micrarchaeota; class Micrarchaeia; order Anstonellales; family Anstonellaceae; genus CAIXYX01. Next base: position 1,412 of record JAKAME010000076.1, read on the forward strand.
AAGGATTCCCTTCCTTGTGAGGCTTGGGAGGAAAACGATGAATGTAGTTAAGGAGAACGTGGCGGCATCGGTCCTTGTCAAGGGGGGCGTCGGGCTCATGGCGTTTTTCGGGCTCATAAGCCTCTGGGTGGCGGTTGCGGTCGGGGACATGGGGCTTTCCCTGCTCGTGATTGGCAACGCGCTCAGGATAGGGATAACGAGGATGCGGACCAAGTATTGAACCAAAAACCCCTCAGCCTAACGGACAATATGCGCAACGTCCAAAAATTCCGCGCTCAAATGTCCTGCTCCCTAACTTCCTGCCTCTTGTCTGATGCCGACTTAAAAGCATTATAAATAGATATCATCATATAATGATATGATGAATTCACAAAAGCTGGCCGCCAAGGCCAAATTCTTCTCAGGTTTCGCCGACCAGACGAGGCTCTCCATTGTGGAAACGCTGGCTGACGGGCCGAAAAACGTCGGGGAAATAGCGAAGGCCACAGGCCAGCCCCAGCCAAACGTTTCCAACCACCTCGCGTGCCTTCTGGATTGCGGGCTGGTCACACGCAAGCGAAACGGCAAGTGCAACCTCTATTCCATAAGCGAGAAGGATATCGAACATCTGTTGGCCGTGGCGGAGAAAATCGTGGCAAAGCACTACGGCAGGCTGGCGGCCTGCACGAGGCAATAAGGGGGATAAACATGAAGAATACTTCTATAATGTTCATGCTCGCGATGGCGGCAATCACATTACTTGCGGTCGCGTTTTTCGCTTCCCAGCGGGGACCCACCACGCCGCCCTCACTTGGAGTGTCGAACACCTGCAATGCAACAAATGGATGCAACTCCAGCGCCGCGGCGGGATTGTATTCTCCCAGCGCAGCAGCAGCAGGAAACGGCAATAGCCCCGGAGCGCAGGCGGCTCCAGCCCCCACGCCACTGCGGCAGGTTTCGGCGGATGAGATAGTCATCAACCCCGCCTCTTTCCTTGGGAAATCGATATCTCTTGTGGCGCCAGTGGGCGCTTTGCTGCCAGAAAAGAGCATGTTCACCCTGACGTGCAGCTGTGGCCAGACGCAGATTCCGGTCTCCTACAAGGGCGCGTTTCCAATAAAGGGCCAGCGAGTTGCCGTGCAAGGCACGCTCAGGCAGGACGCGGGCGGGCAATACTACTTTGACGCGCAGAGCTGGGCTTATGCGAACTGAGCAGCTTGCGAGGGTCGCCCTCCCGGCGTTGGTATTTGTCCTCGCCGTCGCAATCCATTTCTGGCTTTTCGCCTCATTCCAGGCGCAGACGGCCGGCCAGTGGGCGGTGCAGCAGCACTATGACCCGGTCGCGGGCTATATCGCAACACAGGAGATACTGCTGGGCCTCTCTTATGCGCTCATGGCGGCGTTCACCACATATGTGGCGCTTCTCTTCTTCGCGCACAGGGCGAGACTGTCCCAGCTTGGGGCATCCGCTGGGTTGACTGCGGCCCTCTACGCGTTCGGCTGCTTCCTCATCGGCTGCTGTGGCTCGCCGATGCTGGCAGTGTATATCGGCTTCCTGGGACCCAGCTTCGTGGGAGTTTCAAAGCAGATTGTGCTGGGCGTAACCGTGGTTTCCGTCGCTTATGGATATATGAGCATGGCGAAATTCAGGAGAGAGGGGAAAGATGGCAAGGATGAAAACAAGGAGGCTTGCGCGGCAGATGCATGCGCCTGCGCCCCCACCGACAAGAAGGCTGCCGCAAGCGCCAGCCCGCCCGCCGACAAGAAGGAGTCCGACTGCATAGATGATTCGTGCGCCTGCGCCCCTGCAAGTGAAAAGAAGGCAGATGATGCAGGTAAAAACAACGGCGTCGCAGGCATGATTGCGTTCGCTTTCGTCTGCGTGGTCGCCATCCTGATTCTAGCTGAACTGCTTGTGGAGCGCGCCGGACTGCTGGAAAAGCCGCTGGAGATGCTTCCTTGGCAGCTTGTCGTTGCCGCGACGCTCGTTGGAGGGTACCCCATTTTCAAGAGTGCATTAACGGGGCTGAAATCTGGAAAGATAAACGCAGACCTGCTCATGAGCCTCGGAATTTTCGCCGCCATGGTTATCGGCGAATTCAGCGCGTCCACCCTCATCGTGTTCTTCATGGGCATCGCTCACTTTTTGGAGCGTTTCACTTTCGAGCGTTCGAGGAAGGCCATTAAAGATATCGTGGCATTCGCCCCCAAAAGCGCGCGGGTGGAGCGGAATGGAAGAGAAGTCGTCATCTCGATAGAGGAGATATTGATTGGAGACATTTTGATTGTGAAGCCGGGCGAGCGCATAGGCGCGGACGGCACCGTAGCTTCCGGCTCCAGCAGCGTGGACGAATCGCCCATCACCGGCGAATCCATGCCAAAGGAGAAGCAGGAGGGCGACGGGGTTTTCGCCGGGACGCTGAACCAGCACGGGCAACTGGAGATTAAGGTGAAACGCGCCGGCGCGGACACCATGTTGGGTAAAATCATCCACTTGGTCGAGGAGGCGGAGGCCTCACGCGCCCCAGTCCAGAAATTCGCCGACAAGTTCAGCACTTACTACCTGCCGGTCGTGTCCCTCTCGGCACTGGTAACATACGCCATTACCGGCAACATTACGCATGCCATCGCGGTGGTGGTGGTTGCGTGCCCCTGTGCCATCGCATTGGCAACTCCCATGTCCGTAGTGGCGGCGGTGGGCAATGCAGCCAAGAACGGGATCGTGGTCAAGGGCGGCGTCCATTTGGAAAACCTCTCCAAGGTGGACACATTGGTAGTAGACAAGACCGGCACGCTCACCCGCGGCAAACCGGAAGTTACGGACATCTACACTGCCGGAGGCGAAAGCGAGGGCAAAGTCGTGTCCATCGCAGCAGCGCTTGAAAGACATTCCGAGCACCCGCTGGCGCGGGCTGTGCTGGAAAGGGCGGAAAAAGACAAGGTGAAATTTGACAAAGCAGGCAAGTTCCATTACAAGGTCGGCATGGGTGTTTCTGGGATAATAGACGGGAAGGCCGCGGCAGCGGGAAATGAAAAGCTCATGGCAGCCAATGATATCGACGCATCCAACCTCATCAAGAAGAAGGAGCAGTTCGAGAACGAGGGGAAAACCGTCCTGCTTGTCGCAAGCGGGCATAAGGCGATCGGATTGATCGCGGTTTCGGACACCATCCGAAATGACGTGGCGGGGGCGATTGGGGAGCTTCGGGCCCTTGGTATCAGCAGAATAGTGATGCTCACAGGCGACAACGAGCGGGTGGCGGCGGCCGTGGCGAAAAGCGTAGGCATAAGCGAATTTCGCGCCAACCAGCTTCCGCACCAAAAGGTGGAGTGTGTGAAGGCGCTCCAGACAGAGGGAAGGCGCGTGCTCATGATCGGGGACGGGGTGAACGACGCCCCGGCGCTTGCCCAGGCGGACGTGGGGATAGCCATGGGATCCGGGACGGACGTTTCCATAGAAACTTCGGATATCGCGCTGATGAGGGACGAGTGGGCGCAGGTGCCGGCCGCCGTGCGAATCAGCCGCAGGGCGTTCTCGACCATAAAGCAGAACATCGCCTTTGGAGTGGTTTTCAACGTGCTGGGCATTACGCTTGCGTCAGTAGGCATACTCACCCCGATGTTCGCGGCCGCGGCGCAGTCGCTTCCAGATTTAGCGGTGTTCGTCAACTCGTCGAGGCTTCTGTTCCTCAAGAACGGAAGATGAAACACTTGAGTGGACTCGCCCCTCATTTCCGCAGCAATAGCAGATTTCCGCATGGCACTTTCGTATCATAGGATACGTTTCTGCTCTATGATGCACCAAGGCGTAAATCCAGTCCTATTCGCATAAGCGAATATGAAACGGCACCTCATCGTCTTTGGAAATTCGCAGCACATGCGGGAATTGGACGACAACTCCGTCCAGCTCATCGTAACAAGCCAGCCCTATTTCGATGTGAAAGATTATGGCCCAGACAAGGATAAGGTGTTCTCCGAAGCGTTCAGGGTGCTGAAAGAGGACGGAAAAATGTATGTCTCAGATATTGTTCTGACAAAAATGCTGAGCGAAAAACAAAAAAATGACGAGGAGCTCATTTCAGGGTGCGTCGGCGGCGCTATTTTACGGGATGCATATATCAAGAAACTCGAAGATGCTGGTTTCAAGGTAAAGATTATTGGAGAAGACCGAGATATCAGTGAGCGGCAGTATGGCGGGATTCCTCTGGAAAGCCTCAAGATTGAAGCGCGCAAATAGGGTGGGATGCGATTTGTTCACAATTTCGTTTTATTGCTGAAAATAGATAGTGTTATTATTAGTGGATAAAAATGTAATTGCTCCCAACGGGATTTGAACCCGTGTTAATGGATTGAGAATCCACTGTCCTTGACCGGGCTAGACTATGGGAGCCCAATGGATCCGCGCGGGATCGAACCGCGAGTCTCCGCTGTGTGAGAGCGGC
>JAKAME010000077.1 GCA_021813025.1 Microcaldota archaeon
AGTATTTAAATAAATAAAGCACGAAAGAGTGCAACGGCTTTGTTTGGGCCCATAGCTTAGCCTGGTTGGAGCGTTCGACTGATAATCGAAAGGTCCTGAGTTCAAATCTCAGTGGGCCCAAACCGCGGAGGGGGGCAGCGGCCCCCCTCCCCAGTTCCAGGTTCCTCCTGACCCTCCCCCCGTTTATTCCAGCATGCCGCAGGCCAGCAATGGAAATACGATGCTGGCGTCGGCCTCGACATGCACGATTTTTGCCTTTGGCGAAACCTTGCCCCAAGAGACGGCCTCATTGACGCGCGCGCCGGACAAGCTCCCATCATATGGCGTGCCAGTGCTCACGTATACTGCATAATCAAAGCCTTCGCGCAAGATGTTTGCCCCAATGGCGTGGTGCTTGGCCACCCCGCCGCCCAGGATGATGCCGCCAGTTTTGTCCGCATCCAGCACCATCTGGCCAAGAGGCTTCAAATCTCCGGCAGAATCAATTCCGAACTGGGGATGCTTTTGCTTGAAGAAATACAATTGAAGCCCGAATGCGCCGTCTGTTGGGGCGGGGCAGAAGATTGGGATGTTGTTTTTCGCAGCCCAATAAACAAACGAATGCTCATCGGAAAGGGAGAGGCCCAAATCACGGATAATCTCGTGCGGAGCTAGCAAGCGCCCAATTTTCTTCTGTTTATCATATTCTTTTGCGAAAAACGGCTGCAGCACTTTCTCCAGCTTAACATAAGCCTCGTTCGGAATTATTATGTTGCCCACCCTGTTTCTTCCTTCCGCATGCAGCTGCCAGTCATCCGCGTCGAAAGAGCCCTGCTCGAAACGGGTCAGGGTTTTCATCACGTCCTCCTCAATCGAGCCGATGGCCGTGATTATGCAGTGGATTTTTTTGCGGCGCACAAGCTCGGCGATGGTTTCGCGAAGCCCTGACGTAATGAGGTTTGTCGTAAATGTAAGGAAAATAACCGCTTTCTCTTTCTGCATCTCCCCAATCACTTCCGCAGCCTGCCCAACCTGCGTTGCCTGCAAACCTGCTCCCCTCATCTGCCCCACCAGCGAGCGCACGCTAATCGTAGGGGTCAGGGAAAAGCCCTTCACTGGGGGCAGGCTGGCGGGTGTTTTCTTGGCCATAACCCAAATTGGGCCGGGTTATGCATAAAAAGGAGCGTTTTCAGGCCGTTGACCGGGCTGGTCGGTCTGTTTCTTATGCCGCAGGCTGGCTTCCGGGCCCCAAGTCAATGGTAGGCACGTCGGCGCGCACTGGCGGCTTCTCGCTCTTGGGCAAACTCACGCACAGCGGCCCCTTCACGTTTGCAATAGCGTGCCTGCGGGTGCGAAGCTCAAGGTAAAGGCTTTGCAAGGACTCGAACTCCTTCTGCTCCTCCTCTCCCAGCCCGTCAGCCTGGCTTTTGGCCAGCTTGGTCTGTATCTTGCGCCCTATTTCGGAGAGGTGCTTCTCGTTCTCCTCCCATTCGGTCATCCTGTCCTTGGGCACCCAGAGGGCCGAGCCGTTGGAGCCGACGGCCCCGCCCACGCTTTTGGGTATTTCCTCTACCCATCTAAGGGCGTTGATGTCATCAGCTTTTTTTTTATCAAGAGAGAGCAGCCCCTCTGCCGCGAAGGCAGGCACGCCGAGGCGGCCGAGAAGGGTGACCATTTCCTGCTGCTGCTCTGATGCAAGGGCTGCTATGGTCACTTCCTGCAGGGCGTTGGATTCAACCACCGTGCGCAATGCCTCGGCCTGCGTGCGCGGAAGCATGTTGAGAAGTATGGTGAGGCGGGCTATTTCCTCGCGCCTCTCGTAGTTCTGGCGCGTGATGTCGGCGCGCTTTTTCAAAAGCTCGAACACCGGCCCGCTCCTGCTCTTGAGGGCCGCGTCCAGCTCCTCGCGCGAGTGCTGGTTTATCTCCGAGTTGATGGAGATGAGGTCGGCGCGCTTTGGCACCACCATCACCAAATCCACCTGCCTTATGCGTTCCTCCAGCGGCTTGAGCTTTGCCTCTATTTCGGCCAGCTGGCTCTTGAGCGCGCCCAGCGCGGCATCTTCCGGGCCGCCGCTGTGCCGGGCGAGGTAATCGTGGCGGAACAGGGTTTCGTGGCGCTTGCGGTAGAGCGCCGTGTAATCGACCAAATCGGTGCTCGTTATTGTGATGTTGCCGTCCACGAATCTGCATCTCAGGCAAGATATAAAAAGACGAACCTCAAGGCCCGGAATTGATTTAGTGCAAACGCCAGCCTGTTTTTCCATCCAATTTCCCTGCCGCGCGCCCATCCATTCTTTTTTAATCCTTCCCGTCGTTGCAGACCCAGTCGTTCCGAGTGGGGGGTCTGGCCATGAAAAACGTCATGTGGTTCGAAGAAATACGCAAGGAGAATCTGGCCGAGGTCGGCGGAAAGGGCGCCAATCTGGGCGAGATGACCGCCGCCAAGTTCCCCGTCCCCCCCGGCTTCATAGTCACGGCCGGCGCCTATTTCGATTTCATCCGCCACAACCGCATAGACGCCTACATCAAGGAGATGACCGACGAGCTGGACATCAACAATTCCGACAAGCTCACGCGCGCATCCGAGATGGTCAAGGCCAAAATCCTCGGCGGCGTAATTCCCGACTCAATCCGCTCCGACATAATCAAGTCCTACCGCACTCTGTGCTCCAAGCGCGGCCGCCAAGTATTCGTTGCCGTGCGCTCCTCAGCCACGGCAGAGGATTTGCCCGAAGCCTCATTCGCAGGCCAGCAGTCAACCTATCTCAACGTGCAGGGCGAGGGCGAGGTGGTGCAGAACATCAAGGAGTGCTGGGCCTCGCTCTTCGAGCCGCGCTCAATCTTCTACCGCGTCACCAACCATTTCGACCATCTCAAGGTGGGCTTGGCCGCGGTGGTGCAGGAGATGGTGCAGTCAGAAGTTGCCGGCGTGATGTTCACCGTGGACCCTGTCACCCAGGATTTGGGCATAGTTTCGATTGAGGCGGCCTACGGCCTTGGCGAGGTAGTGGTATCCGGCATGGTCACCCCAGACCGCTACCTTGTGCGCAAGGGGAGCTGGCGCCTGGAAACAAGGGACGTGGCGCGCCAGACCTGGATGATTACAAAGGAAGGGGACCACAACGAGAGAAAGGCCATCCAATCCGAGCGGCAGGAGCGGCCCAAGCTCAGCGACGCGCAGATTGTCGAGCTGGCGCAGATTGGCGGGCGCATCGAGGCGCACTACGGCAAGCCTCAGGACACCGAATGGGCCCTGCAGGACGGCGTGCTTTACATAGTGCAGGCGCGCCCTGTCACCACCCTCAAGGGCGAATCTCTTTCCACCGTGCAGTCAGGCCGCTATCTCGAGCTTATCAAGAGCCAGTTCAAGGACGTGAGGACGGGCGACTCCAATCCAATGGATTCGGTGCCTGCCATGGAAGCCTCGGCTCAATCCGCCTATGCGATGAAAGCAGGCTCGGAAAAGCCTGCCTATGCTCCGGCGGCAGCATCAAGCCAGCAATCCCGCCCGGCCCAGCCATTCCAAAAGCCGGCACAGGCTTACTCCCCATCAGCCCAGCTATCGGCTCCCTCTCCAAATCCGGCCCTGCCTTCCCCCCCGCAATCGAATCAAGCCCCATCTGGTGGTCCCTCTATGACAACTCCATCTGCGCCAGGCTCAGGCCAGGTCCTGCTCACCGGCCTCGCGGCCTCGCCCGGCGTGGGCAAGGGCAGGGTGCGCCTGCTCGCCTCGGCCAAGGAAATGAACCGCATGCAGCAGGGTGAAATCCTTGTAACCGAAATGACCACGCCAGATTTCGTGCCTGCCATGAAAAAGGCTGTCGCAATCATCACTGACCAGGGCGGCATGACCTGCCATGCGGCCATAGTCTCGCGCGAGCTTGGCGTGCCGTGCATAGTCGGCACGCGCGAGGCCACTTCCAAGCTCAAAGAGGGCCAGTTCCTCACCGTAGATGCGGTGCGCGGCAAAATCTATGACGGCGACATCGAAATAGCAGGCTCCAAGCCAGCCGGTTCATCAGATGCTGCCGGCGCAGGAGGCAGGTATGAGCCGAGCGCGTTTGCCTCTTCCTCCTACGTGCCCACGGGCACCAAAATCTATGTCAACCTGGCCGAAGTGGAGCTGGCCGAGAAGGTGTCGCGCATGCCCTGCGACGGCGTGGGCCTGCTGCGCGCAGAATTCATGGTTGCCGGCATAGGCGAGCACCCGAAGAAAATCATACGCGAGGGCCGCCAGTCTGAATACATAGACAAGCTTGCCGAGGGTTTGCGCACCTTCGCCTCGGCCTTCTACCCCCGCCCGGTAGTTTATCGCGCCACGGACTTCAAGACAAACGAATACCGCAACCTCAAAGGCGGCGAGGAGTTCGAGCCGAAGGAGGAGAATCCGATGATGGGCTTCCGCGGCTGCGCGCGCTACGTGCACGAGCCGGAAGTGTTTGCGATGGAGCTTGAGGCAATCAAGAAGGTGCGCGACGAGTATGGGATGAAGAACTTGTGGCTCATGATTCCGTTCGTTCGGCGCATCGGCGAGCTGAGGGCAGTCAAGGACTTGCTGAAAGCCAACGGCATCCACCACACCCGCGACTTCAAGCTTTGGATTATGTGCGAGGTGCCCTCAACTGTTGTGCTTATCGAGGACTTCTGCCAGGAGGGAATAGACGGCGTGTCCATAGGCTCCAACGACCTCACCCAGCTCACTCTGGGCATAGACCGCGACAACTCCACGCTTGCCGACGGCTTTGACGAGCGCAATGCCGCAGTGCTCAAGTCAATTGAGAAAGTGGTCAAGACCTGCAACAAGTACGGAGTCACATGCTCTCTCTGCGGGCAAGCGCCTTCCGTGTATCCCGAATTTGCCGAAAAGCTGGTGGAGTTCGGCATCACCTCCATGTCGGTCAATCCCGACGTTGTGGAGCGCACGCGGCGCATAGTCGCCTCCGCAGAGCAGAAGGTCACCCTCAAGCGCCTCATGCTGCTGGAAGAGAAGCTGGCCAAAACCGACCCGTCTGGCCGCGCAGGCTCTGACGACTGAGGCTTTAGGGAAAAGGCCTGATGCACATGCCCGACTCACGCCCACAGCCCGCTGCTCCGGCTCACGACGGCTTTTTGATACACCCGCACGCGCCGGCCTTCTTTCTCAGGCATTACGGCCTTGCCGCCCTTGTGGCCCTCCTGCTTCTGCCGGGCGGCTTTCTTGTGCTTGAGCAGACGCGGGTCATGGAATTCGCGCTTGGAGTGTGGGCCATTGCCGCCATCATCCTCTCTGTCGCGCTCATCCACACCCGCCTTTACATGCGCGCCTTCCTCACCATCAGCGGCGAGGAGCTTGTCCATGAGTGGGGCATCCTCGGCCACCACCGCATGGTGGCGCCAATAAACAAAATCACCGACATTGGAATGGACGCCTCGTGGTCCGACCGCCTCATGGGAGTCTGCACTCTCAAGGTCAACACTGCCGGAGGCTCGGGCTATGAAATAATGGCGCAGGACTTTCCCAGAGCCGGAGTGGACCGCCTGCATGCAGAGCTGATGCGGCTCATCAAGCGGACGCCCGGC
>JAKAME010000011.1 GCA_021813025.1 Microcaldota archaeon
ACTCGCCCCCATGAAGCTGGAATGCCTAGTAATCGCTTGTCAACATCGAGCGGTGAATAAGTCCCCGCTCCTTGCACACACCGCCCGTCAAGTCACCCAAATCCGGTTCGTGTGAGGCGACCCTTCTTGGGGTTGTCGAACATGAATTGGGTGAGGGGGGCTAAGTCGTAACAAGGTATCCGTAGGGGAACCTGCGGATAGATCACCTCCAAAACTACTCGTCAGCTACGAAGTAGTCTTGAGTCGTATAGAAGTGCAAGAGAGACGGATCACTTGGACTGCATGTCCTCGGGTTTATTCCCAAAACCGCGTGAAATTATCACAAGACTTAGCGGGAGCTCTCGGCGATAAAAACACCTGGAATTGACAGGATTACCCCCAACCAATGAATTTATATACTTTCACATCTAAACACTATTAGAAACAACCTTGGTGTTCATATGATAACTGGCCCTCAGTCCATCGTGAAGGCGCGGGAGAATATCAAGCTGGCCGAAGGGGTTCGCTACACCAAACTGCTCAAGCCCTTCTTCCCCAAAACCTATGAGCGCATCATGGCAAAGAAGGCGAACGAGGTGCTGCTCCAAAAGGATTCGTTCAGGGCGATGCAACCAGTCGAGCGGAAAGATGCGACGGCGGCGGCTGTAAGAAAAATGGAGGCCGTTCCGGTCAAACCCAAGTACCCTCTAGGCGCCAACATCCTTTGGGCAATCCCCGGAGCCATCGTCTTCGCCAACTTTGTCAATCAGTTTTATACCCTTTCAGCGCAGGTTTCTGCTGCACAAAAGGACTTCCAATCGTGGGTATTTGGTAGTGCCACGGCTGTTGCGATTGCTTTGGTTTTCAACTACATTGACAAGCTGAAAAATCCAGACCGCCAGAGAATCGGGAATGAGCTGGTCAAAGCCATTCATTCCGCAGTCGAATAGTAGCCCTATCTAAAACTGGAAGGGAGTTTACTCTCCTCCGCGGTTCGGAAAACCGCGCGTGAATATTTTTTCTGATTAGCGCGAGCCTTAGTTGGAAGAAGAATAGAATTTTTTCGTTCGCGCCAAACCCTCGTCCAGCGACACCTGTGGCTTCCAGCCCAGCTCTTTGACCGTGCGCGATATGTCGGCAAAATAGCATGGCGCCTCGCCGGGCCTGTCCGGCTTGGCTCCGGTGTTGATTGAGCCTTTGGAGTCCGGATAGAGGGCCTTGATTTTGTTGGCCACGTCAAGAAGGGCGGTTGGCTGGCCGGAGCCCACGTTGTAGACGGGAGAGGCAGGGCGGGAAACGCGAATGGCCGAGATGATTGCGCGGGCCGCATCTTCCACGAAAACAAAATCGCGTTTTTGTTTGAGCGAGGTTGTATCCACGCTCTTGCCATTTTTCATCGCATCGAAAATTGAAGGGATGAAACGGAATGGCCTGTCGTTCAGCCCGTAGACCGAGAAGATTCGCAGGCAGACGGCATCGATTTTCTTTTCGCCCACCAGCCCGGACAGATATTCGCTAGCCAATGATTTGCTTTTCGCATAATCAGACTGCGGCACGATGGCGTCGTCGGCCTTTATCGCGCGCCCTGTCCCCTGACACTCCATATAGGTTGTGAGGTAAATGAAGCGCTTGAATTGGGCTTGCGCGCGGCACGAATCCGCGAGTGTTTTGGTGGCAGTAAAATTGACGGCCACCAGCTCGTCGAGGGTTTCTTTTTTGGCGTAATTGAAGCCGGTGGCGGCCAAGTGGATGACATAGTGCGGCTGGACTGAGGAAAGAATGCGGGAGAGGGCAGCAGTATCGGAGATGTCGGCCACATGGACGCGATGGGAACTCCTGATTGGCGTGCGGCTCAGCAGATGAAGCTCGAAGCCTTTCTCTTTTTCCAAAAGAGGGATTAAGCTGGAGCCGATGTAGCCTGATGCGCCGGTGATGAGGATTTTCTCCATAGGGCCGGCCCCGCACGCTGCTCTTTCAGCGGTCCTTGCGCTCCCAGGAGTAGGGAATGTCCTTCGTGTGGGGGTCCTTGCGCATGATTTCGTCCGGAGAGTGCGGCTCGGTCGCGCAATTGGCCACCAGCGCGGTCTTGGGGCTGATGCCCTTGAACCCGTTCCACACCATTGGGGGGATTTTCACAAGGCAGTAGTTGTCCTCCCCCATGAAAATCTCCATCAGCTCGCCCTTGGTCGCCGAGCCCGGCCTGTCGTCATAGAGCACCAGCTTTATCATGCCCTGCACGGCCGCGTAGTTCAGCGCCATGGTCTTGTGGATGTGCCATGCCTTGATGGCGCCGGGATAGACGGCGGAAAAATAGATTTCGCCGAACTTCTCGAAATGCGGCGCGTCGGAGCGCAGCATGTGCATTATCCTGCCGCGCTCGTCGGAAATCCGCGAGAGGGGGATTATCTGCACGCCTTCAATCATCGGAATCACATCCAAAGCTATTTCCTCGCTTCCTTTGACTTGAGGTAATCCTCATACCACGCGACGGTCTCGGCCAGCCCCTTCTCGACGGGCCATGCGCTCTTCCAGCCGAGCACTTCCCGCGCCTTCTTGGCAGAGAGGTGCTGGGCGCGTATCTCGTTCAGCGCCTGGTTCTGCACTATGGGCTTGAGAGAGCTCTTGCCCATCAGCTTGAGAATCTTGCTCATCATCTCAAGCACCGTGAGCGCCTCCTCGTTGGAAAAGTTGAACGCTTCGCCGCGGAATTTCTTTTCGTATGTTTTCTGCGCCAGAAATTCGTAGGCGGAAACGGCGTCTTTGACGTAGATGTAATCGCGCACGTAGGAGCCGTCGGTGCGGATTACTGGCGGGGTGTTGTTGTAGGCATGCTGGATTGTGGAGGGCACGATGCGGCTGAAATTCATGTCCCCCCCGCCGAAGAAATTGCCGCAGCGGCTGATGCCAATCGGCATCGAATACGTCTTGCCATAGCTTTGCGAGAGCAAGTCAACGCACGACTTTGAGCAGTCGTAGGGGCTCTCGCCGTGCAGCGGGCTCTCCTCGGAATAGGGCAGCTTCTCCTGCGAGCCATAGGCCTTGTCGGACGAGGCCACCACGACCGATTTCACCAGCCTGTCATGCAGGCGGCAGGATTCGAGCACGTTCCACGTGCCGCGGATGTTGGCGTTGAAGGTGGCTAGCGGCGAGCGGGTGGCCACGCCGACAATCGTCTGCGCGCCCAAGTGGATTACCGCTTCCGGCTCATACTCGTTTATCGTGCGCTCAATCTGGGGCAAATCCTCCAAGTCCGTGCGCACGATGTTGACGCGCTCGTTGAGTTTTTCGGTGTAGAAACGGCTGTTGGGGACAAAGTCGCGCACGACGCAGGTCAGCTCGGCGCCGCGCGAGAGCAGGCTTTGAACAAGCCAGCCGCCCACCAGGCCGGTCGCCCCGGTGAGCAGCACGCGCCTGCCTGAATAGAACTCTTCGTTGGCCATCAGAACCACTTCTTTTCCCCCTTCGCGTATATTGAATTAAGGTCCAGATAATCCTTATATGTATCCATGGCGTGCCAGAAGCCCTCGTGCCTGTACATCGAGAACTGCCCGGCCTTGACGAGCCGGGAAAACGGCCGGTGCTCCAGCACCTCCCCTTCCGAGTCGTCGATGTAGCCGAACACTTTTTTGCTGAACACGAAAAAGCCGCCGTTGACATAGTCATAAAGCTGCGGCTTTTCGACGAATTCCTCGATAAGCCCGTTTCCGCCGCCCTTCACCAGCCCCCATTTGGAGTGGGGGTGCACGGCGGTCATGGTGCCGATGGTGCCCTGGCGGCGGTGGAATTCCACGAGCTTGGAGATGTCGACGTCGGATACCGCGTCTCCGTAGGTGGCGAGGAAATGGTCGGAATCGATGTATTTCTCCGTCCGCTTGATGCGCGCGCCAGTCTGCGCCTCCTCGCCCGTATCGGCGAAGATGATGCTCCATTCCGGGTGCTTGTTCTCTGCAAAATATTCTTTGATGACCTCGCCCTTGTGGCCCAATGCCAGCACGAAGTCGTTGTAGCCGAATCGGGAGTATATCTTCATGATGTGCACAAGAATGGGCATGGGGCCTATGGGCACCATCGGCTTGGGCTTGTCCGCAGTCTCCTCGCGCAGGCGCGTGCCTTTTCCGCCGCAGAGGATGACTACTTTGGGCTGGGATGACAAGAATAACACCTGTTGCTAATTTAGGGAGGACGTGGTTGATAAACCTATCGGCCTGCCGGCTGGCCCCCCACGACGTAGATAGGAAAACATGGGTTTTAAATCTTCGCCTGGGCCAAGAACCGGCATGCATGCTCCACAGGGCGCGGGCTTCATAGGGCCGGCGCGGAAGAAAAGCGGCCTGCTTGTCGCCATTCCGTGCTTCAGCGAAGCCGAGCTGCTGCAAAAGCACCTGCAGCTGCTGGAGGGGCAGAAAGGGGCGAATTTCGATGTTTTGGTCGTGCTTGGGAACGGCTTTGACGGGGAGGCTGCGAAAGCCCTGCTCAAGCCCGCACGGCCATTCAGCCTCATCCTGCTCAAGCGGGAGGAAGACACAGGCAGCGCGGGCGGGTTTTTCACTGCCCAGAAATTCGCCTTGGATGAGGGCTATGAACACATTGTCATGGCTGATGTGGACTGCCTGCCCATGGACGCGGGCCTGCTGGCCGCCCTGCATGCCAAAAGGGAAGCGGGATTGGTTTCTCCAACCGAAGTATTTGAGAAAGAGGATGGGGGAGTTTTCGCTCCTGCGGCTGGCGAGCGCGCGCGCTTCACGCCCATTTACCATTACACCCTCCTCTCGGCTCGGCTCATGCGCAAATACGGCCTTGTGTTCGCCCCGGCCTTTCATGGGGCAGAGGATGCGGAATACGCTGAGAGGCTGCGGGGCGAGACGCGGGTGTTTGTTGATGAGAGGGTGAGCCATCCATTCATCATCGGGGACAGGACTTACCGCAAACCGGACCGCTTCTGGGCCTATACCCTCAACACAATCCTGCTTGTGCGCGGGCCGAGATGGGCGCTCAACCTCTTGCGCCTGCTTCTCTCCGCGCTTGTCATGTTCTTCTTCTTCCCCCCCTTCGGCCGCACCATGGCGGTGCGCATGATGGGGCTGCTGTTCGGCTATGCTTACGGCAAGAGGGCGATGGACTCGCTGAAGGCCGACTTGGGGCCGTATCTTGTGCAGGAGGCGGGCCTGCCGCAAAAAGCGGTGCGCGTGAGCTATCCCCAATACCTCGCGCTTGGCGCGCTGGCTGGCGAGCTGTTCCGCGCCAAGCTTTCCAATTTCAGAAAAGAGATTGTGATTGAGGGCTCGTCAAACGATTTGCTGGTGACAATGCAGGCCGCCTGGGCTAGGAGGGCGTATTACAAGACCGGAGGCCAGTACCTTCTTATCGCAGACAACTGCCCCCTGCTTTGCCACCTTATCAGGATGGTTTTATTCGTTCTCGCGCTCATGCCGTTCATGGCCCTGTCGCTGCTCATCTTCCTGCCCATAAAGTTATTGAGGCAGCCGGATACAAACTGGTATGGATTGTGATTTTATGAAAAAAGTGCTAATCACCGGCGGGCTGGGCTTCATGGGCAGCCATATGGCCGAGCTGTGCGTGCGCCAAGGCCATGAGGTTACGCTGCTTGATTGCTCGGAGAAGAATATCGGCAACATCGCTTCGTTCAGGAACAAGGTGAAGCTCCTCGCCATGGACATCAAGGACATTGGGGAGGAAGTGAAGGGCTTTGACATTATTTTCCACATGCTTGGAACAAGCGACAATTACGCCCTTGTTGAGGGGGAGCCCTATCGGGACCTTGAGCTCAACTGCACGGCCACCATCGCGCTTTTGGAGGCAATGAAAAAGCACAACCCGAAAGCCCGCCTGCTCTATGCCAGCACATTTCTTGTGAATGGGGATGTGGAAAAGATGCCTGTGAGCACAGACAGCCCGTGCAACCCCAACGGCATGTGCGGGGCCACGAGGCTGGCCGGAGAGCACTTCTGCAGAATATACGGGCGCGTGTTCGGCCTTGACACAGTAGTTGCCAGATTAACCAATGTGTTTGGCGAGCGGAGGGCCGGGAATACGAAGAAGGCCGGCCTCAATTACCTGATTTGGCAGGCAGTGAACGGGCAGGTGCTGTCTGTTTATGACAACGGAGAGTTCTACAGGGACTATATCCATGCTGGCGATGCCGCCTCCGCATGCCTGGCAATTGCGCTCAAGGGAAAGGGCGGACAGACATATTACGTTGGGCGGGGCGAGCGCACCAAATTTGGGAATCTGGTCGGCATGATTGTGAAGCAGACGGGGGCTAAGACCAAATCCATCGCTCCCCCTGATTTCCACAAGAGGGTTGGCATGCGCGATTTCGTGTGCGACAATTCCGAGCTGAAGAAACTTGGGTGGAGCCCGAAAGTGGAGCTTGAGGAAGGAATAAGGCGGACAGTTGCTTATTATCGAAAGACAAAGAAAAAATAGCTGGGCGCGAATCACGCCCCGAAGATAATGGCATAAATCGAGTCAAACCCCAAGATGAGCGGAATAGACAGCAGGGTGGTTGTCACTATGGCTTCTGCCACAAGCTCGCCGTCCAAATCGAATTTTTCTGCAATAATGAAGTTGGTGACAGCAAGCGGCATGAGGGCCTCCATGAAGGAGATGCCGGCCGGAGTGCCGCGCAGGCCGAAAATAAGGAGAGAGACGACCACCAGAAGCGGGAAGATTGCAAGCTTGAAGATGGCGAGCAGGGCAACCTCCTTGGAGCGCGAGCCCAGCGGCTGGCCGTAGAGGAATACGCCCATTGAGAAGAGGGCAAGAGGAGAGGTGGTGCTGCCCACAAAGTCGAGAAGGCCTGAGAGCCAGGCAGGCGGCACGAGGCCTGCCAGAGACACGGCCGCGCCGATAATGCAGCTTGCGATTATGGTGTTGCGGGCAAGCTTTTCCTGCGCGAACTTGAACCAGCTCTTGCCTGAGATGAAGCCAAGGGAGGCAAGGCCGAGGGTGAAGATGAGGAAATTGACTATGAAGGTGATGATGGCCGCATCGCCAAGGGCGGCCGGGCCGAAGCGAAGCTGCACGGCAGGAAAGCCCATGAAGATTATGTTGCCAAAGAAGGAAGTGATGAGCAGCGCTCCGGCCAGCTTGGGCTGCAGAATCTTCAGGCGGGCCAGCGCAAGGACAAGGGCGACCATGGCAAGAACAGGCAGGGCGTTGGCCATAAGAAGCGCGACCTGCTCGCCGCCTATTTTCGTCGCCATAAGCCTGACGAGGATGAGCGCGGGCATGGAGACATAGTAGATGTAGTCGTTGAGCGGCTTCTGCGAGCCCTGGGCCAGGATGCCGAAATGGCGCGCCAGCCAGCCCAGCGCAATCACTGCGAAAATGGTGAGCACGATGTCCAGCATCAAATCCAACCCCACTCAGCCCGAATCCGGGCGCCGATGGCCTGCATCATATCTGGCCCCCTTCTGCTTCCATCTCGGCTTTCATCTTCATAAGCCCCTCGCGCGCGCCCGACATGCGCACGCCGGCCGCATCCTCCAGCTTCTTGATTCGCAGGCAGCCGTTCGGCGGGCGGGCGGCCAATTGCCTGAGGTCGGGGGTCTTGGCCATGAGGATGAGCGAGCGGTCCGCGCCGAAGACTTCGCAGGCCATAAGCGAGAATTCGTAGCGGTTGACGCACTCGCTGCCGGTAGCGTGGTAGATGCCCGTGCGCTTCAGCCGAATCAGGGCGAGGATGGCGGCGGCCAGGTCATTGGCCAGAGTGGGGCAGGAGTACTGGTCGTCCACAATCTTCACAGGTTTGCGCTCCTTGAGCTGGCGCAGCAGCCAGAGCACGAAGTTGTTTTTGGATGGATGCCAGCCGTAAATCACCGAGGTGCGGCAGCTGGCGGAGAAGGGGTATTTCTCCAAAAGGGCCAGCTCGGTCTCGCGCTTGGTGCGAGCATAGACAGAGCCCGGATTGGTTTCGTCCTCCTCAGAATAAAGCCCCTGCTTTTTGCCGTCAAACACATAATCGGATGAGATGAAGGTGAAGTGGGCGCCGTGCTTCGAGCACCAGTCGGCGAAAAAGAGGGGGGCGTCGGTGTTGATGCGCCGCGCGGCGCCGGGGTGGCGCTCGCAGTCGTCCACCACGTGGAAGGCCGCGGTGTAGACGATTGAAGCCGGCCGGATTTTTGAGAGGAGGGCGCCGGCGGCATCAAAATCAGTCGCATCGAGCGAATGCCAGACCGCGCCGGGGGCTTCCACCCGCACGTCCTTGCAGGTGCCGTGCATCTCATGGCCCTGAGCCATGCCCTGCAGCATGAGCTGGCGGCCCAGCAGGCCCGCGCCTCCCACGACTAGGATTTTCATGAAAATTGATTGGCCGGGTATTATTATAATGGTAAGCGGTGATATAGGAACGCGCCGCTGCGTGGCGAGCAGACTGCCGTCCAGCAGGCGCGCAAAAGGTGCGACACATGGCCATTCTTATTACGGGCGGGGCCGGCTACATAGGCTCCCAACTCATGCGCGACTTGGCGGCAGACCCCAGATTCAAGGGAGAGACCGTCCGCGTGCTGGACAACATGTTCCGCGAAAAATTCGTGTCTTACTGGGAACTGCCCGACGGCGTGGCCTACGAGGCGGTGGACGGAGACATACGCAAAGATGAGGATTTGGAGCGGGCATTCAAGGACGTGACGCTGGTATTTGATTTGGCCGGCATCACCAACGCCCCGCTCTCGTTCGAAAGAAAAGAGCTTACCAAAGAGGTCAACGTGGACGGGGCAAGGAAAGTCATTGCGCACTGTGTGAAGCACAAGGCGTTTTTGGTCTATTCATCTTCTGCCAGCGTGTATGGCCCCACAAAGGAAGTGGTGGACGAAACCTACCCCTGCAACCCGGCCTCGCCCTACGGGGCGTCCAAGATAGAGGCAGAGAAGGCGATTTTGGAGGCTTGCAAAAACGAGGGGCTGAAGGCAGTCATCTTGCGCCTCGGCACCGTCTATGGCTGGTCCATCGGCATGCGCTTCGACACCGTGGTGGACCGCTTCGCCTACCTCGCCTGCCTTGGCCAGCCGCTGCCTGTCTGGGAGTCTGCGCTCAAGGAGGCGCGGCCCTACGCCCACATCAGGGACGTGACCGCGTCCATGCTGTTCGCTGCCAACAACGAAAAGCTCGCGGGCGGAATATACAACGTCATATCGGCCAACTGCGGCATACAGGAAGTCGTGGACGCGATAAAGAAATACGCCCCCCACGCAAAGCCCGTAATCACCAAGACTCCCAACCTCAACCAGCTTTCCTACCGCCTGAATTCCGACAAGATTGGGAAGGCGGGGTTCTCCCCCAAATACTCGATGGAAGACGGCATACGCGAGCTGATTGAGAAATTCGGAAAAATCCGCCCGATGCAGTGAGCGGACTCGGTGATGGGGATGGACAGGGAGGAAGCAAAGAAGAGGATTCGCTCGGTGCTGGGTGAGTATTTCAGCCAGCAGCAGGAGAAGTTTATTCCCGGCCAGACTCCCATTTACACAGGCAGGGCCGTCTATGATGACAAGGAAATCGGGGCAATCACGGACTGCCTCATGGACGGCTGGTTCGGCCTCGGACGGCGCGGGGCTGAGTTCGAGCTGAAGTTCGCAAAATACGTGGAGCGCAAATACAGCCTTGTTGTGAATTCGGGCTCGTCGGCCAACCTAATCGCGCTTGACGGCATCCGCAACAGGCTCAATTTGAAGGGCGGCGAGGTAATCACGGCAGCCTGCGCGTTTCCCACCACGTTCAATCCAATCGTCCAGCTGGGCTTCCGCCCGGCAGTGCTTGACGTTGACAAGACAATGAACATCACTCCCGAGGCAGTGGAGGCTGCGATTGGCCCCGACACCAAGGGCATAATGTTCGCCCACACCTTGGGCAACCCTGCGCAGGTGGAGGAAATAGCCAAGCTGGCGGCAGAGCACGGCCTCTTCCTTGTGGAGGACTGCTGCGACGCGCTCGGCTCAAAGTATGCCGGAAAGCACTGCGGCCATTGGGGCGACTGCTCCACCTACAGCTTCTATCCGGCCCACCTCATCACGTCTGGCGAGGGCGGGGCGCTCACCACCAACGACCATGCACTAGGCCGCATCGCCCGCTCGCTGCGGGACTGGGGGCGCGACTGCTGGTGCAACACCGACGAGAAGAACCCGCTGGGCGCGTGCGGGCGGCGCTTCGACTTCAAGCTCACGAATGCGGAGTTCTACGACCACAAGTTCATTTTCTCCCGCATCGGCTACAACCTCAAGCCCATGGAGCTGCAGGCAGCCATGCTGCTGGAGCAGATGGGCCGCATCAAGGACTTCGTAGCCATCCGAAAGCGGAATTATAAGGCGTATTCGGAAGAGATGGCTGCCTTTGCGGAATTCATCGAGCTGCCTGAAGTGAACCACAGGGCTGAGCCGGTGTTCTTCGGCCTGCCGATGATTCTCAACCATCAGAAGGTGAAGAGGCAGGATTTGCTGAAATACCTCAACAAGTTCCAAATCAACACCCGCCTCGTGTTCTCTGGAAACCTGCTCTACCATCCGGCTTATAGGGACGTGCAGTACACCAAGTGCCAGGAGCTGACCAACACCGACCGCATCATGCGCGACTGCTTCTGGATTGGAATCCACCCCGGGGTGTCCGAGGAGATGATAAAGTTCGTGGTGTCCAAGTTTAGGGAGTATTTCGCGAATATGGGGGCTGCGGGGCGTGCTTGACATGAAAGGCGTGATTCTGGCGGGAGGCACGGGCAGCCGGCTCATGCCGCTGACCAAGGTGACCAACAAGCACCTGCTGCCGGTCTATGACAAGCCGATGATTTACTACCCCCTGCAGACGCTCATCGACATGGGCATCAGGGAGATTCTGGTGGTGTCAGGGCCCGAGCACGCGGGCCATTTCCTCAGCCTGCTCGGCTCTGGCAAGGATTTCGGAGTCAGGTTCAGCTACGAGATACAGGACAAGGCGGGCGGAATCGCGCAGGCGCTCGGCCTGGCCGAGTCTTTCGCTGACCAGGAGAGCGTGGTCGTGGTGCTGGGCGACAACATAATAGAGGACAGGATTGACATTTCGGATTACCGCGGCGGGGCGCTGGTGTTTCTGAAAGAAGTGCCTGACGCCAACCGCTTCGGCGTGGCCGAGCTGAAGGGCGACAAGGTGGTCGGAATCGAGGAAAAACCCGCGCGCCCCAAAACCCGCTACGCCACCATCGGCCTCTACGTGTATGACCATGACGTGTTTTCCATCATCAAGACCCTCAAGCCGTCGGGGCGGGGGGAGCTTGAAATCACCGACGTGAACAACGAGTACATACGGCGGGGGAAGCTGAAGGCAAAGATACTCAAGGGCTTCTGGTCTGATGCAGGCACTTTCGAAAGCCTGTTTCGGGCAAGCGGGCTTGTGGAAGCGAAAAGAAAGGCTGAGAGAAGGAAATAACTTTCCTATTTTTTCTCCACGCCCGCAATGTGCTGCCCTATGTCGTACGCAATGCTCTCCTTCTCCCATGACAGGAATCTTTTTTTGTAAATGAATGAGACGGCGATTAGGGGCAGGACAGCCGCGAGCGTCCAGAGCGCCGAGAGCCCCAAACACAGGCCCGCCTGCAGGGGGGCCAGCAGCCCGTTGCGGCGGATGAGCGCCAGTTTCCCGTCCAGCGCGCGGTAGGCCAGCACCTGTTTGCCGAAATAGGAGAGGAAGGAATAGCGCATCTCGCTTGACTCGTAGATGACGTAGTCCATGCCCCAAGCCGCCCGCATCAGCTCCAGCATGTTTTTCAGGCTGCCAAGGCCCTCGGAGAGGGAGAGCAGCCGGCCGGATGACACGATATTGAGGCTGGGCAGGCCTGGTTTGGAAAACGATTCTGCATAGCCCACAATCACGTGCCTGCGGGCAGCCACATCTGCCAGCGACAAACCTGTTTCGCTCTCCAAAGTCTCGGATGACCGGATGGAGCGCTCGCCAAGGCGGCCGGTGAGCACGTCTGCGAACGAGCGGCCCAGCGCGCCTGCGAAGCCCGGCCTGCCGCCCATCAGCGAGGAGAGGAGGATGGATGAATACATCAGCCACATGCCCATAGCCGAGGCCAGCCTGCCGTAGCCCAGCTTGAAGGCGATGGAGTTGCGCGCGACGTAGTACAGCAGGCCGGGCGAGTAGGTCTTCTTGCTCACGCCGGGGGCGGGATGGGTGAATTTTCCGAGGCGGACGACCGCAGGCTCGTAGCCGTGCCTGCGCAGCCTCCAGTCAAGCTCGATGTCCTCGCGCACGTGGAAGAAATCCTTGAAATGAAAGCCGATTTTCTGCAGCACTTCCCTGCCCATCGTGCCGTAGAGGTTGGGCAGGAACGGCCCGCCGGATGCGAGCGCGATGTAGGAGACGGGCCGGCCCTGCCTGCGGGAGGCCATCAGGCGCTCAATCGTGTCATGCTCGTCCAGAATGGCGTCGTCGTCGGCGAATATGATGAGCTCGTAAGCCTGGTCATAGGCCCAGCGCCCGCCGATGAAATAGCCTCCTGCCGAGCCGAGGTTTTCGCGCAGGCGGATGACGGTTACCCCAGAGGCCAGGATGGGGGCGCCGGCAGGCGCCACTATGAGGATGTCCGCGGGCATGGCCTGGGCCTTGATGGAGGCTATGGCCTGCTCCACGAACGGCCTGCCGGAAATGGTTGGAATTATGACTGCGGCTCTGAGCGGAGGGGCAATCTGCATGGAAAAGAGTGGGCACCTCAAAGCAATTAAAGAGAACGCCGGCGCAAGCCCCGAAAAACTGCCTTGGGCAGGGGTAGTTTTTTAAGAGCCGAACGGGCCAAATAAGACATCAGCTCTATAGTGGGAGAGAGGGCGAAAAGCGATGGCATTAGTGGTCGACATACGAAGCCTTATCACGGAAGAGGGGGCAGCTGCGCTCCTGCGCCAGTCGCAGGACGCGAGAGCGGCATTTCCCAAAGCCCGCCTCGTGCTGCTGGCCTGCGGCGCGCCCGTGCCGGCTGAAATAGCTTCCTGCTTTGATGACTGCATCCACTATTCAAAGGCCGCGATAGGCTACACCGCGCCATGGGTTCTGGCGCTGGACTATGCGCGCACGCACGGGGCGTCCGACCTCATAGTGGTGGACGGCAATGACCAGCACGTCATGGACAATGTCAGCAAGGCGTTCGAGCAAACTCCCGCCGGCCTCACCGTGCCGCAGCGCGCCCAGAGGGTGGTGTTCAGCCGCGACCCGATTGACGGGCCGACCCTGGAGGATTTGGAGAACGGGTTTCTGCGCCAGAAGCACAAGCTGGCCCTGCGCGATTTGCAGAGCGGGCTGTTTATTTTCAGGGGCAGCGGGTCTTTTGCAGGCCTCGAGCTGAAAGGGCTGCCGGACTGGGTGGGAGACCTGGCCTTCTATGACCGCTTCCTCGCCCTGCATCCGAACGCCCCCATCCACGCGCCCCCCATCGAGGTGAGGGCGCAGCATTTCACCCTCTCCTCCCGCCAGTACATCTTCCAGACCATCCGCCAGCACGAGAAATATTTCAAAATCGGCTTTGCGGACGTGGTGAAGAAGGCCCTGATTGAGCCGCAGCTCTACCTGCCCAACGGCAGCCCGAGCAGAATAGACGACATACTCACAGCCTACCGCCAGCACCTCAACGCGGAGGCCATACGCGGCATGAAGGGGCTTATTCTGGCCGCAGGCAGGGGCTCGCGCCTCGAGGCCATCACCGCCAAGAGCGGCAGGCCCAAGCCGCTGATTCCCATTGTCAACAAGCCAATGATTTTCTATGTGATTGAGCAGCTGGTCAATGCAGGCATCAGCGAAATAGGCATAGTGATAGGGCCGGAAGGGGAGCAGATTCGCAAGGCTGTGGGCGACGGATTTCTATGGAAGGTCAGAATCACCTACATTTTGCAGGAGAGTCCGAAAGGCGTGGCTCATGCCGTCGCGTGCGCAAAGGAATATCTCGGCCTCTCGCCATTCGTCCTCTACCTGTCAGACAACTTCTTCCGCGACGACATCTCGGGCTTCGTCCGCTCATTTGCTGGAGGAGGCGAGGACGTGCGGCTCATGCTGGCAGAAGTGGACGACCCGTCCGCTTTCGGGGTGGCCACCCTGGATTCCGAGAATCGGGTGAAAAGGCTTGAGGAGAAGCCGAAAAAGCCGGACAGCCGTTTCGCTGTTAGCGGAGTCTACGCATTCAGGCCAGCCATCTGGAAGGCGATAGGCGGCATCAAGCCCTCGGCGCGCGGGGAGCTGGAAATAACGGATGCCATTCAGGCCCTGCTGGACGGCGGGGGAAAAGTTTCCGCAGAAGTGGTGAGCGGCTGGTGGCATGACACAGGCACGGTGCAATCGCTTCTGAGGGCAAACTGGATGGTGCTGGACGGCATCAAGCATTCCTACAGCGAGGGCGAGATAGCGCCGGGCGCCGAGCTTATAGGCAGGGTGCAGGTTGGCAAGGGCAGCCGCATAGCGGCAGGAGCCCAAATCCGCGGGCCTGTTGTTATCGGCCCTGGCTGCGAAATCGGCGAGGGCTGCGTTATCGGGCCATACACGTCCCTTGGGGAGGGCTGCAAAGTAAGCAGGACGCGCATGGAATACTGCATCGCATTCGAGCAGGCGAGAGTGCGGGACGCCGGCCTGCTGGCAGACAGCGTCATAGGCCGCTTCGCCTCTGTGGAGGGAGACGGGGGCAGCGGGGGGAAGCGGCGCCAGCTGGTGGCGGGGGACGGACATTGAGAGGCCGGCAGGGATTATGAACCTCCGGATTGAATTGGATGTGAAATTCATGGAAAAACCGGCTATAGAGGGAGGACAGCCTGTCGCGGCTGATTACATTCCGTTCTGCCCGCCGAAAATCGGGGAGGAGGAGCTGGAGGCGGTAGGCGAAGTGCTGAAGTCGGGCTGGCTGTCCACTGGGAAGAAGGCGCAGCAGTTCGAGGCAGACCTCAAGGCCTACCTGCGCGCAAAGAACGTGCTGGCGCTCAATTCATGCACAGCAGGCCTGCACCTGGCAGTGCTGGGCATGGGCGTTGGCCCGGGCGACGAGGTGCTGGTGCCTGCAATGACGTTCGCCGCCACGGCCAACGTGGTGGAGATTTGCGGCGCAAAGGCCGTGTTCGTTGACTCGGAGGAGGGCGGGTTCAACATCGACGCTGGCAAATTGGAGGAGAAAATCACGCCGAAAACAAAGGCGGTCATTCCGGTTCATTTCGCAGGATGCCCGGCAGAGATGGATGAGATTAGGAAAATTGCCAAAGCCCATGGCCTGGCGGTGATTGAGGATGCGGCCCATGCGGTTGGCGCAGAATACCGCGGGAAGAAAATCGGCTCATGGGACAATCTGGCCGCGTTCAGCTTCTACCCGACCAAGAACATGACCGCGATAGAGGGCGGAGCGCTGAGCGGCGGGGACGAGCAGATGTTCGCCCGCCTGCGCATGATGTCGCTCCATGGCATGTCCAAGGACGCCCATCAGCGCTTCTCCAAGGAGGGGGCGGCCCACTACGACATCGAGGTGCCGGGATACAAGTACAACATGCCCGACGTTTCGGCCGCAATAGGCGTCTGCCAGCTCAAAAAGCTGGACGGGTTCAACAAGACAAGGGAAAAATACGCCGCCTATCTCTACGACAGGCTCGCGTCAGCCAAAGCCATCATGCTGCCCAAGAGGCCGGCGGCGCACGTGAAAAACACCTGGCACATGTTCCCCCTGCTCATAGACCCGGCGCGCACGCGCCTCACGCGCGACAGGATGCTTGAGGCCATGAAGAAGGAGAACGTGGGGGTTGGCGTGCACTACCGCCTCCTGCCCGGCATGTCGTATTACCGCGAGAAGTACGGGCTCGGGGCGCAGGACTTCCCGCGCGCCGCCTTCATCGGGGACAACACGTTCTCCATCCCGTTCTCCCATTCCATGAGCGAGAAGCAGCTGGAGGCAGTGGCTGACGCGCTGCTGCGCATTGACGCGTATTATGCGAAATGAGAAAGGATGAAGACATGGGGTAGCTTGCATGGACTTGTGCTTCATTTCCTCATCCGAACAACGGCCGGCCATAACCGGCCCCTGCATCTGGGTGTGCCCGGACTACAACACCCGCGAGCGGCTCAAGCGCGAGGGAAAGGACGCCGTTTTGTATGACGAATACCTCACTGCCGAAGCGGGAAAGAAAGGGGACGAGCTGGCCTTCGACCTCTCGGTGCAGTGGCATTACCACGAAGGAAAAGACTTCACGCTCTACAAGGGCGCTTCTTTGGGCAGGGCGCACGAATGGAAGCTTTGGTATGAGGTGCTCATTCCGCGCATCAAATACCTCATCTGCGTCCATGAATTGCTCAGGCGCGAGAAGCCGAAATCCATACGCTTTGACAACGCGCTAGGGCCTTGGAGGCTCGCGGCGCTGGAGGAAGCGTCCGGAAAGCTCGGCCCGAAGATTAAGATTGAAACATACGGACAAGCCGGTGGGCAGGCGGATGACGTCTTCAAAAACACGCCCACGCAGGGCTACCGGCACAGCCGTCATGCCGCCATCAAGCGGCTGATGGGCTCGGCGCTTGGGCACATGACGCACGCACTCGGCCGGATTGGCGGCAGACGACCCCGGGTGCTCACCAGCGGCTATTTCGCTTTCATGAATTTCTACCTGCAATGGGCCGGGCGCAAGCCATTTGATTTGGTGTTTTTCGCGCCAACGGCAGTGCTTATGCAGAAGAAACTCGCCATGGCAATCCCCAGCCTGTTCAGCGTGCGCACGGCGCCAAAAAACGCGCAAGATGAGACAAGAAAGAGGGAAATGGCCGCGCGCTGGGAAAACGTGCGCTCGCAGGACGCCTACCGAAAGAAGTTCATTTTTCTGGGAGCCGACCTGTTCGCCCTCTTTGCCCCAGAACTGGACGGGTTTTTCAGGAACACGCTGGCAAGATATGCCCAAGAGTTCGACAATGACGCCTATTCTCTGCAAGTTGAGAAAATCGATGCCGTCCTGCTTCCATTCACCGTGCCGCCCCAGCTATCACTGCTGCTGCAGGCCGCCAAAAGCAACAAAATTCCGGTGGCGCTCCTGCGCCACGGCATCACCTATCTCAACGACTTCAACACGCGTGATGATGTGGATGTGGACATCATATTTTGCTGGGGTGGCATGCAGAAGGAGCATTATGGAGCCATGCAAAAGAAGGCTGGATTCAAATTGGTGGAAACTGGCAATCCCAAATTTGATTCGATATTTGACATGAAGCGGCATGGGGAGGCAGGACCGGCAGAAAAGAAAGAGCGGCCCTTCATCCTCTACCTCACCACAGGCAAGGACAATTCGGCGGTGTCGTTCAGGGAAGGGAGCGCCGAGCGCGCGCTGCTCGCGTTTCTTGACCAGATGCGCGAGCAACAAGTTGACATCACCGTCAAACTGCACCCAGCCGCCTCCAAAGAATATTTCCAGAAACTGGTGGAGATGGGCGGCAAATATGCCAAGATGAACATTCAAATCGTCAAGGGAGAGGACCCCATGCCGTTTATCCGAGCGGCTGACGTGGTGATGGGCACCTATTCCACCACCCTACTGGAATCAGCCTTGTCGGGCAAGCCCACGCTCTTCTACAACTACAATCCCCTCAATGAGGACAGGGCTTATGCCAAGCTTGCCCAGTATGGGTTGAACGAGTTCACGCCGGCAACGGCAAAAAAAATGAAAGAGAAAATATTGGAAATTCTGGTGGCTATCGGCGCCGGCCAGACTCCCGCCCCGTTCAAGCCGGGCGGACAAGAGTATTTGTGCGGCCCGTTTGACGGCAAGTCCAGCGAGCGCGTGCTGACCGAGCTTGGACGACTGATTAAGACAGACACTGTTTAAGATGAAAATCAGCGTGCGGGCGGTTCAGAACGCGCAGAAAGTATGACTTGCTCCAGCCTATTCAATGGAAGAGTGGACCGAATGAAAACTTCGCGCCCGATACGCGTTTTTGAGATAGCCCTCGCCCCGGCCAGCAGAGCCACATAATCCGCGCATTTGGTGTATGAAAGACCCAACAGCGTGCTGAGTTTGCGGATACTGTAGGATTCGATTTGAGTCAGCTCTACGATGTGGAACTGTTGGGCATTGGAGAGGGCCCGTATAAGAGTGAACAGACTCCGATTTTCAGGAGTAGGCTTCCTAGACATTACACCGAAGAATGAGTAGTTTTAATAATATTAACAGAACACCAAAAATGGTATAGTATTGAAAGCCTGTTGAAGATATGGCAATATGGTGAAGGTGAAAAAATGAAACCATATGAAAAAGGCAGTCTGAGCTATTCGACATATTCACATAACCGGCACAAACTGGAAGAGTTTTTCCAGTCAGAGAGATATTTCCTGACAAAAGAAATCATCAAACCCGGAACCACTATCCTTGATATCGGAGGCGCATCGGGTGGTTTGGGGAACGCCATCCAGACGAGCGTGCAAAAAGATATCAAATATTTCTGCATAGACCCGGATGTGCAGAGCATCCGGTTTGGAAAAGAATTGTACCCTCATTTCGAGTTTTCATCTGGCTATTTTCCAAAAGACGCTCCAGAAAAAGAATATGACTTGGTAGTCATGATGGCGTTATTCCCTCAGATTGAGGATTGGAAAACATGCCTGCTAAACATGAGAAACCGCTCGAAGAGATTCATCAATCTGAGCATCGTGGCTAGGTTGGATGGCACCACAGTCATAGACAAAGACGTGTCATACGCCTATTATTTCGACAGCGGCGAGAGAGTCCACCAGATTGTGCACAATCTCTATGAACTGCTGAACTTCTGCTCCACGGCAGAAATGAACCTGCGCAAAATCACATTCTATGGATACCACCTGAAGGAGAAAGGAAAAAACTACCGGTGCGTTCCATACACCCAGCAAATCGTTGGAAATCTCCTTCTTGAAGTGAATGACAAACCCGCTTGCAGAACAGGGGCAATATCCAAGAAAGAGTTTATCGACAACATGGAAGCTCCAAAGTTGTTGGATAATTCCCCAGAAGTGGAGATAATAATAGATGGGAAAGTGGAATGACGAGTAAAATCCGACGGGCCAAACAGCATCCCTTCGTCTGCAGAATCAGAAGCCCCAAAACGTTTTAAACAATCAAATGGAAATAGGGATATATGTCAGGTTTTCAGGTTTGAACTTTACTCCAAGCTGATTCTATGGGCGGAGATTATCGCAAAATCATCGACCGGCAGCTGCCGCAATTGCCTGACAAAATCCTCTTCTGCCGCCGCTGCGTGGTGTCCAACCAGCGCCCGCGCATAAATTTCGAGGACGGGCTGTGCGGCGCCTGCCGCTACGCCGAAATAAAGAACAGGACCGACTGGGCGGCGCGCGAAGCGGAGCTCAAGGCCCTGTGCGACAGGTTCAGGAGGAAGGACGGGCGCTTTGACGTCATCGTGCCCGCATCGGGCGGAAAGGACAGCGCCCGCGTCGCATGGGAGCTGAAGACCAGATACGGCATGCACCCCCTCACCATCACGTGGGCGCCGTTCGAATACACCGAAATCGGCTACAAGAACTTCCGCGGGTTCATCAACGAGGGCGGGTTCAACAACCTCATGGCATGGCCGAACGGGCGCGTGCACCGCAAGCTGGCGCGCCTCGCCTTCGAGGCGCTGGGCGACGCGTGGCAGCCGTTCGCCTACGGCCAGATGGCCTACGCGTTCCACGTGGCGTCGGCCTTCGACATAAAGCTGGTGTTTTTCGGAGAGAACGGTGAGGCGGAATACAGCGGGGACCCCAGCGTGTTCAACCTCTCAGGCATGCCGTTCGAGATTTGGAAGGAGAAATACTTCAAGGGAACCACGGTGCGGGATTTGGTGGACTGGGGCCTGCACGAGACCGATTATTTCAAGCGGAGCGGCTATGACGAGACTGACCTGACATTCTACGAGCCGCCGGACGCGGGTTCGCTGCGGGAGAAGGGCATCGAGTTCCACTGGTTCTCCTATTACAAGAAATGGGTTCCGCAGGAGAACTACTACCTCGCGGCCGAGCACACAGGCTTCAACGCCAACCCCCAGCGCACCGAGGGCACATATTCCAAATACGCCTCCCTCGACGACCAGATGGACGGGTTCCATTTCTACCTCGCCTTCGTCAAGTTCGGCATAGGCCGCTGCACCGCGGACGCCTCGCACGAGGTGCGCGACGGGCACATAACCCGCGAGGAGGGCGCGGCGCTGGTGAAGAAGTTCGACGGCGAGTTCCCGAAGCTGCACTTCGACAAATTCCTGCGCTATCTGGACATAAGCGAGGAGGAGTTCTGGCGCGTCATAGACAAATACCGCTCGCAGAAGGTCTGGAGGAAAGTGGGTGGGGAGTGGCGCCTGCGCTCTGCGGTGTATGACCCTGACGGCAGTTCGCAGGACGTGCCGGTCTATGTTTCCAGCATACCGGAAAAAAGCAGGGCGCTGGCAAACAGGCT
Organism: Microcaldota archaeon; assembly: GCA_021813025.1. Lineage (GTDB taxonomy): Archaea > Micrarchaeota > Micrarchaeia > Anstonellales > Anstonellaceae > CAIXYX01. The sequence continues at coordinate 20,382 of JAKAME010000011.1, forward strand.
GGCGAAAGAGTAGGGTGGCTCAGGCCTTCTTTTTCCTTTTCCCGACTTCGACATGCCGGCCGGTATCCGAGCTTTTTTCGGCCGCGAGCAGGAACGCTATGTTGCTGATGTCCTCGTCCAGCGAATACATGTACGGATGCCTGCCCTCAAGCGCGCCGATGAAATGCCTCATCTCCTCTATGTACATGTCGTCCTTTATCCAGTACTCTTTCTGCGCCGCGTGCTCGCTCTCCTTGAATTCCTCCCATTTCCTTGCCCCTGCATCATAGAGGCGCACGGCGCCCCAGTCCAGGTCCCATAGGAGGTTTCCTTTCTCACCCATTATGTACATGCGGCGGGTGGGCACGCGCGAGAGGATGTCTATAAGAACGGTGCCGATGGGGCCTGCGCCTCCTGCCACTTTTTTGTATTTGTAAACCATGGCGAACAGGTCATCTGTCTCTATTTCCAAATCGCTCTGCCTTGAGCGCATGCAGGAGATTGCCTCAAGCGGGCCGAACAGCCAGTTGAGCCACTGCGTCTCGAAGCACACCATCTCCCGAATCGCGCCGATGCTCTTCTTGCTGCCGTAGAATTTGCGGTAGTCCTCCCATGGGTGCCAGTCGGGCAGGTACTGGCCCATGTGGTAGGTGAAGCCGAGCACGCGGCCTATGCGCCCCTCCTCCAGCAGCCGCTTGAGGGTGCGGATGGACTGCTTGAAGCGGAAGGTGCAGGAGGGGGCGGCCAGGATTTTCTTCCGTTTGGCGATGGCGTTGACCTCGTCGAGGCCGTCGTTGACCACGCTTGCCTCCACAAAGAAGGGGACCCCTGCCTTGGCGCACTGGAGCATGAAGGGCGTGTGCAGATTCGGGGGGGTGGAGATGATGACGGCGCTGGGCTTGAGCTGCGAAAGGGCGGAGGCGAAATCCGGGCGCGTGGAGATGCCGTATTTCTCCTCAGCCTCTTTTCTCCTGTCCTCGCGCGAATCCACCCCAAAAATCTGATTATAGCCCAGGGCTTGGAGGTTGCGGATGCGGCGCCTGCCCATCGAGCCTAAGCCCACAATCAAAAATCTTGGTTCGGCCATGGAATTTTCATGGCCTAATACCTTAAAATACCCCGGCGCCGGGGAGCTTTATAAGTCTGCAAATGCAGTAAAAGAGAGCTTATTGGATGGAAACGCCGCGCGGATGGCGGGTGAAGGAATGCAGGACTCGATGGGTTATTTCAATTCAAAGAAGAAGCAAATCATAGTCACGCTCGGCCCCTCCAGCTTCGAGCCTGCGGTGCTGAAGAAAATCGCAGCCCGCGACGTGGACTTCGTGCGCATAAACCTCTCCCACACGCCGGAGGACAAGATTGAGGAGACGATTCAGAGCGTCATAAAGCACGTCAAAACTCCGCTCATAATCGACACCGAAGGCTCGCAAATCCGCACAGGCTATCTTGGGCGCGATTCGGTGGAGCTGGCTGCCTGGGACCAGATACGCCTCTACGACCGCCATGTGCCCTGCGACGCAAAGACTCTTTATCTGCGCCCGGAGGAGACCCTGCGCCACCTGAAAGTGGGGGACCTCATATTCATCGACTTCGACACCGCCATAGTGCGGGTGGACGACGTTGGGACGCGCAAGGACGGATACGTGCTCTGCACGGTCATCTCGGGCGGCTCGGTGGGCAACAACAAGGCGGTTACGGTGGAGAACCAGTCGTTCGTCCTGCCGGCCCTGAGCCGCAAGGACGCCAAGGCCGTAGAGCTGGCCAAAAAATACAGCCTCGACCTCATCAACCTCTCCTTCTGCGACTGCCGCGAGGACGTGCTCAAGCTGAGGAAGCTGCACCCCAAGGCGGTCGTCATATCCAAAATAGAGACGCGGCGGGGCGTGGACAATCTGGACGAGATTCTGGACGCCTCGGACGCCATCCTCATCGACCGCGGCGACCTCAGCCGCGAGGTCCCCTTCGAGCGCATAGCGTTCGCACAGAAAATCATCATCCGCCATGCAAACAAGAAGCAGAAGCCCGTCTTCGTGGCCACCAACCTGCTGGACACCATGATGCGCTCTCTCAAACCCAGCAGGGCAGAAATCAACGACATCATCAACACTCTGCTGGACGGCGCGAGCGGGCTGGTGCTGGCCGCAGAAACCGCGATTGGGGCGCACCCGATTCAGACCATAGACTTCATGCGCGGGCTGTGCAACGAGACCGAGCGCATCGAAAAGTCCGGCCTGCTGAAAGCCGGGGCGGACGGACCGCTCATGAAGAGCATAGAGGAGACCAGCTACATCACCAGCCCAGTCATCGGCTCCAGCCTCGTGCGCCCGCATGGCGGCAGGCTGGTGGACCGCCTCATGCGCGCCAAGCCCGCGGAGGCCGAGCTGGCAAAACTGCCCGTTTTGGAGATTGACGAGGAGACCGCGATGGATGCCGAGCAAATCGGCATCGGCGCATTCAGCCCGCTTGAAGGCTTCATGACAGAGAAGGACTTCCGCTCGGTGCTGGAGAAGATGCGGCTCTCGAGCGGGCCTGTCTGGACCATTCCAATCATCATCCAGACTGACGAGAAGACTGCCTCAAAATACAAGGCAGGGGCGGACGTCCTGCTGGCAGAGAAACCCCAGAACAGGCCCGTGGCCATCCTGCATTTGGAGGACAAATTCAAATTCGACAAAGCGGAGGCGGCCAGAAAATGGTTTGGCACAGACTCGCCCGACCACCCCGGAGCAAAGAAGATGATGGAGAAGGGCGAGTGGGCGCTGGGGGGCAAGATAGACCTCATCGAGAGGCTGCCGAGGCATTACAAGCACCATGAGCTCACGCCGGCGCAGATGAGGCGCATATTCGAGAGCATGGGCTGGACCAAGGTGCTGGGCTTCCACACCCGCAACATCCCGCACCGCTCGCACGAATTCATCCAGATGGCCGGGCTTGAGGCGGCCAACTGCGACGGCCTGCTGGTGCAGCCGGTGGTGGGGAGAAAGAAGAAGGGCGACTTCGAGACCGGGGCCATCGTGCGGGCCTATGAGGCCATGATGAGGCAGGTCTATCCGAAGAACAAGGTGGTGTTCGGCACGCTGGCCACCTTCTCGCGCTACGCGGGCCCGCGCGAGGCCGTGTTCACGGCCATATGCCGGCAGAACTTCGGCTGCAGCCATTTCGTGGTGGGCCGCGACCATACAGGAGTGGGCGCGCACTACCCGCCCGACGCGTCGCACAAGATATTCGACCAGTTCGGCGATTTGGGCATCAGGGCAGTCAAGTTCGACGAAGTCGTGTTCTGCGAGCGGTGCGGCAGGCACACCCAGCTCAAGGACTGCCCGCATGACGCTTCGCTGCACCACGCCATCAGCGGAACGAAAGTGAGGGAGCTTCTTGAGGCAGGCCAGCGGCCTCCGGAGTGGGCCATCCGCAAGGAAGTGGTGGACGCGGTGCTGGAAATGAAAAAGGAGGGCTGCAAAATATTCGTGGACGGCTAGAAGCGTGCGCGCTGGGATGGCGGAGATGGAAGAGAAGCAAAAAACCAGTCTGGCGAGGGTGCTGTGGTTCACAGGCCTGTCGGGCAGCGGCAAGAGCACCATAGCGCTCGCGCTCAAAAGCAGGCTGGAGGGGGAGGGCAGGCACGTGCGCGTAATCGACGGCGACGACGTGCGCAGCAAGGAGCACAAGCACCTTGGCTTCTCGCGCGAGGACATAGAGGAAAACAACCGCCTGATAGCCCAGATGTGCAAAAGGCTGCAGCCAGAATTTGATTACATCCTGGTTCCGATAATCTCGCCGCTGCGCGAATCGAGGGAGAATGCGAGAAGGGAATTGGGGGGCGCTTTTGTAGAAGTGTATGTAAATGCCAGCCTCGAAACCTGCATGCGCCGGGACGCCAAGGGGCTTTACAAAAAGGCGCTTTCCGGGCGGATAAAGAACTTCATAGGCGTGGACCCCCACACCCCCTACGAGCCGCCCGAAAATCCGGACGTGGTTATAAATACGGAAAAAGACAGTGTTGGGGAGTCGGTTGAAAAGATAATGAAGCGCCTTGGGATTGGAGATGAGATGGGATGACATCCAAGCTTTCGATTTCAATCGGGCCCAAGCTCACCGAAGACTTGCTTCTGCTTGAGGGCATCACGCGGGCCGGCAAATTTTTGCTTGGAAACCTCCTGCAGGGCCTGGAGGGAGTGGAGCATTACCAGTATGCGGGCATCGTGGAGCACCTGCCATACATGGAGCGCATGGGCTCCATCGGGCGAAGGACCGCGCAGGCCCTGATGAAATGCCAGCTCGAGAATTACATCTATGACCAGATGGTGGGCCGCAACCTCAACTTCCGCAAAATCGACAAATCCGCCATACACAACGTGCCAGACTTGGAGCGCTATGAGCGGCGGCTGGAGGAAAAGGACGACGCGCTCGCCATGGAGCAGCTGCGGGCGGGCGGCCTGTATTTCCCATTCATCGCGCACGAGACAATGCCCAACATCGGCTTCTTCCTTGACCTTTATCCGAAGATGAAGGCCATACATGTAGAGCGGAACCC
>JAKAME010000012.1 GCA_021813025.1 Microcaldota archaeon
TCGTCTTTGACTGCAGATAGCCGGCTCCGAAAAAGCAGTCACTGGAATCGAAATAATTCACGCTCTCCTCCACAGCCGTGTTGCGGCCCATGCGCAGGTCGGTGGTCGCCAGCTTCAAGTCGCCCAGGACCTGGCGCGCGTTCCGGATGGTCAGGGACCGGGCCTCGTCAGCTCCCAGCATCTGCTTGCCCTGCTCCCAAGCCTCCTCATAGGTGAGCATGGCGTCGCTCCAGGCCAGATAGGAGCGCAGGGGCATCACCAGGACATTCTTCTGGCTCTTGGCCGAGCGGACAATGCGGGGTTTTCGCGCATGCGAGAAAAGCCACGGGCCATAATCCTGTAGGCCCTTCATCCGGCAGCCCAGCAGCACGGCCGTGACGTCCTCCCAGCTGCGCTCCACGTTCTGCGAAGGCTTTTTCTTTGGGAACTGGAGAAATTCCTTCTGTTCCCCCATGCCTGCCGCTCTTGCCCCGGAGAGCAGTTCCGCGAGCCCCATCACCCGCTTCTTCGAGCTTAAGTCCGAGCGAATCTGCTCCAGCAGGGCCGCCTTGAGCTTGAGATACTCGCTTTTGGCGAAGGGCCGGTTCCCAATCAGGTTGCGCCCTCCTTTCTGGTTGAAGCTGAACATGCAGTCCGAGCAATCCTCCATGTTTGCCGTATAATGGCAGTCGGAGCATTTCATGGTGACTGCGGCCTCGAAGCAGCGCGCTGAGCGGTAGAATTGGGTGGAGCGGATGCCGAATTTCGCCTCCCGCGTGTAGCGGCAGCCGAAGATGTTCTCGCACTGCCCGTGGATTGAGCAATAGGCGACATATTTGCAGCTCTCCACCATAAGCGAGCGTTTCACGTAAAACGAATTGGTGCAGCGGTGCGATTCCTCCAGATGCTCCGACTTGCCAAGGGTCAGGTTCCCAACATAAACGGCCTGCTCGCGGATGCCGTCCAATACTGAATCCAAGTCCTTGACCTGATTGATGTCCAAGCGGATGGCCGGGTGCTTTTGCTGGTATTCTTTCACTTCATCATGGCCGATGAAGACGGCTTCAGTGGGAAAATATTCCTCGCCCGCCTGCACCGGCTTGCCGGAAAGGGCAGATGTCTTTTCGCTCATCGGCTCGACATCCTCTAGAAGATAGGGCGCGAAGCCCTCCAGCCCGCCCACCTCGCCGCCCAAGACGGCCCGGCAGGTGCTCATCCAAGCCTCGTCCAATGCGGCCGAGAGTTCGCTCATCTCTTGCACCCGATGGTGAAAATGCTCCACTCCAGCTTTTTATCCTTCTCAAGTCGCCGCAAAACGTCGTCCAGCACCATCTTTTTGATGCGCCTGTATTCCGCCTCGCCAACCACAACGTTTCCAATTGCATATCTCAATCCTTTGGCGTTGAAGCAGAACATGCAGTCGGTCAAATTCTCGCAGTTGTGGCAGAAAAGGCAGTCCGAGCATGAGTTGGAATGGCTCACCTCAAAGCAGCGCGAGAGCTCCACAGAATGATAGCATTTCAGGCAGGATTTGCAGGAAAAGGCGAAGTCGCAGCCAAAGCAGTATTCAGAATTGCGCGGCCACATGCAATACGCGCAGTATTTTGCGTGCCCAATCCACGTGCCGCGATAGCAATGAGTGGACCAGAAATACACGCCGCACTCCTCTATGAATGAAAGCGTGCCGAACTTGACTTCAGGAGAATAAAGTTTGATTGGGGAGAGAATTGAGGAGGCGCTGGAAAGGGAAAGATGAGAGAGGTCGGCTTCTCCAAGCATCTTTTTTCCTTCTTCCACCGATTCCTCAAGCGTAATCGCCCTTTTTCCCGGCTCTGTGTAATAGGAATAGGAGGGCACATACATTATTTGCCCGCTCACGGCCGATTTCTGCGCCACGGGCGGGCGCACGTGCTGAAGCAGCCATTTCTCGTACTGCTCGTGAGTGGAGAGGGATTTTCCAAGGCAGGATTTGGTGACAGAGGCGAACGCCTTCTCGATTTCAGGGTCGTGGCTGGCCATCCTAATCACGCGTCAGGTCAACGATTGAGGGGACCGACTTTTTGGATGCAAGAGTTTGGCGGATGTCGTCCACCAGCTTGCTTTTGAGCTTCTGGTATTCTGGAGGGGAAAAGAGCCTGTTGCCGATGAGATTGCGGCGCGCGCGCTGGTTGAAGGAAAACATGCAGTCATTGCAATTCTCCAAATTTGAGGAATAGTAGCAGTCGTTGCAGGTGTAGGCCCTGAATGTTTCCATGCAGCGCGTCTGCTGGAAAACCTCGAAGCATTTTATCATGAACTTGGATTCCCCGCCGCCAGAGGAGCCGAAGCCGTTCTCGCAATAGCGCAGAACGGACGAATAGGCCATGAACTTGCAGTCGTAGAGCTCGTTGGAATGGAGAACATGCACGGAATTGGCTATGGAATCGGCCGTTTTCACTTCGCTCGAATTTCCAGTGATGATGTCGCCGCAGTAATAGAGATGCTCGCCAAGAGCTGAAACGGCCGAGTCGATGTCTTTGATGGAATTTATGTCAAGCTTCATTGAGCGCAGGCGCTTGTCAAATTCGGCCATCTCGTCATGGGAGATGAATTTTGAGCCGGGAGAAAATTCAGGAGATGAGATGGTGACTGTTTTGCCGCTCAGCGCTGATTTTACAGGCATCACTTTCTCCACATAGCGCATGAGATAGGGCTCGAAATCCGGGAGTTCGCCAACTTCACCGCGCAAGAGAACGCGACAGGTTGATTTCCATGCGTCGCGTACATCCATGAAATCACGCAGAATGCCGTCATGTCAGAAGCAGCCACACATAGGTGAGCGGGTTGTCGAACTTCATCTTGGCGTGCTCGCTTGCCAAGCTGGCCGAGATAAGCTCGCGCACTTTGGGCTTTGTGGCCGCCTTTCCAATCACAAGGTTGAGCAGCCACTCGTGCCTTCCAAGCTGCTGCATGCGATAAGAGGTGGCCAGCTCTGCGCCCAGCTCGTTCCACAGAGCCGCCTCGTAGCGGCCCAGCGAGAGGCGCGACAAATCATTGCGCTCGATTGCCTCGTCAATAAACTGCGCGGCCAAGCGGCCCGCAGTGGTGGCATTGCCCACGCCCTCGCCAGAGAAGGGGTCGACAAGAGATGCTGCATCGCCAACCAGCACCCAGCCCTCTCCTGCAAGCTGGCGCCGATAGGAGCCGAATGGAAGCCTCCAGCCTGTGACTGGGGAGAGGGGTTTGGCATTGGCGAAGCGCTCCTTGAACATGGGCTCCTCCTTGATGATATGGTTGAGCATCTGCACAAGGCCTGTCTTCTCCTTCTTCATCCTCTCCTGCAAATCCTTGCTCACAAGCCCCAAGCCAACGTTGGAGGTGCCGTCCTCCATCGGGAAAATCCAGAAATAGCCAGGCATTATGGACTTGACGAAATGGATTTCAATCTGGTCGGTAAGGCCTGAGATGCCGGAATAATACACACGCACGGCATCGCAGGAATGGGCAGGCTCGAGGTCGGCCTTCTCGCCCAAACAGGAGCGCGCAATGGCCGAATTCACGCCGTCAGCGCCTACAATGACTTTGGCGCGGAAAGCCGTCTCCTCGCGCGAGGGAGAGGACAAGTCGATGCCCTTCACGCCGACCGCTTTGCCGTCCTCGAATATGACTTCCTGAACCTGGAACTGCTCGCGCACGGTCACGTTCTGGGTGTTTTTCGCAGCCTGGAAAAACAGGTTGTCTGTGTGCATGCGGCGCAGGCAGTAGCCTGTGCCCCCCTCGCGGTTGGCATCATCTGACTGGAAGGGAACTGAAGCCAATGCGCCGTTTGGAGAGGAGAAAGTCACGCCGCGAATCGAGCCGTGCGGCAGCTTTTCCACTTCCTTCACAAGCCCAAGCTCGCGCACCACGCGCATGGACTTGCCTGAGAGCGCGTCGCCGCACGTCTTGTCGCGGGGGAACTTGGCCTTGTCAAGAAGCAGCACCGAGCGGCCCAGGCGGCCGAGGTAGGCGGCTGTCGTGGAGCCGCCAGGCCCCGCGCCGCATACGATGACGTCAAATGAGGCAGGAATGGAATTGGCCATAGTCAAACACCCGCCAAATATGCGGGAAAATGCATGAATCCTTTCGGCCCGCAAGCTTATAAAGTTGAAGAAGCCCTATCAGGCCATCGCCTTCTTATTGTAGCTTCAGACCGCTAACCCTACCCGCTTTTAGCGGGTCAGATACAGCGGAAAACACCGGAAGCCTACCCTCTCCAAAGCCATATACTCCGGCACAACGTTATTCCCCTATGAGGGCCTACAAATTCAGACTCTACCCATCCAAGGCCCAAGAGAAGGAGTTGAACCACCATCTCTGGATAGAGAAGAACCTCTGGAACATCCTCTTGGAGAAAACTAAAGAGAAATATGAGAACGAGCAGAAGTTCCTTTCCGTGAAGGAGATGCGGGAGTATGCCAAAGGTCAGGGCCTCTATTCCCAAGCCGCCCAATCGGTGGTCCAGAACTTGGACCGCTCACTCAAAGCCAAAGTCAGGGCCAAAAAGAAAGGCCAGAAATGGGGTTTTCCAAGGTTCAAGTCTTTTGAGAGGGTGAGAAGCATCTTCTATCCCCAATCCGGCTTCTCTTTAGACAAGAAGCTCAAAGTCTCCCCATTCGGAGAAATTCCCATCATCCGGCATCGGGCGATGAAAGGCAAAATCAAGACCCTCTCCCTCAAGAGAGAGGCTTCCGGCAAGTGGCACGCCATCTTCAGCGTCGAGCAAGAGCCCCAAATCCAACCGGCGAATGCCGGACCAGCGATTGGATTGGATTTGGGGTTGAACCGATTAGCCACGCTATCTGATGGCAAAATCATCCAAAACCCCCACAATTTCCGAAAGCTTGAGCAGAAGCTGGCGGCTGCCCAGCGCCGCTTGTCAAGAAAGCTCAGAACAAGCCATAACCGGCGAAAAGCCAAGAAGAAGGTGGCTCTAGTGCACGAGGCTGTTGCCAATGCCCGTAAAGACTATCTGCACAAGAGCGCCAACTGGCTTCTGTCCAACTACTCCAAGATTGTTATGGAAGATTTGAGGATAAATGAAATGGCAGAAGAAGGCCATGGAAAAGGAATTCATGATGCTTCTTGGGGGCTGTTCACTCACATGCTCTGCTACAAGGCTGCAAGTGCCGGTTCAGAGATTGTGTTCGTGGACCCGAAAGATACCAGTCAGGAATGCAGCGGCTGCCATTTCACCGTCCAGAAAGGCCTGTGGGAGCGAATCCATCAATGCTCTGTCTGCGGGCTGGTGTTGGATAGAGATATAAATGCAGCCATCAACATACTCACACGAGCTACGGCCGGAATGGCCGGAAGTAACGCCTGTGGAGATGGAGTGATAGCTCCGTCTTTGAAGCAGGACGCCACCCGCTTCAGCGGGTGGTAATTCACAAGAAAGGCTTTTGCAAAGAGGTAATGCCATGTCCGAAGTCGCAATTTCCGCCATCGTGGACGGAGGCCAGGCCAAGGCCGGCCCGCCCCTCGCCCCGGCCCTCGCGCCGATGGGCGTCAACATCAGCGCCATCATCGCCGAAATAAACAAGCAGACCGGCGGATTCGCAGGCGTGAAAGTGCCTGTCAAGGTGTTTGTGGAGAAAGCGACCAAGAGCTGGCGCATCGAGGTCGGATTCCCAGCCACTTCGGAGCTTGTGAAAAAGGAGCTCAATCTTGAAAAGGGCCGCAAAGGCGGCGAGGGGGAGCCAAAAGTTGTGGGAGACCTCAAGCTGGAGCAGGCCATCAAGGTGGCGAAGGCCAAAGCGGCCGGCACTCTGGCAAAAGACCTCAAGATGGCCGTTTCCGAAGTGCTGGGCACCTGCGTGTCTGCCGGGATAACGGTGAACGGGCAGGACGCGCGCGCGGTGAAGAAGGACGTGGACGCGGGCAAGTACGATTCGATTCTGGCAGGATAGAAAAAGAAAAATACAAAAATGAAGGGGCCGCCTCGAGACCGCCGGTTGCGGCCCCAGTGTCTTTTTCGCTTTTAGTCTCCCGCCCTCTTTCTCGATTTCTTTTTATTCTATGCTGATATAGGGGAAGCCATGTCGCAGCCCCGAAAAGAGCCGGCCGCCATGCCCCCGGCAAAGAGAATGGCCCCCCTCTTTCTGGCGGCCCTCTTTCTTCTGGCCTCCTTCTCTTTCGCAGGCCTGCGCTGGATGCCGGCGCGCCTGCCCTCGGACGCGCTGGGCGCGCCCATCATCACGCCCACCAGCACGATGGTGCTGACTTCAAGCGGCCGGCTGGCCATCTATGACAGCCGCGACGGCCGGGCCCTCCCCCCATACGGCCTCAGCTCGGGCGCGCACCTGCCCCCGCTTGTGAGCGGCTCGACGGCATTCATAGCGACCGATGACGGGCACGTGGAGGCTCTGGACGTCTCGCGCATGCGCCGCTTGTGGATTTATCCGCCAGAGCAGAACGGCAGCGCAGCGGCTGCCAACAACACCAGCCAGACTCTGGACATCCGCTCGCTGGCGGAGGGCGGCGGGCTGCTTTATGTCATTGACCGCACGCGCGTGCTGGCCCTGGACGCGCAGACTGGCAGGCCGCGCTTCGACCGGGCGCTTCTCGGCAACGGCGGCCCCGCGGCAGCCGACGCCGAGCGCGTGTATGTGATGGACGGCGGCACCCTCAAGGCGGTATCTGCCAGCGGGCAGCCGGCCTGGAGCCGGGAGGTGGGCGCGCTGTTCAAGACCCGTCCGGCTGCCGACGGCGGGCGCGTCTATGTCGCCTCGACCGAGGGGCAGATTGACGCCATAGACGCGGCGAGCGGCGAGGTGAACTGGACATATTCGGTGAACGGCTGGCCCATGGCCACGCCGCTGGCCGACGGCCAGCGCGTCATGGTGGGCACCAACGACGGGCGCCTGCGCGCGCTTGACGCGTTCAACGGGCACACCCTCTGGACCACAGACCTGCATGCCGCGGTGTGGGGCGAGATGGCGCTGGCGGCGCACGGGAGCGAGAGGCTTGTGCTGGCCCCCACGCAGCAGCCCTCCCTCGCTGCAGTGGACGCTGAGTCGGGAGCCCTGCGCTGGGAATACCCGCTTTCTGACTGGCCTGCCAACCCTGCTGCGGATTCCGGCGGCTCTTATGCGGCCATAGCCACGCGCGACGGCCAGCTGTGGATGCTGGTCCTCTCGCCGATGTGCACCATTGACAGCCCGCTCAGCCGCCAGCTGGTGGGCCCCTATCCGCGCATCGCCGGGCGGGCATGGGCATGGGGCGGGGTGCAGCGCGCCTCGCTCGACATCGCCGGCGCGCATGTGGACCTGCCCCTCAGCTCTGACGGGATGTTCACCTACGAGCCCGACCTGAGCGCCAGCAGGGAGGGCTCGGTAGCCATCCAGTGCCTGGCCGAGGGCAAGGACGGGCGGCTGGAAACCGACGCGGGCATGCCCAAATCCAACCCCGCCCTGTCCGCGGCGGTCCAGCAGGCCTCGATGAGCATCACCGTGCTTGCGCAGGCGCGGCCCGGGCAGAGCTTGCGCGTGTTCGTGCGCAACGCCGACGGGATGGACCTGAACAACCTGGAGGTGGATTTCGGCGGCAGGCACCTCAGCGCCGCGTCCAGCCCGTTCGAGATTGCCGCGCCTGACGCGGAAGGGAGCTACACGCTGCAGGCCAGCCGCCGGGGCTTCGAGACTGCCGGCGCGGGCGTCAGCGTGGAGTCGGACAAGAGCTGGATTGCGCTGCTTGGCGCGCTGGCGCTTGCGATTGTCGCGCTGGTGATTTACGTGGCTTTCCTGCGCAGAAAGCCCGTGCGCGAGCCGAGCATTCCTGCAAGGGAGCAGATTGGGCGGAAAGCAGGGCAGGGATAATGGAATAAAAACGAAAAACAAGATAAAAAGAAGAACGCGGGGCGCGCTCGCCCCTCGCTTCGTTCGTTTTTTTATTTATTTTAGCTTACTGCGCCGCATCCTCGGCCTTCTGATAAAGCCTTATGGTGTTCGACTTGATGGTGACCGGAATCGGCACGGCCACCTCCGTCAGCTCCACGGTCAGCTCGTCCTTGTTCTCGTCGATGCGGATGACCTTGGCGCGCTCGCCCTTGAACGGGCCTGAAATCAGCTCCACGATGTCGTTCTTGTTCACGCGCGCGCTGACTGGCTTGCTGGATGCGAGAAGCGCCTCAAGCTCGGAAATCGAGGTGGGCTTGTCCAGCACCCCCTTTATGTGCGGAATCTTGAGCCCTGCGCTGCGGGCAGAGAGCGCGTCCTCCGCCTCGACCACCATGTAGCCGCGCAAGTCCTCGAAATGCACGATGGACCAGATGCCCATGCTCTCGGCCTTGACGCGCTTGGCCATCATTTCCATGACCACGCGCTCCTGCCCTGCCGTTACGCGGTAGATGAAGATTGCCATAGTTGCACCAGCCAGAATTTCCTACTTGATGTTCAGCACGAACGATATGACGAGGCCGATGATGCCCATAACCACCACGCCGGCGGCGGTGATGGCGGCCATGCGCTCGAAGTCGCGCAGGCGCGGCCTGCTGGCCACCTGCAGCACTCGCACAGTCTTGCGGAATTCTTCTTGCAAATTGACCATCGCGATTCCTCCTCTACGAAATCAGGTCCAAATCAAGGCTCTCGGCAGGCGCGGACAGCGCGGCCGAAACCTCGTAGTGCGGGAACTTGGCTCCCGCGATGACCACCAGCACGCGCACCGACGCCTTCTTTGTCGCCTTTTCCACCCGCGCGCCCCAGATGATGTGCGCCGAGGGGTCTATGCGCTTGGACACTTCGGCCACGATGAGCTCTGCCTCCTTGAGGGTCATGTCCTCGCCGCCCGTCACGTTGACAAGCGCGCGGTTGGCAGTGGACAAGTCAACGTCCAGCAGGGGCGAGGAGAGGGCCATCTCGACCGAGATGAGGGCGCGCTGGTCCGACTTGGCGTCAACCGATGACTCGCCCACGCCCACAACGGCGCAGCCGGCTGCGGTGAGGATGGTGCGCAGGTCGGCGAAGTCGAGGTTGACAAGCCCTGCGCGCGTGACAAGCTCTGCTATGGATTTCACCGCTCCCGCCAGCACCTCGTCGCACACCTTGAACGCGGTGTTGAGCGGCAGGTCGGGGGCGATGGAGAGAAGCTTGTCGTTGGGAACCACGATTACGGTGTCAGCATGCTTGCGCAGCTTGTCCAATCCTTCGAGCGCGTTCTTCATGCGCACCTGCCCCTCCGAGAGGAAGGGAAGGGTGACTACTGCTATTGTGAGCGCGCCATTTGCTTTGGCCGTTTCGGCAATGATGGCCGCAGAGCCGGTGCCTGTGCCGCCGCCCATGCCGCAGGAAATGAAAACCATGCTGGCGTCGCCAATCGAGGACTTGATGTCGGCAGCCGACTCCTTGGCCGCCGCTTCTCCAAGAGTGGGATTGGAGCCCGCGCCCATTCCCTTGGTGACTGCCTTGCCGAGGAGGATTTTCTTGTCTGCGCGCATCTTGATGAGATGGCGCACGTCGGTGTTCATGGCAACGAACTTGACGCCCTCGATGCCCAGCTCGGTCATCCTATTGAGGGTGTTGCAGCCCGAGCCGCCGGTTCCCACGACGTAAATTTTGGGCTTGGTCTGCTCGAGGAACTTGAGCAGCTCCTCATCATCTTTGGAGATGATGATTTCTTTGGGCAGCTGGTCCTCCAATGCCTTGTCTTCGAGCGTCATTGAGCAGCACCTCATGAATCAATCCAATTAGGGTCCCCTAAGGGGGTGTTATGGCGAAATTAGCGCATGGCAAATTTAAATAGGTGCCGGCGGCGGGGAGGGCGCAAGGCGGAGATTCGGCCGGGGCCGAAAACAAAGGCCGCCTCACGCGCGCTCCGAGCGCATGCCGTATTCAATCTCGGAAAGCAGGAAAAGGCGCACAACGCTGAGCCTTTGCATCATCTTAATCTCGCCAAGATGGCCCTGGATGCCGGTCAGTTCCACTTGGCTCTTTTTGAGCAGCTCCAGCATGGGGCCCCATTGCTCGCGCGGCATGAGGGGGAGAAGCTCTGCATACTGGGCGGGAATCAGCAGGGCGTTGCCCAGCACGTGATGCAGGCCTGCCTGCACGTCCATGCGGGCATCAGTGGACGAAAGGCCGCGCTCCTCAAGGCGCGCAACCTCGGAGCGCAGCTCTTGGCGGATTTGGCTTATGCATCGGGCCAGCCCTTCAGCCTCCTTTTGAACAAGCGGGAGGCCGTCCCCCCGCTCCTCTGCCCTTATCAGCAGGTTGGGTAGATAGCGGCATACAATCAGGTCCAGGTTCTCCAAGACCGAGTGGTTCTTGAGGAGGAACTTGGCCGCATGCTTCCGCGCCGACAGGTAGTAGGAAATCTCCTTGGCCGGAATGCCGCCTGAACGCTTCTGCCTGTCGGTAAGCGTTTGATGGGTTGAGCTGGCATGGAATGGGCGCTCAAATAGAGGATTGCCGGAACGGGTCTGACGAATGGAGGGACTGAGTGAGGTCATACAAACCAGCTGGCTATGATTTTGTGAGTATATAATTATTTTCAGGCGCGCCCCCATTAGCGCATATACGGGCGGGGGCCATGCGAACCAGACAAACTATGCTTTTCCATCTTTATAAACTTTACCACAATCAATGGCGCGCTTCAGCCCACGCCAGAAAAGCGACCGTCCGCCTCCAGCAGCTCGTCTGCGGTGTGGGGCAGGTGCTTGATGTCAAGCCAGATTTTGTAGAGGCGCATGGGCCCCTCCGTCATGGACTCAAAGGTGGAGAGAAGGCGGCGGGCAAGGCGGGGGGGCGAGCGCAGGATTAGGGTGGCATAGAGGAGGGGGCCCATGGTGGAGGTGCCGAAATGGTGCTGCGTGCCGACGATGGCATCCAGCTCGGCATCGCCGGGCCGCAGGCCTTCCCGCTGCTCCAAAACCTGCCGCTCGACGCGCAGATGCTCACGCAGCGAATCGCTAAGCTGGCGAATTTCATTGCAATAAAAGCGGGCCCTGTCTGGCTCTCGGCGGCGCACCGAAACGGCAAAAGATGAATAATGGCCCAGAAGGACACGCAGCAGAGGCACGTAACTTTTCGAGCCAATCCGATTCAGATAGGCGGCCGCTTTTGCTTGGCGGGGGGTTGGCTCGGGCGGGAGAGGGAAAAGCCTCTCGAATTCTGGCTGGCCGGAGGCGCCGGCAGTCTTTTCCAACTGGCGAAAGGCCGTGCGCTTGGGGGGCGCGTAGGTGTTGGCTGGAGAAAGAGAGATTATGGGAGCCATGCAAACAATATCCATATTGAATTTACACTTTTATAAACTTTACCACAATTTGCCGGGAAACTGGAATCAACCCCGATGCACGCCGTGACTCAGGCGAGGCAGCTATATAAACCCCCTTCGACTAATAGCAAATACGAGGCCTATGCCCGACTTGTCAACCGCCCTCGCCGGAGTGAAATTGGATAACCCACTAGTGCTAGCCTCAGGCATCAGGGGCAACAACGCGCAGCTGCTGATTAGGGCGGCGAAAGAGGGGGCCGGCGCGGTCACTTCCAAATCATGCTCTTTGCAGGCAAGAGAGGGGCATGCAAATCCGACAGCCATTGCCGCTCCAACTTACATGCTAAATGCGATTGGATTGTCCAATCCAGGAGTTGAGGCTGAAATTGAAGAGATAAGAGAGGCTGTAAAGAAGGCCGGAGTGCCTGTGATTGCATCAGTATTCGCAGGCTCTGCCGAGGATTTTGCAGCCGTGGCTGCTAGAATCGCAGTTGCAAAGCCGGCTATCATTGAATTGGACATTTCATGCCCCAACGTGCACAAGGAAGGGGAGATGTTTTCGTCAAGTGCTGATTGGGCGGTCGGAGTGACAAAAGCGATCAAGCAGAAAGTAAGGAGTATTCCGCTCTTTGTCAAGCTCGCGCCAAACGTGCCTGACATTGGCGCGATTGCAAAAGCATGCCAAACGGCGGGCGCGGACGGCATTACGGCGATTAACACAATGCCTGCGATGTGGATTGACGTGAGGGCGAAAAGGGCGGTGCTGGCAAACCAGTATGGAGGATTGTCAGGCCCCGCGCTCCTGCCGGTTGCGCTAAGATGCGTGCACTCGGTTCGCAAGGCCTGCCCGTCCATCCCCATAATCGGCGGGGGCGGAGTGACTTCGGGCGAGGATGCTGCCCGCATGCTCATGGCAGGCGCGAATGCCGTATCAATAGGCTCGGCAGTGTGGTATCGGCAGAACGCGTTTGGCGAAATAAGGCAGGAGTTGGCAGGCTTCATGAAAGAGGAAGGATTTCACAAGCTGCCGGAAATAAGGCTGGAAGGATAGGAAAGAGGTTGAAGATGGGCAAACAGGCAGCAGGGAAACTGAAAAAAGGAACAAAGGGCGCCGCGTCCGCCGGCCGGCGGGCGGCCCGCTCCTCTGCACCGCTGTCCTGCATGCCTTGTCTTCTCCCCATTCGCGCCAAAGTGCTCAAAAACGAGAAAGAGAATTCCCTTGTGTCGCTGCTCACACTTGATTTGCAGATGCCTGACGCAATGCCGGGCCAATTCCTCATGGCATGGCAGCCGGGCATGGACGAGAAGCCCATGAGCATAGCTGAAAACAAGCCAAGCGTGCGGCTGGCAATAGCGGCTGTGGGCCCATGCTCGAAAAAGCTGGCCGAGACAAAAGCCGGGGATTGCATTTACGTCCGCGGGCCGCTTGGAAAGCCGTTCTGGCCTGCCGGCAAGCGCTGGCTTCTTGTTGGAGGGGGATACGGATTCGCCCCGTTGAGGTTTTTGGCGCGCGTTGGTATGGAAAATGGCGCCAAAGTCGAATCAATCTGCGGCGCGCGCACCAAGGGGCTGTTGATGAAGGCAGGGCCGGGAAAAAATCACCAAACTACTGATGACGGGAGCGCCGGGACAAAAGGAAATGTCCTCTCTGCGCTCGAACCATTATTGCGCTCTGGCCATTTTGACTGCGTTTATTCATGCGGGCCTGAAAAAATGATGAAGGCAGTGGCTGAAACTGCGAAAAAGCACGGAGTGAAATCGCAATTGTCTGTCGAGCGCTACATGAAGTGCGGATTCGGCGTGTGCGGCCATTGCGCAATGGGCGGATGGCTCGCGTGCATAGACGGGCCGAGCATTGACGGAAACGAAGCGCTGGCAAATCCGGCGTTCGGCGCCTATCATACAGACAAGGCCGGAAGGAAAATCAGATACTGAAACGACTGCTCATGCGAGGTTGATGTAAATGTTCATTCGCTCAAAACGCGTGTATATTGACGGCAAGCTCAGGCCCGCCTGCCTCTCCATCCACTCAGGCCACATAGGAGGCATACATTCCTACACCTACATGGCGGGAGAGGCGCTGGATGCAGGCAACTGGATGGTGCTGCCCGGCGCGATTGACGTGCACACCCACATGCGCGAGCCTGAGGCTGCGCAGAAGGAGGACTTCTACTCCGGCTCTGCCGCAGCGCTGGCCGGCGGGGTAACAACCTATTTCGACATGCCATGCTACAACGGGCCTGCCACAGCAACGGTTGGCGCGCTGTCTGAGAAGGAGCGCCTCGCAGCAGCAAAAAGCGTGGCAGACTACGGATTCCATCTGGGCGCAACCAACGAGAACGGGGACTTGATACGCCGCCTCCAGCCGCCTTCTGTGAAGGCATTTCTCTCGGACACGCATTCCATCCTCAGCCTCACGCCGTCAGGATTTGAGCGTGCCTGCTCAGGCCTTGGCAAGGGCCTGCCGCTATTGGTGCACTGCGAGGACAGGGTGATGATTGAGAAGCGCGCCGCGCAGTACAAGACGCATGAGGAAATACGCTCGCCCGAAGTGGCTCTCTCTGCCGTGAAATTCGCCGCCGGCATGGGCAAGAAATACAAGAGGAGAATGCACTTCTGCCACCTCACCACCGCCGCAGAGGTGAAGATGGCCAAAGCAGGCAGCGGATTCATGCCAACGCTGGACAAGCGCAGGAAGGGCCAGCCCCTGCACACTGTGGAAGTGAGCCCGCACCACCTCTTTCTCTCCACGGCTGATTTGGAAAGGCTCAAAGGCTGGGGCATGGTGAATCCGCCCCTGCGCGAGAGGCGGGAAGTGGCGAAATTGTGGAAATGCCTCAAATCGGTGGACATGATTGCCTCAGACCATGCCCCGCACCTGCCCAGTGACAAGGATGCTGGCGCGCCCGGCTTCCCCGGAGTGCAGACCATGGTGCCCCTGCTGCTGCACGCAGTTGTGGGCGGAAAGCTTGCCCTGCCTCAGGCCGTGCGCCTGTTTGCCGAAGGCCCTGCGGCAGCCTTCACCCTGCAGCGCAAGGGAAGGATTGCGCCCGGCTATGACGCAGACCTGATGCTCTTCAATCCGCAGGAG
This sequence comes from Microcaldota archaeon, assembly GCA_021813025.1. Lineage (GTDB taxonomy): Archaea > Micrarchaeota > Micrarchaeia > Anstonellales > Anstonellaceae > CAIXYX01. The sequence goes on from JAKAME010000012.1 coordinate 14,300, forward strand.
AACTGGAACGTGAACCTGAACGACCTGCACTCCAAGGCCGGGTGGTCGCCCTACGAGGGCTGGAAGCTGCGCGGAAAAATATTCGGGGTGTTTTTGCGCGGCGAGCAGGCAGTGTGGGACGGCGAGCTGGGCGTGCGGGCCGGGTTTGGAAAGCCTGTTCAGCGCCTGCCCATGATTGGAACGGAAAGGCTGGATTTGAGAAAGCACGCGAAAGAAAGATACTCCCTGCAATGATTTTTTCTACGAAAGAACCAGCGTCACGTTCGGGGCATTAGGCCCGCCGGGGCCGTAGACGTCTATTATGTAGGTGCCCTGCGCGCCCACCCGCTCAAGCCCGGTGCTGTTGACTGGGAAGAGCGTGGGCTGCACTATGTCCATCTGCCCGATTGAGGTGTTGAGTCTCACCGTGATTTCACGCCCCCTGGCGCTGAGCAGCACGTTGTCAGGCATCTCTATCTGGGTGCGCAGGGCCGCGCCGGGGCCCAACGAGCCTACCGAATTGACGGCTGCGGCCAGGCGCGAGGCCGAGAATGTCGCAAGGCTGAGGGCAAGCTGCTCGGGCGAGCGCGTGGCGTTCCATGCCAGCACCAGCAAAAACGGCAGTATGGCCGCGGCCAGGACTGAGAGGATGAGAAGGTATTCGGTGGAAGCCTGCGCGCGCATAGTGGGCGGATGGCTCTTTGGGAATTAAAAAGATATGGCTAGGCCGGCCTATCTCCTGTTCTTTCTTCCGCCCATGCCGGTCTTCTTGTGCTTGAGGCCCTGCGTCTTGAGCTCGTCCAGCACCGCGGTGACGGCAGACATGAGGTCGAAGTCCGAGTAGGAGGCTATGAGGGGCGTGCGGCCGTGCAGATGCGCTGACACGGCGTATTCCTTGCCCGCCGTCTTGACGTGCAGGGTGAGCGATTCCGCGCCGAGGGTGTGGCCGAACTTGTTGAGCAGCTCCTGCCCTGCCTCCACAACGTCGGCGGCGGCGGCCTTCTCCAAATCATGAAGGCCGGAGACCTGCACGCGGGCGTTCTCGTAGTGGTAGAGTGCGGATTCGAAAATGTCTTTTGCCGTGATTATGCCCACCGGGCGAAGCCCCTCGGTGACAACCAGAGCCGCAACCTGGCGCTCCAGCATCTTGGCCACGGCCTCGATGAGGCTGGCCGCAGGCTCGATGGTTTCCACCTGCTCTTTCATGAAAGAGGAGACGCGGGCGTGCAGCCCGTGCGCGAAAGTCTTCATCTGCGGCCTGCGCTGCTTTGGCCCTGCCTTTGCCTTGAGCAAGTCGTAGAGGGAGATTAGACCTACAAGTCTGCCGTTGGAAAGCACCGCCAAACGGCGCACGTTGGCCTGCTTCATTGTGGCGTCAGCAACTGAGAGGGGGGCGTTTGCGTCTATGGTGAGAATGGGGCTGGCCATGTGTGCGCCGACCGTGTTGCCGGCCAGCAGGCCCTCCTCGCGCATGGCCTGCATGACTTCCCAGCGCGTGACAGTGCCTAAGAGGCGGGTGCCCTCCATTACAGGCAATGTCTTGAACCGGCCTGAAAAGAACGCCTTGCAGGCATCCAATGCAGAGGCGTTGGGCTCTAGGATTGGCGTGCGCACGGCTGCGCTCTTGCATCTTGTGGTGGAGGCGTCGCCCGAGCTTGCGCGCAGGGCGCGCTCGTCAATGACGCCCACGTAGCTCTTCCTGTCGAACACAAGCACGCCCACGCCGTTCTGCTCCACCAGTGAAAGTGCTTTGGAGAGGGGGTCTGCTGCCTGAACCGTGATGGCGGATGCAAGTTTCATATAATCGCCTCGCGAAAAACGCGGAGGGGGCTCTGCCCCCTCCCCATTTTCCACGCTCCTTTCTGCCCCTCCCCCCATGAACTACAGGGCCGAGGGACGCGATTGGAAGAAGAGAGGCGAAGTTTATGAAGGCTGCTGGTCGGGGTGGAGAAGGGCGGAAAGAAAGGGAAAAATAGAGAGGGGGCAGGGAATAGATAGGCGCCTGCCTTACATTCTCTCCAATTTGGGCAATCCGAGTATGTCCATTCCCCTTCCAATGAGCGCGCGCGCGGCAGCAACTTCCATCAAACGGGCGGATTTGTCTGATGCGCTCACTTCTTCCGCCAGCACCGGAGTAGTCGTATAAAACTCGTTGAATTTGCCGGCCGCCTCAAGAGTGAAGTCGGCTATTGGATGCACTTGGCATTTGGAGGCTGCGGATTCCAGGGCGTGCGGCCAGCGCATGAGCAGCCGCGCCAAGCCAATCTCCTGCTCGTTGAAGACATAGTCAGAGCCCGGAGGGGCTGGCAGCAGGCCGGCCTCCCTGCCTTTCTCCAGTATGCGGCTGGCGCGCGCATAGGCGTATTGTATGTATGGGCCTGAATCTCCTGAGAAGGAGAGGGCTTTCTCATAATCAAAGGTGATTTTCTGCCCTGCGTTGGGGCGCAAAAACCAGAAGCGGATGGCAGAGACTGCTACGGCCTGTGAAATGGATAATTTCTGCTCCTCGGAATATTCTGGCTTGATTTTCTCAACCGCCAGCTTGCGCATCTCGTCCAAGAGTTCGTCTGCAGTGAAACCAACGCTGTTTTCTCCTCCCATCCATGTTCCTTTTCTTCCGGAAAATCTTCCTTCTGGCAGGACAACGTGCTCATAGGACAAGTGGATGCAGGCATCTGCTTCTTTTGAGTAGCCCATCTTGCGCATTACTGCCGAAATGACCTTCTGCGGATAGGCCTGCTCGGCTCCGATGACATTGACCACCATCTGCGCGCGCGCGAAAGGCATGGGGTAGGAATTGGTTTTGGATTTTGAATTAGAGCTTTCGTAGGCGGTCTGCTGGTTTGGCTGCACGAGAAGAGGGGAGTAGAGGAATGAGTCTTGCAGGAGGCCGAATTTCCACAAGGTGAATGCCACGTCCTTGCCCGTGTAGGTGGCAGTGCCGTCAGAGCGGATGAGTATTTTGTCCGCATTTTCCATTCCAGCAAAGCCGGGCTGGTCCTGCAATTTCACCACAAGGCAGCCGGCATTCTTTCCGCTCGTTTCTTTCACGGCCGCGCCCGAATCAATGATTTTCTTCAGGCCTTCCCCAAATATTGTGCGCACAATATCGGACTCGAAGATGAGAACATCGTGGTAGATGCCAAATGAAAAGGCAGTTTCATATTGGGCTTTGACGCATTGCTCCACCAAATGCCGCGCGTTCGATGCTACGGGTTCGTGCCCTTCCTCCATTTGTTTCAGAAGCGCGCGCACTTCGGTTTCCACTTCTGGCTTCTCGAGCTGCTTGGACACCCAGACGTATTTCCAGCCCAGGGCATGGTCAAGCTTTTTGGAGAAAGGGGAGCTGGACGCATCGGCCTTCGCCGCCTTCTGGCCCTCGCCCCATACCGATTGCGCCACCTGCAAACCCAAATCGTCTATATAATCCATGCGCTCGCAGGTGCGCCCTGCGGATGAGAGAAGGCGGGCGAGCGAATCGCCCAAAAGGGCGTTGCGCAGATGGCCCACATGCCATGGCTTGTTTGGATTGACGGAAGGGAATTCGATAAGCGCCTTGATGGCAAGCGGGGGCAGCAGGCCCCAGTCCTTTTCTCCGGCGGCTGAAGAGAGGATGGCGGACCAGAAGGCGGGGGAGAAGTGGAAGTTGAGATAGGGGCCGGCAGCCTCCACTTTTTGCACAAAGATGGGCCATTTCTTGCCCTTGGCCCATTCTGCAGCCAGTTTGGCCGGAGAGGTTTTGCGCTCTTTTGCCTGTGAAAAAGCAAGATTGGAGCACCAATCACATAAGGGAGCGGAGGGAGCCATGAGGCTGCGGCGGGCGGCTTGCCCGTCCACGCCTGAAATGGCGGAAAGGGAGGAGGCCAGCTCGGCCTGCCAGTCGGAGGAAGGGATTGGCATATGATTCAACAATGGCAATCTCGTGCGCCATGTTTAAATCCCTCTCGCCCCAGTGGCGGACATGGCAATGGATGATGCCCTGCGCGAGCGGCTCTCAAGGCCCTTCGGGCCGGTGCTTGGATTCGACGAGGCGGCCGCGCGCTTGGCGAGAAGAAGGCCGCAGAAGGTGGTTGCTGTTGGGGACCAGATTGTGATGAACCTCCTGCGCGCAGACCTCAAGCCCGACGTGGCCATAGTCGACTTGGCCTGCCAGCGCCATCCCGTGCCGCGCGAATGGGAGCGGGCCATGCGCGAGGCAGCCGGGCGGGGGATGGACCATTCGGTGCCCAATCCGGCTGGCGGGGTGCATCCGCGCATGGAGGAGGCCCTGCGCACGCTTCTTGCAGACGGGAGCGGCTGGCTGCTGATTGAGGGGGAGGACGACTTGTGCAGCCTTGTGGTGATGGCCTCCGCGCCCCCGCAGACGCTTCTGCTCTACGGCCAGCCAAAGATGGGCGTGGTGTGGGTGGAAATCGATTCGCAAGTGCAGAAACTGGCGCAGGAGCTGCTGGCGAAATTAAAGAAGAAGTGATTTTTTTTCAGTCGCCGCCGCCCTTGAGCTGGGTGAGCATGAAATAGAGCAGCCCCACGCCTATGAGGCCGGCCGCTATCGGATAGTACTGGGGGTCTGTTATGCGCCACATGGCCCAGAAGTAGTATATGCCGTAGCCGAAGGCAATGGAAATGAGGAGGCGGGCGATGGAAACCAGAGCCCTTGCCTTGCCGGAAGCCATGGGGCGGAGTGGGGAGTAAAAGGATAAAAAGGGGCCCCTTTTGGCATAGGATTATATTGTTGCATTTGATAAATCAAAATGGTCGTATTGGCGGGATTGAGATGGCCGATGCTTTTGCTGTGAACGGGCCCAAACTTCTGCCCAAGCCAACTGATGCCAGGGGCGCGGACAAAAAGGCTGCTGCAAAAGATTTGCCGAACGGAGAGGCAAAGAAGATTGTGGATGTGGGCGATTTCAATCCGGTCACGAAGAAAGCGCCGCTTCCCGTGCATGCGAACAGGCCCGCTGCGCAAGAAACTGCGGACGCGCTTGGCCGGCTTCTGCTCGAGGATATCATCAAAAAAGAGCCGAAAAAGGACGACAGGCGGCTTATGTCCGGAATCGAGTGAGGGAAAAACGCGCGCTTTGACTCCGGACGAAAGCGGAAGGCTATTTAAGAGCCAGACCGGGCAGTAAGAAGCATATGGACAAAGCTTGGATGCTCGCCCTGCTGGCAGGACTGCTCGGGTTCGGGCTGTTTGCAGGATGCGTAATGCCGCCGGAGAGAAGCACGGACGGCGGCGGGCAGAATGCGGCCATTGCAAACCGGACGCAAACTGATTTGGGGAACGCCACGCGCAATCAGAGCGCGGATGGCGGGGAGGATGCTGAGGAAAACAAGAGCGTTAACAGCCTCAAGTTCGTCGAAATAATGTGGCCGAACAAAACCTATGCCGATTCTCATGAAATCACCATAGATTCCGAGCAATTCCGGCGCCATGGCAGCGTCTGGGTCAAATTGGATGCGCCGCCCTCTTTTTTTGAAAATGCCACCGACCCCGTCTGGCAGCAGTCGGTGCAGGCCGAAGCGACACTGCCAGAACGCGCGTATTACCCCGGAGCCAGCGTGGAGGTCCGTGTCCTGATTATGAGCTTGGACAATAGAACCCTTGTCAACCAGACCGTGCCGGATTTGACGGCCTGGAGGTTCACCGACCCAAAAACCGGGGAGGAATACGAATTCGGCATCTCGAACATGAACCCTTGGAGAGTCGAAGCCTGGAACCAGAACCACACCCAGAACTGGAAAGGGTATCTATCCGGCTCTGCCTGGTTTTACATCGACCAGATTTCGCTTAACTGCAACAAGGACTGGAACAGGAGCGAATACCAAATCCTGATGCCCGGCGATTCGCTCGCGTCCGATGACGGGTACGGGCTGATATACCACAGCATGGATGTTGATGCCCGCCGGATTGAGGGCTATAAGAAGATACCCAATCTCACTATCCTCGACCCGCAGGGCCATGGAGTGCGCGGCTTCGGCTATGGCGGAGACATTGACCCGAACGGGCGCTTCGTCTTCTGCCCGTCTGGTGAAAACAATCTCTCCGACCTGCGCCTGTATGCCAAGGGCGTGCGGCTGGAGCACAAGCCAGCCTACTGCATACTCAACGCGACGAGCGGTGACCCGGTCCAGGGCTATTCCATAGTCGATTACATGGACAATTTGTCCTACGACGGGCTTGAGTTCCGCTATGAGGGCAACTTCTGGAGCGCGGAGCATGACCCGCCTCTCTCGGCCGCGGAAATTCGAGTGGTTGATTCGGGCAATAGGACTTTGGGGACGCTGGAGGTCCCGGAGTTCAGCCAAGTGGATTGGACCGACCCGTCCAGCGGCAAATCGTATGAGGTCAAGGTGTGCCAGTATGACCACGAGCACGGATGGGGCATACCTGGCTCGTGGGCCGCGCTCTATGTGAGCGGGAAGCAATGAGCGCGCACTTTTGATTTCCTCATTCGTACCTCAATGCCTCAATCGGGTCCAGGTTTGCCGCCCGCCTCGCGGGAAGCACTCCCGAGACCACTCCGATTGAAAAGCTGAACCCGAGGGCGAACAGGGCGAGGGGAATGCTCACCACTGCATGGAAGCCCAGCAGGCTGACCACAACGGTGAGAAGCCAGGCGATGAAAAGCCCTGCCAGCCCGCCGAAAAGCCCCAAGATGCCGCTTTCCACGATGAACATGGAGAGCACGGCGGCATTCGAGGCGCCGATGGCCTTGAGGGTGCCGATTTCGCGCGTGCGCTCCATGACTGACATGTACATGGTGTTCATCACCCCCACCCCGCCAACCACGAGGGAGATGGAGGCGATGAAGGCGAGGAAGACGGAAAGCAGGCCCGTTATGGTGTTAATCTGGTCAATCATTGATTCGGAAGTCATCAGGGTGAAATCCTTGTCTTCCGCTTTCAGATGGTGGGCGGACGCCAGCTGCAGCTCCGCCCGCTGGGCAACTGAGGAAACGTCGGCCCCTTCCGCGACGCTGAACACGATGTAATTTATTTCGTTTTTCACAATCTTGCCCCTCATCAGCTCCTTGGCGTCGTCAAAATTGACGATGATGGAATTGTCGTTGTCCTCGCTCCCGAAGCCTTTTTTCTCGAGTATGCCGATTACCCGCAATTTCTGCCTGTCTTTTCCGACATAGAGGTACTGGCCGACGGAGACGGGCCTCTCGAAAACGTCGTCCGCCACGCTTGCCCCCAGCAGGGCGACGTTGCGGTCGGAATCCTTTGGAAGGCGCCCCTCCCTCAGGACGTAGAAATCGCCGTAAATGTCGAAAAGCGAATCCGGATGCGCGCCCATGAGCGTTATCGAGAATTCCTCGTCCTTGAATTTCACCGGCTCGCTTCCCATCAGTATGCCCGTTATCTTGTCCACCCCGGGAACTGACGAAATGACGTCAATGTCCTTTTCGAAAAGCCTGCCTGCGAGGGGGCTGGCCCCGGGGCTGGCGGTGCCAAGCTGGCTTGAAAGGCTCCCGGGCATGACCATCACGTTGTTCGCCCCGAATGCCGAAACCATGTCGGTTATCATGTAATTGAGCCCCTCGCTCAGCGAGATGAGGGAAACGATTGCCGCGACCCCGATGATGATGCCCAGGATGGTGAGGGAGGAGCGGATTTTGCGGTAGCTCAGGGAACGGTAGGAATACCACAGCATTCCGATGAAAGGAACCATGTCATCCCTGCTCTATGGCCACCACGGGCGAAAGCTTTGCCGCCTTCTGCGCGGGCAAGAATCCTGACATTACCCCGAGAAAAACGCTGAACAGGAGTGCGGACAACGCGAGCCATGCCGACACCACGGCCTTGAATCCGAACAATGAGACGACCGCAGAAATGAGCCAGCCCATGAAAAGGCCTATTGCCCCGCCGGCAAGCCCGATTATTGCGCTCTCAATCACGACCAGCATGAGGATGTCCCTGCTTGACGCCCCTATCGCCCGCAAGGTGCCGATTTCGCGCGTGCGCTCAGCCACTGACATGTACATCGTGTTGGCAACCCCCACCCCGCCCACCACGAGGGATACGGCGGTGATGAAGCCCAGGAATACGGTGAGCACCCCGATGATTTGGCCCACCTGCTGCAGGATGAATGCGGAGGTGACGATGGAAAAATCTTTTTTGTCGAGCTTTGCCCCGCGAGAGGAGGCCAGCGCCCAGGTGGCGTCCTCGATTGTCTCGTCGAAATCGTAGCCTTCCGCGACCTGGAAGCGGATGGATGAAAGCTCGCCTTCCAGAATGGTGTCCCCCGCCAGCGCTTTCGCGTCGTCAAACGGAATCACCAGCATGGATTTTGAGACCGAATTCGATGGGTCGATTATTCCGACCACCCGGAATTTCTTCTTCTGCTCGCCCAGGTAGAACACCGAGCCAACGGACATCGAATCCCGCTTGAATATCGATTTGTCCGCATAGTGCTGGCCTATCACTGCGGTGCCCTTGTCGTTTCCGTCCAGGAACCGCCCGTCCGACACGGAAACCTGCATCATTTTTGAAAACGGCTCAGGCTCTATCCCGTTGGCGGTCGCGGTGATGGTTTCGCCCCTGAATTCGAGGGGGCTGCGCACGGAAAGCGCGCGCGACACGTAGGTGGTGCCGGGAACGCTTCTCACCCGCTCAAGGTCCTTCTCGAAAAGCCTTCCCTGGGTCGGCGGGGCATAGCCTCCCCCGCTCATGACCATGTTCGAGACGTCGCCGGGCATCACCACCGCGTTTTGGGGGCCGAACGCCTGAAGCTGCTCCTCCACGCTGGCCATCAGCCCGTCGCTTATTGAAACAAGGGAAACGACCGCCGCGACCCCTATCACGATGCCCAGCACCGTGAGGTAGGAGCGCAGGCTGCGGCTGCGCAGCGACGTGAACGAGTAATGCGCCAAATCCGACAAGGATGCCATCGTGCGTTCCCCGGCAGATTCACTGGCGCCCGGCCCTCTCGGCCGCCTTCTTCCTGAGGAAGAAGAACCATATCAGGCCGGCCAGGCCGAGCACGAGGACGGCGATGGCCGCCACCCCCAGAAGGGAGAGCGAGCCGCCGCTCGCGCGCGCGGCCGTCTCCTTGGACACCACCGTGATGTTCACGGTCTGCTTGTCGGTGTGCAGGCGGTTGTAGCTGTCCTTGAAGTTGAGGGACACGTTCACCGGATAGAGGCCGTCGCGCACGTCGGCCACCTGCACCTTGAACTGCACCGAGCTGAAGTCGTCCTGGTTGAGGCCGCCGATGAACTGCTGGTCCTGCGCCTCCTGCAGGCGGAAGGCCGGGGAGGGCTGCAGCTGGATGGTGAGGGCCTTCAGCGCCGAGGTGCCGGTGTTGGACACCGTGACCGAGAGGGTGTGGATGTCGCCGCCCACCACGGGGGTGGGCTTGGCCGTGACGAACACGCTCACGTCCGAGAGCGTCTCCACGCTCAGCCCCATTGGCACTGACATCAGCGCCTGCTCCTCGCCGTTGGAGTTGTGGTAATGCACCAGGAGCGTCGGGCTGTAGAAGCCGGGAGTGACGTCGTTCACGCCGGTCTGTATGGTGATGACCTTGGACTGGCCGGGGAGCAGGTCGTCAAGCGACGCGTCCGAGGACGCGAGCGAGGTGAGGGCCGACGTGTTGCCAAGGCTCACGCGCACCCCGTAGGCGGCATCGTCGCCGGAATTCTCGACCTTCAGCTGCAGGGGCACCGTGCGGCCAGGGTAGAATCCTTCGGAGTTCAGGATTGAGACCGAGAACTGGGGGCTCTTGCGCTTGACGTTGAGGCGCAGGTAGACCGTCGAGGCCGCATCCTGGTTGGATTCGTCGCGATAGGTGAGGACGAGGGGCAGGGAATACGTGCCCGAGCTGGTGGAGGGGGAGAGCGAGATGCCGAGCGAGAGCGGGGTTGCCTGCTCGCCCACGTCGCCCACCCACAGGGGGTTGTCCCCGGTCTGGAAGAACGACGTGGAGTTGATGCTCAGCCGCACCTGGCTGGCCGCGCCGCCGCGGTTGACGAGCTCGACCGGGAGGACGAAGTCGCCGGTTGTGTATACGGTGTCGTTCTTGGAGGAAGCGGAGAGGATGGCGGGGTTGGTGACCGTGACGGGAATCATGACGGGTTTGGTGAATGACGAGGATGCGTTGTTCCAGGAGAACTCCAGCAGCATGGTGTAGATGCCCGCGCGGGTGGTGTTGGGGATTGAGAAGGGGAAATTGACTGTCGATGACACGCCGGGGCTGAAATCGCCAAGCGATATCTGCCCCAATGCCTGCACCGGCCCTTCCTTGGACAGGCCGCGCACGGATACTGCATATGCCTGGTCGGACGTGTCGCTGTTGGTGACGGTCATCGAGATGACGCCGGACACGCCGGGGCGCAGGGTGGACGGCGTGAGCGCCACGTTGGTGACCGCAATGCCTGCCGACAGCCATGAGGCGGAAAGAATAAGAGCCAGCGCCACCATGGCGAGCGGCGCGCGCGGCGCATTCGTGTTCATGACCACATTTCCCACCTTCTTTTCGTTTTTCTTGTTTTTACCATAATCCGCTTTTTCTTCTTTTTCGTTCCGTCCGCTTTCTCTTCCCTTTCGTTTTTTTTTTGCAGCTCACTTCTTCTTCCCTCTTGTCTCCCT
>JAKAME010000013.1 GCA_021813025.1 Microcaldota archaeon
CACCTCTCTCGTCAAGCCGCCGCCGGGGCAGGAGATGAAGGAATTCACCATGAACGTCTATTCCGCGTTCTCGCCAGACGGGCTGAAATTCGAGCCTGAGGGAATGGTGCTGGCCGCGCCGGCAGCCGGCCAGCGGCTCATGGACCCCGAATTCATCCAATCCGACAATGGAAGCTGGCGCATGTATGTCTCGCTCGCAACCGGCGAGGGGCAGAACGAGCAGACGCGGCTGGTGAGCGCGGTGCCTGCCTCCTGATTGCGGGCCAAAAAAAAACGGAAGGCATGCATCCGCTATCCGCCAATTTGCTCGGAGCGGCTTTTTGCCCAACCCCATTCATGCAGGCTCAAGCAGCGAGCCTACGGCCACCACAAGCAGTATGCCTGCCACAAAGCAGGCCAGCTGCATGAGCGAGCGGCGGGCGTCGCGCTCCTTGTGCATCTCAGGCACCAAGTCCACGCAGGCGATGTAGATGAAATTTCCTGCAGCCAGAGGCAGCAGCACGGCCACGAGGCCGGGCATCAGCGGCGCAAGGAAATAGGTGAGCAGGGCGCCGGCAAAGGCGGTGAGGGCGGAGAGGAAGTTGAACAGCAGCGCCTTGCGCTTGGAGAAGCCGCCCCAGACAAGAAGCGAGAAATCCCCTATCTCCTGCGGAATCTCGTGCGCGATTATGGAAAGCGTGGCCAGCACGCCCAGCGGCGCGGAGGCCAGAAACGAGGCGGCAATCACGGTGCCGTCCACGAAGTTGTGCACCCCGTCCCCTATAAGCACCAGCCATGTGGCTGGCCTCTCCTCGCCCCTGTCCCCAGCATGGTGGTGCTTGTGGTGGTGGTGCCAGTGCAGAAAGCGCTCTATGAAAAAGAACAGCATTATGCCTCCCACCACAAGCGGCATCACCTCGCCGGTCCCGGAATCCTTGAGAGCCTCGGGCATTGCGTGCAAAAACGCCGTGGCCAGCATGCTGCCCCCCGCAAAAGCTACGAAGAGCGGCAGCAGCTGGTGCAGCAGCCTGTCCTTGACGCTGAGCGTGAGCACCCCGACGAGCGAGATGGCGCTCACCACGAGCGTGGCAAGGAGGATTGTTTCCAGAACCATGGCGGAAATGAAGAAGCGGGGGATTAATAATCTTCTTCAGGGGGCGGAAAATCCGGGCCTGCTTCTTGTCATCCAATGCTTTTCTCTGCCGATGCGGCAAGCAGTATTCTCAGCCCAGCCGGCACGATGATTGTGGTCAGGAAAGCCATGGATGCAATGAGGGTGTATTGCGCTGCCGAGAGAATCGGCGCGCCTGAAGAGGAAATGGTGGTGAGGCCAAGCGATGCGATGATAAGCGCTATTTCCCCGCGCGGCACCATTCCGAAGCCCACAAGAAGGCTGTCTTTCGCATTCATGCCGAAAAATCTGGCCACCAGCCCGCAGCCGGCCATTTTCGTTAGCACGGCGATTGCGGAGAGGATTAGCAGGGGCCCAAGCACTGCCGGGATGGCCCACGCGTCCACCAGCAGGCCAAGCCAGATGAAGAAGATGGGCACTAAAAGCGCGTCAAGGGGAAAGAGGGCGCGGTTGAGCAGGGGAGCGAGCGGCGAGCCGCTGATGACAAGGCCGGCGAGGAAAGCGCCGACTATGGCCGAGAGGCCCAAGCTTTCTGCCGAAAAGGCGTAGAAGAAAAGGATTGCAAGCAGGCCGCACAGGCTTCTCTTCGACAGCTCGGCCTCGTCATGTCCGAAGAAGCTGCGGATGAAGAGACGGCCAAGGAAAAGGCCGCACACCACAAAGAGCGCGGCGATTGCAAGGGTGGAGAGCAGCGGGCCGAAGGCCTCGGGGCCGGCTGCGGAAGGAATATTGCGAATCATCCCCAGCACCATGAGCGCCAGTATGTCGTCAATCACCGCCGCGCCAAGAATGGTCTGGGCAAAGGGCTTGTGCATCATGCCCATCTCCTCAAGCACCGCGGCCGTGATGCCGACCGACGTGGCCGTCAGGGCGGCGCCGACGAAAAGCGAATAGGCGAAATCACCGCCGCCGAAGTAGAAGGCGTAGAGAAAGCCCGCAATAAATGGCAGCAGCACCCCGCCCAGCGCAACGAGCATGTTCTTGAGGTTGAACACGGCCTCAAGCTTGGAGTGCAGGCCTATCCTGAAAAGCAGGATGATGGCCCCGAACGAGGCGAAAGTCTTGACAAGCTCGCTGTCTGTCACCAGATTGGGAAGGCGCGCAGGGTCTGGGTGGAATCCGTATGGGGCGAGCAGGGGCGCGAGCGCGCCGGCAGCCGGCGGCCAGACTGCCGCCAAGGTGTGGGGCGAAATCAGCACGCCCAAGAGCAGCAGTACCATAACAAACGGCTGCTTCCACTGCTGCACGAGGCGCTCGGCCACCACGGCGATGAGCAGCAGCAGGGTGAGCTCCACCCACAGGTGGGTGGAGGCGTCGGTGGAGCCGAAGAAGGCGGTGCGCACTATGCCGAAGAGCATGAGCGCTCCCAAGAGAAGCATGAAATAGCCCGGCCACGCGCCCGGGCGCCCGACGGCGTCCCGCGTCTGTTTCGCAATGGCCTGCGCGCCCCCGACCATCTCCCCGGTCCGCTTCACCGCCGCCCGCGTGCTCTCGACGGCCTTCTGGATGTGTTTTTGCATGCCATCTCCTCGCGTCATGGGTTAAAATCGGCATCGCACCGGCCATTCACCATCCAATCGCGCTCTTGGCCTGCGCGAGGAAGATGATGACAAGGTAGGCGGCGTACATCGCCAGAAACAGCAGGCCGGCCGGCCGCCGCAGGTGCCTGTCTGCCGCGGCCGCATAGAACAGCAGGATGTTGGCGGTGATGGCGAACAGCAGCGCGATGATGAAGACGGGCAGGGTGATGGAGATGGGGTTGATGACGGCCGCCGTGCCCAGCACCAGTGTGATGTTGGCCATGTTGCTTCCAATCGCGTCTCCCAGCGCCAGCCCGTACTGCCGCTTGCGAATCGCCTGCAAATCCACGCTCAGTTCGGGCAGTGAGGTGCCCACCGCCACCAGCGTGGCGCCGATGAAGCTCTCGGCCAGTCCCAGCTCGCCGGCCAGCTTGATTGCCGACTCCACCACGAATCCGGCGCTGGCCAGCACCACCAGGATGGAGGCGAAGAACCACAGAAAGGCGGCCAGCGCCTCCTTCTTGCTCACCTTGGCCGCCTCGTGCCCGGGCAACTGGCGCTTGCGGTGCAGAACCGAGTAGACATAAGCCGCGAACAGGCCGAGCAGCACCAGACCTTCCGGAAAGGCTAGCGTGCGCTGGGAGATGGAGGCCGCGTAGATGATGTAGGCCGAGATGACGGTGGTGAGCACCAGCACCAGCCCGATGTCCAGCAGCTCCGAGCGCTTGATGGTGAATCCGTAGAGCGCCGCCCCCAGCCCCAGCACGAGGAGGATGTTGGCGATGTTGGAGCCGAACACGTTGCCGGCCGCAATCGCGCCGTTGCCGGAAGTGGAGGACAGCACCGACACCGACAGCTCAGGCAATGAGGTGGAAACCGAAATGAGGACGAAGCCGATGGCAAGGGTGCTGATGCCAAAAAAAGCTGAGAGCTTAACCGCGTTCTCGACAACGGCTGCGGAGGATTTGGCCAGCACGGCCAGAGAGACCAGCAGCACAAGAAGCTCGGCCAGAATCATAGGGTGGCCACGCTACTGAGAATTAAAAATCTCCCTTTGCCCGCATTTTTTTGTTTTTGGCGGCTCCCGCTCTTTCTTTGGACAGTTGTCCTTCCATTTTTCAGTTTTGCTCCGGCCTTCCGGCCTATGCTTGCGCGTCCTCAGAGTCTATGGCCAGCTCCATGCCGGCCATGCGGCGCACCTCGCCCTCAAGCTCGCCGCAGGCTTCCAGCGCCAGCGCCCGCGCAGTTTCCTCCCCCAGCCTTCCCTCGCCGTCCCAGCCAAGGCGCCGGGCACGCGCCAGCATCTCGTCCGATTTTGTGCGCCGCTCCTGCACTATGCGCCGCACCCTCTCCAGCCCCGGGTCGCGCCTGGAGGGCACGCTCAGCATGGCCAGGGCCGCGAAGCGGCGGGTGTAGCGCGCCACTTCTGCGTCCTCCAGCCCCCCTAGCGCGGACTTGAACTGCAGCACCTCGTCAAGATAGGAAAACGGGGGCACGTGCAGCAGCTCCCCCTCCCGCCTGAACGGCTCGCGGATGCCTATGTCTGACGGCACCACTCGGAGGCCCTCCTCCTGCACCTGGTGCAGCAGGTATTTGAGCAGCAGGCTGGTGCCGATGATGTGCGACGGCAGGTTGGAGTCCAGCCCCCGGTATTCCAGCGTGCCGATGCGGTTGATGCGCAGCGGGCTCCAGTTGAACTGCAGCGGGTGCAGCGAATCGGCCAGCTCAAGATAGGCGGGATGGCGCTCCTCCACAATCTCGCGCCAGAGCCTCTGGCGCTGCTCGCCCAGGAGGATGAGGTCCGAGATTGCGTGCGCATAGCGCGGCAGGCGGCCGAACAGGGGCAAATCATAATACAGCCCCTTGAGCGCGTCCGGCCCGCGCCCGAGGCGCATGGCGCGGTAGAGGAAGGCGCGCGAATCCTTTGCCCTGTGCGCGCCGTCTATGAACGGCGATGACTCCATGAGGTTGGTGACCGCCGGGTCGCAGGCAAGAATGAGGTTGTAGAGGCTGAGCAGCTGGTCTCGCCCCTTGGAGCGGAAGAGCTGGCGCAAAGTCCTCGCCCCGCGCCCGAAGGTGCCGTGCGGCAGGCAGTAGTGCAGGTGGAATCCCAGGCAGTGCCCCCCGGCATCCCGCAGCCGCTCGGGGCCCAGCACCTCCTCCTGCATGCGATAGCGCGCGTCGGTGCGAACGGCCGGAGCGTGCGTTCCAGTGTAAGTGCCGTAAGGATAGATTCGCAGCTTCAGGCGCGCGGCCTCGTCAAGCACGCGCGCCATGGCCTCCAGCCAGCTGCGGGCGACCGGGCGCACGCGCGGGCCGGCGGGGCTTGTGAGCTCAATCATGTTGTGGGTGTAATCATGGTGCAGGGAGCAGCCGGAGTCAGGCAGGCGCGTTCTGGAAATCAGCTCGTCGGCCCGCACCGACACCGCCCCGTCCTCCTCAAGCACAAGATATTCTGCCTCAAAGCCCACCTTGTGTATCTTGCGCGCCCGGGGCATGGCCAGCGCCTGGCGCAGGCCGTCCAGCAGCCCGCCCATCTCCGAGGCAATCGGGCCAAGCGGCGTGCCGTCTGCGCGCCCCCCCGCTCCCTTCTCGCCCCGCGCGCTGCCTGTTTTGGATGGCGTGGCTTGCATGCATGAACCTCGCTCAGAAACTGATTTTGGCCGCCCCAAATTCCGCCCTACTGCCCAAGCACGTAGGCGAAAAGCAGCGGCGCGACGATGGTGGCGTCGGACTCAATCATGAAGCTGGGCGTGTCCTCGGCCAGCTTGCCCCACGAGATTTTCTCGTTGGGCACCGCCCCGGAATAAGAGCCATAACTCGTCGTGGAGTCGGAAATCTGGCAGAAATATGCCCAGAGCGGCACCTGGTATTTCCTCAAGTCCTGGTTGATGAGAGGCACCACGCAAATCGGGAAATCCCCCGATATGCCGCCGCCAATCTGCATGAAGCCCATCTTGCTGTTCGCCGACTGCACCCTATACCAGCTCACAAGCTGCGTCATGTAGGCAAGGCCGTTGTTGACTATCGCCAGGTCTCGGATGTTGCCCTTGAGGTGCTCTGCCACGAAATAGTTTCCCAAGGAAGAGTCGGCCCAGCCGGGCACGAAAATCGGCAAATTCTTCTCGCAGGCCGCGAGCAGCCAGCTGTCGCGCGGGTCAATCTGGTATTCAGGCTCAAGCTCGCGCGAGCGTATGAGCTCGTAGATGTAGTCGTGCGGCGCTGCCGGCCTGTGCTGGCGGTCATGCTCCTGCCAAATCGGCAGGATGTGGCGCTCTATCTTGCGCATGGCCTCGTCTTCCGGAATTGCCGTGTCGGTGACGCGGTTGAGCTTGGAGGCCATGAGCGCGGCCTCGTCCTTTGGCGTGAGGTCCCGGTAGTTTCGCAGGCGCTTGTAGTTCTTGTGGGCCACGAGATTGAAGATGTCCTCCTCAAGATTCGCCCCAGTGGTTGAAATGGCGTGAATCTTGTCCTGCCTGATCATTTCCGCCAGGCCTATGCCAATCTCGGCGGTGCTCATGGCCCCCGCCATGGCCAGCAGCATTTTTCCCCCCGATTCGGTGTGCGCGCGGTAGGCGCGCGCGGCGTCCAGCAGTTCGGCTGAGTTGAAATGGCGGTATTGGCGTTCCATAAATCCAGAAATCGGACCTTTCGCACCCACGAAAGGCCGATTGCAAGCGAAGATATATTATAATAACGGAAAAAAAATTCTAAAATTGCAAAAAACGGCTTGAATCTGGGAAAACTTCGTGAATTGCAGAAAAAACAAACTCCCGCCCGCCCTTCCGCCCGATTTTTATTCTTCATCCCCCAATCCCCGTCATGCTCAAAGCAGTGATTTTCGATTTGGACAACACCCTCGTCAATTTCTGGCAGTTCAAGCAGGAATCGGCGCGCGAGGCTTCCGCAGCCATGGTGCAGGCGGGCCTTCCCATGTCCGCAGAGAGCGCCTACAACCTCATATTCAAAATCTACAAGGAGAGGGGCGTTGAATACCAACTGGTCTTCACCGACATGATTCAGCCGTTCCATTTTCCCAAAGCAAAGTTCGAGAAAATCCGCGATGCCGGCATCGTGGCGTATTTGAGGAAAAAAGGCCAAGTGCTGCGCCCCTATGCCGGAATTCCGGAAACTTTGGCAGAGCTGAAAAAATCCTACCGCCTCGGCATTCTCACCGACGCGGCCCGCGAGCAGGCCCACCAGCGCCTCAATTTCACCGGTTTGCAGGAATATTTCGACGCCGTGGGCACGCTGCACGACACCAACATCTACAAGCCCGGCATCGAGCCTTTCCTGCACATCTGCCAGAAGCTGCAGGTGCAGCCTGCAGAGGCGCTCATGGTCGGCGACAATCCGGGCAGGGACATGAAAGGGGCGCGCGCCGTCGGGATGAAGACCTGTCTCGCCAAATACGACCCCTATTTCGACAACGACGGGCCAGCGCCTGATTTCGAGATTGAAAAGCCACAGCAGCTGCTGGAGGTTGTGAAGCGGATAGGGTAAGCCGGCCAGCAAACGAGCTGGGTCATATCAAGCCAAAGATTGCCGGAACTAATCGGGAGCTGAGGAAGCTGCTGACGAGGCCAGACCCACCAAATTCATCTTCTCGCGCGCCATGACGCAGTTCTCTTTCTTAGCGCCCGTTTGCGGATTTCATCCGTCCTGTCCAGCAGCCGGAAGAAATCGCCGAATCTCAATTCAATGTCTGCTCTCCGTTTTCCCGAAAATGTCTGGTGGGCCACGGCGTGGGCCAGCGTGGTGCGGCCCACGTGCCCGAATTGGACATTGTGCCTTTCTATCGGTTTGTCTGCGAACTTCTCGAATAGGTGGCTCAGCAAGTCCCGTATCGAATCGTCCTGTCCGGGGTATTCCACATCTATTTGCAGCACGTCTCCTTCTCTAATCACATCTTTGATGGTCAGAAAAACGGCGTAGGTGAACATCCGGCTGGCCTTGCGTTTCTTGGAGCGATTTTTCTCCTGCTCGAACCCGCCCAGCACCCTGTTGATTCTGTCTTTCTCGGTCGGCCGGATGATTGCCCCAAATGGCTTTCCAGCTACGCTGGCTCCAATCGCAGTCGGCTGCCCCGATTCCCATTTCCCGCTCTGGTCGATTTGAATGAGCGCCACGGCTAGACCTCTAAAAAGTCTGCGTGTGCAGCGGGATTTTCACCCGCCCGATGGCGCTTCCAGAGACAGCCGCCAGCTTCTTTCGAAGTAGTGCACGGCCATGCGGGAAACTCAGCACACGCATAGATGTGTGTTCTTTCGGAGGTTATAATACTTTCTGAGGGTGGGATTCCGGTCGCTTTTGATAGCGTTTTAGTCCATTGTAATTATTGATTATGGTTACAAGCAGCATTCCGGAGGTAACTCCCATCAGATACACTCCGACTTCGGTTAGAGAAATGGATGATAATGTCCAAAATAATCCACCCGCTACTAAAAATAAACCAAATTCAACTATTGTCGAATAAACATGTCCTTTTTCGAAACCTTCTCGTGCTCCTTTCCCATTTTCGAATCTTTTCCATATATCTACCTGAAGCCAGCCAGTCTCCTTTGAGATTGCAGATTCCCAATTTTCTCTTTCAGCTACAAGTCGTACCCATTTCTCGGTCGTTATATAATCGAATAGTACAAGAACAAGAACGATGGCTATATGTAATAAAAACTGCCATTGAAAAAAAATCATTAAGAGCACCCGCTCGTCTCGCCGCATTCCATGCACACAAGGCACGTCCCGTTCCTCTTCATCTTCATAGAGCCGCACGAGGAGCACGAATCGCCGGTGAAGCCCTGCGCGCGCGCCTCCTTGCGCTCGTCAGACTCCTCGTCCTCAAGCAGCGCAGGCCTCGCGCCGGGGGCGGAAGCCTTCGCCTCCTCCTGCAGCTCTGGCGGCAGCGCCTTGGGCTGCGGCCCTCCGAGCCTTTGCTGCTTTTCCTCAGGCTCCGCATGCGCCGTCCCATTCCCTCCCAGATTGTGCTCAACCGGCTTTATTTGCACCAAATCCGTGCGGTGCAAATACTCGTAGCCCAGCTCGCGGAACACGTAGTCTATGATGGAGGTGGCGTGCTTGATGTTCTCATGGCCAGTAACGGCACCGGAAGGCTCGAAGCGGGTGTAGGTGAAGGTGTCCACGAACTCCTCCAGCGGCACTCCGTATTGCAGGCCCTTGCTCACGGCGATGGCGAAGCAGTTGAGCAGCGCGCGGTAGCCCGCGCCCTCCTTGTACATGTCTATGAAAATCTCGCCAAGCTGCCCGTCGCCGTACTCTCCCGTCTTGAGATAGACCTTGTGCCCGCCCACGCGTGCCTCCTGCACAAAGCCCCTTCTCTTGGGCGGCAGCTTCCTTCTCTGCAATGTGGACACAACGGTAGCCTGCGCCGCAAGCGGGGATTCCAGCACGGCCTGCGCCTCCTCAGCCAGAGCCTGCAGGGCCTGCAACTCTGCCTCGTCCTGCACTGCCGCATTCAGCGGCTGCGACAATTTCGAGCCGTCGCGGTAAAGCGCCATGGCTTTGAGCATGAGCTTGTGCGAAAGAAGGTAAGCCTCCTGCACGTCTGCAATCGAGGCCTCGGCAGACATGTTGATTGTCTTTGAGATGGAGCCTGAGATGAAGGGCTGCACCGCGGCCATCATGCGTATGTGCGCCTGATAGGGTATGTAGCGCCTGCCCTTGCGCCCGCATTTTGAAGCGCAGTCGAATACGGGCAAATGCTCCGGCCGCAGGTGCGGCGCGCCCTCCACAGTCATGGTGCCGCACACGAAATCGTTTGCAGCCTCAATCTGCTCTTTCGAATATCCAAGGCTTTTCAGCAAATCAAGCTGCGGGTCTGCCAGCTGCGCATCGGTTATTCCAACCGAGCGCAAGAAGTCCTCGCCCAGCACGAATCGGTTGAATGCGAAGCGTATGTCGAACGCCCCGCCCATCTGCGCCTCAAGCGCAGAGAGCTTGTCGGGCGTGAAGCCCTTGGCCTTGAGGCTTTCGGGGTTGATGAAAGGGCAGCCAACCAGAGTGCCGTGCCCCTTGCAGTAGCGCTCGATGTCCTCGATTTGCGCAGGCGCGTAGCCCATGCGGCGCAGCGCCTTGCCCACCGAAGCATTCACAATCTTGAAATATCCCCCTCCTGCCAGCTTCTTGAATTTGACAATTGCAAAGTCAGGCTCAACGCCTGTGGTGTCGCAGTCCATCAGCAGGCCTATGGTGCCTGTCGGCGCAATCACCGTGGTCTGCGCGTTTCTGAATCCGTAGCGCTCTCCGCCCTCCTGCGCCCTGTCCCACGCCTCGCGCGCGGCCGCAACCAGATAGGTGGGCACGTACGAAGTGTTGATGCCCGCCGGCTTGATGCTCAGGCCCTCATACTCGTTCTCTGGCGAGTTGTAGGCCGCGCGGCGGTGGTTGCGCACCACGCGCAGCATGGCCTCCTTGTTGCGCTCGAATGCAGGGAATGGCGCCAGCACGCCGGCCAGCTCTGCCGAAGTCGCATATGATTCGCCTGTCAGGATGGCGCTGAGCGCGCCGGCGATGGCCAGCGACTGCGGGCTGTCGTATGGCACGCCCATCATCATCAGCACGGTGCCCAGGTTCGCGTAGCCCAGGCCCAGCGTGCGGTATTCGTACGAGCGGCGGGCCACCTCCTTGGAGGGATAGCCGGCCATAAGCACCGAAATCTCAAGCACCACTGTCCACAGGCGTATGGCGTGCCTGTATCCCTCGGTGTCGAACACTCCGGTCTGCTCGTCATAGAACTTGGAGAGGTTGAGCGAGGCGAGGTTGCATGCCGTGTCGTCAAGGAACATGTATTCGCTGCAGGGATTGGATGCGTTGATGCGCCCGTCCAGCGGGCAGGTGTGCCACTCGTTGATGGTGTCGTCGAACTGCAGGCCGGGGTCAGCGCACGACCATGCGGCGTAGGCAATCTGCTCCCAGAGGCTGCGCGCCCCAACGGTCTTGCTCACCTTTCCATCCGTGCGGCGCGTCAGGTTCCAGCTCTTGTCAGCCTCGGCAGCCTCCATGAAGCGGTTGGACACCCGCACGGTGTTGTTGGAGTTCTGGCCTGACACCGTTATGTAGGCCGCGCCCTCGTAATGGGTGTCCATCACCGGGAAATCCACTTTCGTCTGCCCCTGCCGCGCCAGCGAGAGCGCGCGCAGCACGTAGTTCATGGGCACGTTCTGGGCCAGCGCGCCGGCCACAGCCTGCTTGAGGCGCTTGTTGGACGTGAACTCGGTGGTGCGCTCGTCGTGCGCCACCCGTATTATCCGATTCAGCGAGCGGCTGATTGACTTGGAGCCGGCCACCATCGCGGCCACCTTGTGCTCCTCGCGCGCCTTCCAGTTGATGAACTCCTCGATGTCGGGATGGTCTATGTCCACTATCACCATCTTGGCCGCCCGCCTCGTGGTGCCTCCGGACTTGATTGCCCCTGCCGCGCGGTCGAAAATTTTGAGGAAAGACATCAGGCCCGATGAGCGCCCCCCGCCCGAAAGCGGCTCCCCCGCGCTTCTGAGCGGCGAAAAGTTCGTTCCAGTGCCGGAGCCGAACTTGAACAGCCTCGCCTCGCGCGTCACCAAATCGAATATGCCGCCCTCGCTCACCAAATCGTCGCGGATTGACTGGATGAAGCACGCGTGCAGCTGCGGGTGCGTGTATGCGTCGGCTGCCTGCGTGAGCTGCTTTGTGTCCGGGTCCACGTACCAGTGGCCCTGCGGCCTGCCCTTTATGCCATAGGCCCACGCGAGGCCGTTGTTGAACCATTGCGGCGAGTTGGGGGCGGCCATCTGCGAGAGCAGCATGTAGGCCAGCTCGTCCTCGAACACTTCCGCGTCATCAGGCGAGGCGAAGTAGTTGTAGCGCTCGCCCCAGTGCCTCCACGCGCCCGCGAGGCGCCTGACAATCTGCTTCACCGAAGTCTCTGAGGCGAGGCTGGGCTGCCCGGATGCCGGGTCTGCGATTGTCTTGCCCTCGCCGTCTTTGAGCGGCACGCCGGCCTTGCGGAAATATTTCTGCGCCAGAATGTCGGTGGCCACCTGGCTCCAGCCTTTCGGCACCTCGATGTTCTTTAGCTCGAAGACGACCGAGCCGTCGGTCTGGCGGATGGTGGAGGTGCGCCGCTCGTAGGAGAAGCGGCCGAACACGTCCTCCCCCTCGCGGCTGAAGCGCCTCGTTATCCTCAGGCCGGCCCCTTGTGGTCGCCCGGCGCGCTGCAGCCCTTCCGTCGTCGTCTCGCCCTGCATGAAAATCCCTCATTATACCATATGTTGTGGTTTGGTGAGTCTGGAACTACCATCGCTTGTGGTCAGGCGTCCCTTCGGTCTCTATTAGGTTTAAAAGCGCCTATGCTCTCCGTCGAGGAAAATGATGGGGCAATGAGCGAAAAAACGTGGCCCCAGAAACTCCTCTCGATTTCCCTCAAATTCTCGACGATTTCCCTCCGCGCGAAAAATTCGCGGCACGACGGGGGATATTGGGAAGAGGAGAGAATGAACCATGGGCGGAGAGCGGGCCGGCCGGACCATTCTCCTGTGCGCGGGCAGCCGGAAAAGCACCATCCAAACGCTTATTAATTATACCAACGTATAATTTAGTATGGCATCTTATGTGCACGGCACCGTGCTGGAGTGGGGCAACTCACTCGGCTTGCGCCTTCGCAAATCCGACCTGCTGGCCCTGGGCGTTCACGCCCGGCAGAAGGTGAAAGTCCAGATTGTGCCCCTTTCCAGCCCGCTGGAGGAACTCTACGGTTGGGGCAAGCGCAGCGGCATCCATATCACCGCCTCAGACATCCGCCGCAACCGGCGCGAACTGGAAGGAAAATGGGACGGGTGAGCGGATATGCTCTGTCTGGACACCTACGCGCTGATGGAAATGCTGGAGGAGAGCCCGGCCTACGAGCGCATCAGCCATGCGGAGTTCGTCATCCCGGACTCCACCCTGGCCGAATTCTACTCCCTGATGTGCAAAAAGCCCAACGAAAAGACCGCCAAATACTGGCTGGAGAAATTCCGTCCATACGCCCGGCCAGTCGGTTTGGACGTCTGGATAGGGGCCGTGCGCTACCGCGCTGCCCATCGGCAGAAGAATCTCTCGATTTTCGACTGCCTTGGCTATGCGTTCAGCCGTGCCAATAACTGCAAGTTCGTCACCGGAGACAAGGAGTTCCGCGGAGCGGAAGGCGTGGAATACATCGAATGAGCGGCCGGCGGCCCTCTTTTAATAATCTTGCCGGCCGAACTGCCTTCATGGACATCCAATCAAAAATCGACTTGGTGAGAAAAGGCTCGGTGCTCGAGGTTCTTACCGAGGACGAGCTGCGCGCGCTTTTCGAATCCAAAACGCACCCGTCCCACTACATCGGCTTCGAGATTTCCGGCAAAGTTCATCTTGGCACGGGGCTTTGCACCGCGCTCAAAGTCAAGGATTTCATGGATGCGGGGATAAAGCCGACGATTTTCCTGGCCGATTATCATGCCTACATCAACGGCAAGCTTGGCGGAGATTTGGAGAAAATACAGCAGGTGGCCGGAGGCTATTTCAAGTCGGCCATGCACGCCTCGCTGCTTGCTGCCGGCCTTGGCGAGGAGAAGGCGGGCCAAGTCCGCTTCGTTCTTGGCTCCGAGCTTTACGAGAAATTGGGCAACGAATACTGGAAAGACGTCATGGCGGTCAGCAAGGACACGACCATGAAGCGCATGCTGCGCTGCACCACCATCATGGGGCGCGGCGAATCCGACGCCCTGCCGGCCTCCGCATTCCTCTACCCCGCCATGCAGGTTGCCGACATCTGGGCTCTGGAAGCAGACATCGCTCACGCGGGCATGGACCAGAGAAAAGTTCATGTGCTGGCGCGCGAGTGGGCCGAGAAGGCGAAGAGAAAGAAGCCGGTGGCGGTGCATGGGGCGCTCCTGAGCGGGCTGCTTGGGCCGGGAAAAAGAATGGATGCGGCAGCCGGCGCCCAGTCAGAAGACGAACTTATGATTGCAAACAAGATGTCCAAATCAAATCCCGACTCCTGCATCTTCATCCACGACTCCCCCGACGAGATTTCGCGCAAGCTCAAGAAAGCCTATTGCCCTGAAAAAGTGGCTGATGACAACCCCATCATCCAGATGGCCGAAACATTTGTTTTGCGCGACAGGCCTCTGAAAGTGGAGAGGCCGGCGAAATTCGGCGGAGACATCGAGATTGCCTCTTCATCCGAGCTGCGCTCGCTCTATTCAGACGCAAAACTCCACCCAATGGACCTCAAAACGGCCGTCGGGCGCGAGCTGGTTTCCATGCTCGAGCCTGCGCGCAAATATTTCGAAAAGCACCCCAAGCTCTTGGAGCAGGCGCTCTAGGTAATTTGTCTTTTGCCGGCAGGCCATTTGCCCCTTATGGCGCTTCATGGAAACGTTAATATACTTCCCCACCCCACTTTATTCCCATGGCAAACTCCTTGGGATTTTTCGCGAACGCCGGCCTCAACCGGGCAGAGAAGAAGGCGCTGGCGCTGGACAAGCGCATGCCAATCGAGAAGCTGTCCAAGCTTTACAAGACTCTGTCCGAGAGGCTGGACGACTCGGAGCAGGCCAAGCTCTTCGCGCGCGCGGCCAACCTCATGAGGCAGGCCGGCCATCCGGATAAAGCCTTCGACTTCTACATGAAGGCCTACGACGCGTCCAAAAAGGTGGCGCCGTCAAACGGCCAGCATTATCTGGCATCGGCAATCAAGGCATATCCGCAGCATCAGAACTCCAAGTTCATTGCCGAGGTGCTGGCTTCAGGCCATTCTGACAAAGCGTCCAAACTGGCGGATGACCAATTCGCGCGCCCGTCCAAGGAGCGCATAGCGGACCTGCTCGAGGCTATTTTCCAATACGAGCTGGCGGCCGAAACCATCGCTCCTTTCTCGGCAGAGCAGCAACTCGACTACCTTGTCTCGGCCCGCCAGATATATCATATGCTGCTGAAAGACCTTGACTACTTTTCCCACTTCGGCAACGGGCAGTACCTCAAGCTCGACACAAAGGCCGCGGCGCTGGGCGAGCGGATTGCGGAGCTTGGCGACGCTGCCGCAAAATCCGGCGCCAAGCCGCTGACCCAGCCAGCCGGCGGCGTCACCGTATCCGTCTGAGCGGGCAGCCTTCTTCCAACTCCCCGAACGCCAGCTTTCTTCCCGTTTTCCTTTCCCCCTTTTCCGTCTGTCTTATAACATTTCTTTTCCTCCTGCCCCGATATGGCGTCAAAATTCCTCCTTGTCGGCAACGGCGCGCGCGAGCACGCCATAGCGCAGGCGCTCTGCAGGCGCAAGGACGTCAAGCTCTATGCCTACATGTCTGCCCGCAACCCCGGCATTGAGGAGCTGTGCCGCTCATCCGGCGGCTCCATGGCCCTTGGCAACATTCATGCCCCCGCCCCGATAGCGGAATGGGCCATGCGCATGGGCATCGAGCTTGCCTTCCCCTCCCCGGACGCCGTGCTGGCGGCCGGAGTTTCAGACGAGCTTCTCAAGCGCAACATCCGCGTGGCCTCCCCCACAAAGGCCGCCTCGCGCATAGAATGGGACAAAGCTTTCCTGCGCCAGCTCATGGAGCAGGGGCGCGTCTCCGGCTGCCCCAAATACGGTTTCTTCAAATCCACAGACGGCCTCGACGGATTCATAGACTCCATGGGCGGCCTCGTTGCCGTCAAGCCGGTGGGCCTCACCGGGGGCAAGGGAGTCGCAGTAGTGGGCTCGCAGCTTCGTGACGGCGGGGAGGCCAAATCCTACGCGCGCGCAGTGCTTACGCAGAACATCGGAGGACAGGGAGTCATCATAGAGGAAAGGCTGGAGGGCGAGGAATTCACCCTGCAGGCTTTCTGCGACGGGCGCGCGCTTCTGCCCATGCCTGCGGTGCAGGACCACAAGCGCGCGAATGTGGGCGACAGCGGCCCAAACACCGGCGGCATGGGCTCCTATTCCGGCGGCGGGCATTTGCTCCCCTTCCTCAACCAGACGCATTATGAAGAAGCGTTCAAAATAATGCAGAAAGTGGCCCGCATCCTTGACTTGGAGACAAACATCCGCTTCCAAGGCGTGATGTACGGCCAGTTCATGCTCACGCGCAACGGCATCTATCTCATAGAAATCAACGCCCGCTTCGGAGACCCGGAGGCCATCAACGTGCTGGCCCTGCTCAAAACCCCGCTCGCCGACATCTTCGAGCGCATCTCGCAGGGCGGGCATCTTAACAAGATGAAAATCCGCTTCAGCAAAGACGCCAGCGTGGTGAAATACCTTGTGCCCGAGGGCTATCCGGCCAAAGCAGCCACGCCATCCCTCATTTCCATAGACGCCAAGAAGCTCAAATCATCGAAAGCAGAGCTCTATTACGCCACCGTTGACCAGCGGCCTGAGGGCATCTACACCAGCACCAGCCGCTCCATCGCCGTGCTGGGCCTTGGCAAAACCATTGCCGAGGCAGAGAAAAAGGCAGAGGCAGGCTGCCTCGCCGTCTCCGGGCCGGTGTGGCACAGGCCGGACATAGGGACAAAGGAGCTTATTGAGAAAAAGGTTGAGCATGTAAGGCAGTTACGTGGATGAATTCAAGTTTTTCCCAATTTTACCACAATATTTATAAACTCGAACTTTTCTAAGTGTACCACAATATCGCACTATCTACTTGGTGGTGAAAAAA
This sequence comes from Microcaldota archaeon, assembly GCA_021813025.1. Lineage (GTDB taxonomy): Archaea > Micrarchaeota > Micrarchaeia > Anstonellales > Anstonellaceae > CAIXYX01. The sequence goes on from JAKAME010000013.1 coordinate 16,293, forward strand.
TGGCAACCAACGCTCCGGGAACAATCCAGAAAACGAATGCGAACAGTCCGGTCAACGGTGTCAATCCCGCCAAGAAGTCCAGTTTCATTTTCAGCGGCAAGAAGCTGCTGGTGGCTGGCATTATTTCTGCGCTGACCTTCAACAGTTGCGCCGTAACAATTCATGAATCAGGCAAAATTAGCTACGTCAACCAGCTGTCCGGACGTCACAACGTACCGGGTTATACAGCCACTACTACGGCCAAGCGCTTGACAATCGGCGATACGCTGCGCTCCAAGAACGACCTGACCATTATTTTGAATGAGATCTCGGTTGTGGTCAAGACCGACACCGCCGACTCCGCGCGTGCTGACATCACTCGCCTTGCGGTTGTTGACATCCTCGATGCCAGCGGCAGGAGGATTGGCCAAGCCAAAGTCCCCTCCGATGCCGACTACGCGTTCAAGGCGCCCGACGGCACCGAATACGTGCTGGCCTGCTACGATGTGGTGAGCCCAGAGTTCGGCAAGCCCAAATCAGCCGAGAAATGGGCCGAGATGCAGCTCTATCAGAAAGATTAAGCTGCGCTTTCAATCCTCTTTTTTCCCTGTTTCATTCTTCTTTCGAATATTTCTCAAACAATTCCTGCGCCCTCTCAGGCTTCATTCCCGCCTTTCCCGCCCTCTCGCGCAGCATGGCCATCCCCAATTCAAGCGGCGTGGCGCGCGACATCCTCTCCTCTTTGAGCGCAGCCAAGCCTGCCGCAAGATTCATCCCCTCCAGCCGATTGTCTATGAAAACAAAAGCCTGCTCGGTCCGCTCAAGGCCGTTCAAGTCGAGGTCCGAGGATTCGGAATTCAAGTTTCCTGCCAGCCTTATCTTGAGCACAGGCTTGTCCTCCCATTTCCGCGAAAGCAGGCGCTGTATCTCCTTTTCCACCTCCTCCCTCACCTCCGACGGCTTGGCCTTCTCAAACTTCAATTCAGACACTTCGAACGGGCGGGTTAAAATTGGGATAAATGAAGCCTGCGAGCCTGCCGGGGCGAGCGTATCTATGATGTAATACCCTTTCCCAGTTTTCTCCTCATCCTTCATCTGCGTCATCACGGTGGAGCCGGACAGCAGCAGCTTTCCGTTCATGCGCTCGCTTCGCGCGTGTATGTGGCCGCACAGATAATAGTCATATCCTGCCGGCAAATCGTCAATGGATGCCAGCGCATCAAGCGGCACGGGGATGAATTCGCGCAAGGTCTGGTGAAATACAAAGAAATTGACAGCGTCAGCAACAGGCTTGCAGGCAAGATGAAGCAGCGCCTCATGCACCAAATCGTCGGGAATCCCGCCCATGCCCGAAAAAGAGGCGCGTTCGGTCTTCCCGTTCTCGCCGCTCCGTTCAACCGTTATTGTCCTGTTGTGCAAATCCTCCATCAGCCCCATCTGCGCCAGCATGGCAATCGGATTGAGCGCGTCTTTCGCCCTTCTCTCATGCGTGCCATGAATTCCGAGAATAAGCGGGGAAATCTCGCCTTTCTTTGCCTCCAGTTTCCTGCGCGCCTCCTGCAATGCCTTGGCCACTTCCAGAATGGTCTCCAGTTTTGGAATCCGGTGGTCGAATATGTCTCCCCCAAGCACCAGCACGTCCGCCCTCTGGGCAGCGTCCAGAATGGCCGCCCTCCCCTGCGCCGAGGCGTCCTCCTCAAAGCGGGCATATCCAAAATGCGTATCCGAGACGAACGCGACCTTCATAGGGGTTTATTTAGCCTGCGCCCGTTTTTTAGCCTATGGTGGACCAACTAATCTTCTCTGCCGTGGTCATCAGCATGATCATAATTCTGGTCTATTTCCTGACGCGCTGATGCTCATTCGCGCCTAGTGGCTGCAAAGCGAGATTGCCGCCAAAACCGCCAGAATCTCCGAGGCGCAAAAAGGGGTTTTCATTGACCGACTTGCGTTCTCTTTTTCACTTCCAAGTCAATCCATTCAAAGAAGGATTTTTTCACGACGAAGTTCTCCGCAGGTGTTCCGCTGCAATTGCAGACGAACTCCAACAGGTCTTTCTCCTTGTGCAAGACGGAGAATTTTATGCCCTTGAATACGAAATTTCCGCCATTTCCTATTGGCGCGGAATTGGCGATTTCCCTCAATTTGCCAGAAAATGCCTGCTCATCGCCTGTCGTTAGCGTGATATCAAACTCTCTCTTGAACAAATTCGCATACCCATAACTGCCCATTTCCGAAACTTTGATAGAATCCCAATAAAACGGGCTTGAGGGGACTCCAAAATAGTCCTTTGTTTTGTCCACATCGCCATCCATCACGAGGAATACTCGCGGTACCGTCCTTTCTCTCGAGTCCTGGTATTCAGTGAATATCTTTTTCCCGTCAGAGGTTGATATGTCAAAATACACAAAAGTGAGTTCTGAGGCTCTTTTGTCTTTTGAGAAAAGCTCTTTGACCGCGCGCTTGAATTTCAGGCAGGGCCCGCAGCTTTCCAGGCCAAGCTCGACCAAGACCAATTTGTTCGTCTTCAAGATTTCCTTGAATTTGGCATGAGATGGGTTCTCTATGACCGGCGCCTGATAGATGGACTTTTCTACAAGCAATCTGTTGTTCATTACGCTTTTTTGCTCCTGGGCCTTGAGCGCGTGCATGCCCCCCTGCATGGTCAGAACCAATGCAAGGGCCGCGAAAGTTGTTTTTTTCATGTTATTTTTATTAGTTTTTCATGTTTTTAATTGTTTAGGCGGCCCGTCTCATTTTTATTCTCCCCCTTCATGCCCCTCCCCATGCGCGTATCCGTCATCATCCCGGCGCTTAACGAGGAGAAAAACATAGAAGCCACGCTGCAGTCCATCCGCCGCCAGAATTACCGCCACCCAATAGAACTCATAGTGGCCGACGGGCATTCCACCGACAAGACCGTAAGCATAGCCAAGAAATACTGCGATGCCGTAGTGCAGGAAACCACCCACACCATAGCGGCAGGGCGGCAGGCCGGCGCGCGCGCGGCGCATGGAGAGCTGCTTCTCTACACTGATGCAGACACGCTGGTTGACAAGGACTGGGTGCGGAACATGGCCGCAGCATTCGATGACGAGCGGGTGGCGGCCGCGTTCGGCATGATTCAGCCCAAAGAAGCGACCGGCGTCGAGCATTTCATTCTCACATGGGGCGTCTATTCGATGGCCGCCATTTTCAACGCCCTGGGCACGGACTACACCTACGGCAACAACATGGCCCTGCGCAAGACGGCCTTCGACAAAATCGGAGGCTTCAACATCTACCTTGTGACCGGCGAGGACACCGAAATATTCCAGCGCGTGCGCCATGCGGGCCGCGTGGTCTTTGTCCCCGGCGCGGTCGCCCATTATTCCATCCGCCGCATCCGCGACTGGGGCTATCCGCGCTATTTGTGGTTCCACACCAAGAACTTCTTCATGACGCAGCTTTTCAAGAGGCCTGCGCAGCACTACTCGCCGGTAAGAAAATAAGCCCCATAACGGTTTCAGGCTTGACCACAAGAACTCCGGCCTTACAGATAGCGCTCGGCCAGCCTGGCGATGGCGGGATACGGGCTTTTGGAAACGTATTCTATCAGCCCGCTCAGCCCGGCCTCCTTGAGCAGCCCGAGGATGAGCCCGGCCTCCTCCGGCACGGCCGAGCACCTCTTTTTGGCGTAGGTTGCCAGCCGCTTGGCGCTCTCGCCGGCCGTATGCTCTTCGCTCTTGAGCCATCCCACCAGCTCGGCGCGGTTCTTTTTCACCAGTTCTCGCGCCTCGTCAACCGTGCCGTCGTTGAGCATGCGAATCAGAAGGCCAATCTTGGAATTCGCGTTCGGTTCCTTTGCCATGGTGTCGCGGCCGTCGCCCACGCCGGCCGGCTTAATGAACTTGCACTTTGGGATGAGGTTGGCAGAGACGCGGCTCATGCGGTCAAGGCTCGAGGAGGCCGGGATGGTGCTGTTCATTGGTTATACCGGACTATTATTTACCACAAAAGAATTTATACCCCGCGCCCGCCCCTTCTCCCCTATCCGCGCACAACCGTTCCGTTGTGCGGCTGGCCCAGAATGGCCGCCTTGAGCTGCCCGGCATCGCGACCGTCAACGAAATGAGTCTCTATTCTTGAGCGCGCAATCAGCGAGCAGGCCAGCAAATCAAACACAAAATGCGTGCCTGCCATGCGCGCGTCCGACTTCTGTGCAAGCGAAATGAGTTCTGCATAGCTCATTGTGCCGAATTTTTTCGCATTCGGGTTTGTCTTGGGGTCTGAATCATAGATGGCCGTGTTGCTCACGTTCACCAGCCTCTTGGCCCCCAATGCCTCGGCCAAGAGGGCGGAATCGGCATCGGTGGTGATGCCGGGAATGGTTCCGCCCATCACTATGAATTTCTGCCGCCCAGCGGCCTTTCTCGCCGTCTTGAAATCCTTGAAGACTTTCGGCCCTGCCTCGGCTCCCAGCGCAAGGCGCAGCGCGTCGGCATTCTTGTACGTTATTTTGATTCCTGCCAAATCAGCCTCGAATTCGCTGCCCGTTTTTTTGCGGGCGCGCTCCACCTTCTTCCTGGCCTGCACCCCCCCGCCGCAGACAATGCCGCAGGGCACGCCTGCCGAGCGGATGGCCTCGGCCAGCTTTTTCGCCATCTCGGCATTGGGCTTGCCGTCGTTGAGCAGGCTTCCGCCCACAGAGAGAACCACGGAGGGCGCGGGGTAAAGGGCTGAGGGGGGGTTTGCCATGGCCCCGTCTTGGCGCTCCATCTTTTAAAACCCGATTTGCCTATCCTGTCCATGGCAGGCAAAAAGGAGACATCCGCCCATTCCAAGAAGACGCTCCCCATTTCCGCCGACTTGGGCCTAATCTCTATCATCCCCATTTTGGAGAAGCGCGAGGCGGCCCGCGACAAGGTCATAGGCGCCTCCCGCCCGCTGGTGCGCCATTGCGCGCTGGCAATCAAGATGCTGCACGCTGGGGAAGTGGAAGAGGCCAAAAAAGAGCTGGAGATGCTGGACAGGGAGCTGAAAGGCCTGCCTTCATCCGACCCTTCGTTCGAATACCTTTTCGAGCCTATTTGGCAGGAAATGGTGGAGGCAAAATTACTGCTTGCCGCAGTCGAGAGAAAAGCTCTCCCGTCCTATTCCGCCTTGGGCGTTCCCCCGGCAGTCTATCTATTGGGCGTGTGCGATGCTGTCGGCGAATTCCGCCGCGCCATGCTCGAATCCCTGCGCCATGGGAAAAAGGAGAATGCCCACTACTATTTCGAGCTGATGAACCGAATCTACGACCAGCTCTCGGTCATCCGCTTCTCAGGCTCTCTGCTGCCCAATTTCAAGCCAAAGCAGGACATGGCCCGCCATTCTCTTGAGCAGGCCAGGAGCGAAATTCTCAGGGCGCTGGACTAGTTATTTCGAGTCTTCGCCGGCCCGGCTATTTCCCGTCTTCTCTATTTGGCGTCTTCCATTCCCTCTTCAATCCAGCTCTTTATTGCCGACTTGGTGCCCGCGCCCACGCGCTGGTCCATTATTTCTCCGTTCCTGAAAAGAATCAGCGTCGGAATGGACATCACGCTGTGCTGGCTGGCCAGCGCGTCCTGCTCGTCAACGTTCACCTTGCCGAACCTGAGCCCCTTCATCTCGCCGCTCAGCTCCTCGACCACGGGCCCCAGCATCTTGCACGGCCCGCACCACGGCGCCCAGAAATCCACCAGCGCCCAGCCCTTGGCTATGTGGCTTTTGAAAGTCTTCGAATCCAGCTCTGCAATCATATGCTCACCTCTCGATAACCAATGCGAAACAAGCGTCTTAGGAACGATGGATTTTTATCCCATTGGATTTGCCGGGGCGCGGGCAGCTTACCCCTGGAAATACTGCCTGAATTTCGGCGTAGTGGAAAGCGACATGGTGCGCCCTGCCGGCTTGGCCTGCACGAATCCCTTGTCTATCAGCTCTGCCGCATCCTCGTAAATGCCGCCCCCCAAGCGCCTGAACAGCTCGCGCTTTGTGATTCCCTCGTGGCGCGAGACGTAGGCCAGGGTGCGCAGCGCGTGCTTGGGTATTTCGGCCTCGCCCGCGAAGCGGCGCACCGCTGGCGCGAAGGCCGCGCGTATCCTCATCGCCCATTTTCCGGGGTTTTCCTCCACAACTTCCAAAGAGGAGCCGCTCTGCTCGTACTGTGCCGCGAGCTGGTTGAGCAGGCCGCTCACATGGCCTACCGCGCCTATTCCCACCAGTTTGCCCAGCTCGGCCGCAGGCATGCCTGAGCCTGACATGAACAGCGCGGCTTCGAGCACCCTCAGCGGCTCGAGCATGCTGGCAGGCATTGAAGACGGCGGCTCTTGAGGGGAATAAAGCGGAACAGCCTCGTCGTCAGCCTCCGGCGTTTGCGGCAGGATTGGAGCAGGAGTTTTCGAGAAAGGCCCGGGCGCTTCCCTGTCCAGCTCCGCGTTTTCCTCTTTCAGAGGCTCAAGCAGGGTCTGCAAACTGGTTGCAGACGTGCTGTCAGGCACCGGTTCTTCTTCCGGCGGCGCGCGCGGGCGGCGGGGAGAGGCTTTGGAATGGCGGGAGGAGGCTTTGGCAGGGGCCGGGCTTGCCTCCACCGCGGTTTTTTCAGCCTTTTTTTCCTCTGCCCCAGCTTCTTGCGCCGGCATTTCCTCCTGCAAGAGGGGCTTCACATACACCGACATCCTGGAGCGTGCCATAATCTCATCCAATCGAGGCCTTCCGGCCCTCCTTTGTTTGCAGCGAGCGAATAAAAATCTCCCCAAAGAACGGGTCCTGCGCCATGCTCACCTCGCCGCGCTGGGCAAGGAAGAGAAGGGGCAGCAAGGTATAAACAACAGCATGGCGGGTGGGCTCGTTCAGCAAGGCGGAGAAAAGCACCAGCCCCTCCCCGTCCTTTGCCCTCGCGATTTTGCCTTTCAATCCCTCCACTTCCGCATCGAGGTTGAATTCGGCCAGCTTGATTTCAATTGCCGCAGGCAGCAGCACTTCGGCCGGCCTCTCCTGCCGGCTTCGCTCGCGCTCGAAAACCTCCTCAACGGCAGCCACCAGCTCCTCGAGGCTTACGCGCCTCTTGGGCGGGATGCGGCCCCTCAATTCCAGCACGGGTATTTCTGACGAATCAACCGGCCCGCCATACTCTTCCAGCGTGGTCTGCGCAGGCTCCTCGTCAAGCTTGAGCATGTCTGACTTGAAGCGCAGGAGAATGGCTGCCGCGAGAATGAGGTTGGCCGGCACGCGCAAATCATTCATTGTCATCTTCTTCACTTGCTCGATGTAATGGCGGGTGATTTCCACCACGTCGATGTTCCACGGGTCGAGGGCCTGCGTGTGCACCAGCTCCATCAGCACCTCGCGCCATGTCGGCATCAGCACTATGGTTTCCAGATTCCGCTCCCCGGCCGGCAGCGCCGGGGCAGAGAGGGGCTTCTCCTCGTAAAGCTCGCTCTCCTCCATCTGCGTCTGCTGCCCGGCCGCCTTCATGGGCCGCATTTGGTGAAAAAGGGATAAAAAGACGACATATGGCCGTTCAGCCCTAGGGCGACCGGCGCTCTCACTTGCGCTGGCTTTCCTTCCACTCCTGCAGCCGGCGCGCCTCCCGCTCCCGCTCCGAACCGGGCGCCATGCGGTCCAGCGCCCCTTGCAGGAGGACGATGGCTGCATCTATATTCTCTAGCCGGTACAGCAAGAACGCCAAGTTGATGCGGGGGGTCGGATAGGCCGGGTTGAGGGCGATGCTCTCCTCGAATGCCCTGCCGGCCCGTTCGATGTCGCGCATGCTCTCCTCCGGCTGCTGCAGCCCCAGATTCACCTCGGCGCGCAGGGCCCAGAGCGTGCCGCAGAAGCAGAGCCAGTATTCGCTTCCTCCGTCAGGCGCAAGGCGCATCGCATCCGCCAGCTCTGTCTGGGCCGCATCCAGCACACGCTTCGCGCAGGCCCAGTCGCCCGCATCCTGCGTGCGGATGGCCTCATTCACCCTGAAGGCCGATTCGGCGCAGAACCATTCCGCAATTCCCGCCCCGTTTTTCTGCACCACCGCCTCCTCCAGCGCCATCTCGCTGTAGCGGCCGTATTCTTCTCGCATCTGCTCTGGCGAGCGATGGACTAGCAAGAATTTGGCCTGCCGGCCCTCATGCCAGACTGGCTCAAGATAGAGCCGGCCCACCCTCAGCACCACGTGCGTCTGGTCCAGAGATCGG
>JAKAME010000078.1 GCA_021813025.1 Microcaldota archaeon
GCGAAAGCGGAAAAGGAAAAGAGGTATCGTTTGAAATAGACGAGGCATGGGGTTTCTCGCCGCAGGCGTTCTACAACCCCACAAAGCCGACATTTTCGCCCCAATACAGCGTGGCTTATTCTGACGAGGAAAACAAGGCAATGGTAAAATTTGCCCCCGACTCTTTCGCTTATCCGTTCGGGGCAAGGGTGGAGCACCGCTTCAACAACAGCCTTGTCGGTTTTGCAAGCGTTGATGTTGAAAAAGGCGGAGCCTACACACAGATTGGATTCAGCTTCTGCGTGCAGGGCCTCAAGTAGTTGAGAAATAAATCTATTTCTTGTATTTCTCGCCAACCTGCTTGTATGCGTCCCTGAAAGGCATGCCACCCTTCACCAGTTTGTAGGCCTCCTCTGTCGCGTAAAGCTCGGGAGTGAGCGAGGCCTCGCACTTTTTCTTGTCAAATTCGATTTTTTCGACAATTTTGGCAGCAATGCTGAGGCTGGACTGGGTGATTTCCATGGCGTTGACGAGCGGCTCTTTTGTGAGCTGCATGTCGCGGTTGAAGCCGAACATGAGGTTGGCCATCATGCTCTTGACCTTGAACTCTTCGCCAAGCACCACATGGTATTTTGCCCTCATGAGCTCGCACACGTCAGGGTTGCGCTTTTGCGGCATGATGGAGGAGCCGGTGGTGAATTCTGCCGGGAGCTTTGCGTAGCCGAACTCGACCATGGAGAAAAGGGTGAGGTCTGTTGCAAATTTGTTGAGGTCATACATCACTTGGGTGAGCACCGAAAGAGTGCCGGCGGCGAATTTGCCTCTTGCATGCTGCGCATAGACCGGATTTTCCTGCACTTTGGAAAAACCGAGCTCTTTGGCAGTCATCTTTCTGTCAAGATTAAACACCGGAATGTTGTAGCCCGCACCGGTGCCCAATGGATTCTGGTCCAAGAGCTTGAGCTGCGCGTCGATAAGGATGAGATCGTCTGACATTGCATCTTCATAGGAGCCGAGCCACTGGCCGATGCTCGACGGCATGGCCTTTTGCATGTGGGTATAGCCCGCAAAACCTATGGAGCCATATTTTTTCTTGGCAGACTTGCAGGCCGAGATGAAAGCAGCAGCTAATTCTTTCACGATTTTGAGCTGGTCAATCTGGTAGAGCGCAATTGCGACAAGAATCTGGTCGTTTCTGGAGCGGCCGGTGTGGATTTTCTTGCCCGCCTCGCCGAATTTGGAAGTAAGGTATTTCTCGATGGCAGTGTGGCAGTCCTCGTCGGCCTGCTCTATCACGAATTTGTGCGCTGCCGCAAGTTTGATGATTTCCTCCAAACCTGCAACGAGCTTTTTGGCTTCGTCCGCCGTCAATACGCCGATTTTGTGCAGCATGTGCGCATGGGCTATGCTGGCCTGACAGTCGTAGGGCAGCATGAGCAAGTCTACCTGCGGGTCGCTGCCCACGGTGTAAGCCTCCACGGCCTTGTCCAGTTCGATGCCCTTGTTCCAGAGTTTCATAAACAACACCAGAAAATCTGCGCCGGCGCTGCCGCGCCTTGCCGCTGACTTCGTCTGCACGCTAATTAAACATATCGAAGATGGGGCTTTTTCACCCTATTAGCTCTATGTTTTATAAAAAACAAAAAATGACCAAGAGGTTTATTATTGCTTTTTTATCCGAGGGCCTGCTTCAGATCCTCCAGCAGATCGTCCGCATTCTCGATGCCGACCGAGAGGCGGACGAGCGAGTCCGAGAGGCCGGCCCGCGTGCGCTCCTGCGCCCCCACGCAGGCGTGCGTCATCAAGGCCGGATGCTCCGCGAGGGATTCCACGCCGCCCAGAGATTCGGCCAGCGCGAAGAGCTTGAGGCGGGAGAGGAAGGCTTTGGCGTCCGATGCGTTTCCGTCTATCTCGAAGGACACCATGCCCCCGAATCCCCTCATCTGTTTTTTGGCCAATTCATGCTGGGGATGCGTTGGCAGGCCGGGGTAGATGACTTTGCGCACGCGGGAATGGGCAGATAGGAATTGGGCGACGCGCATGGCGTTCTGCTGGTGCCTCTCCATTCTCACGGCCAACGTCTTGAGCCCTCTCAGCACCAGAAAGCTGTCAAAGGGCGAGAGGATGGCCCCTGCCGCGTTCTGGCTGAATTTGAGCTTGGCATAAAGCGCCTCATCCGACACCATGAGCGCGCCGCCCACCGAATCCGAGTGTCCGTTGATAAATTTGGTGGTGCTGTGCACCACGGCATCGGCCCCCAAGAGCAGCGGCTGCTGCAAATAGGGGCTGGCGAATGTGTTGTCCACCACCAGAGGAGAGCCGGCCCCATGGGCCAGTCTGCTTATCTCCCCAATATCCGCGATTTTGAGCAGGGGATTGGTGGGCGTTTCCAGCCACACCAATTTGGGCTTGGCTTTAAGGGCCGCCTCCACCTGCCCCAAGTCCGCTGCATCCACATACTGCACGCTTACGCCGTAATTCTGGGCAAATACCTTGTCCAACAGCCTGCGCGTGCCGCCATACAAATCATCGGACGCCACCACCACGTCCCCGCTCTTGAGGGTGGAGAGCATCAGCGTGGTTTCAGCCGCAAGGCCGGAGGCAAAAGCCAGGCCAAATTTGGCCCCCTCCAGGGCGGCGAGGCGTTTTTCCAGCGCCGCGCGCGTGGGATTGGACGTGCGCGAATACTCATATCCGCAGGTGGGCCGGTCCACCTGCTGCCGCGCAAAGGTGGAAGCCAGATGGATGGGCACCACCACGTCCCCGCTTCCCCCCTCCTTCAAATTGGGCTCCTCGCCCACATGAATGGCCTGCGTCTCGAATTTCATGCCAACACCTCAAATTTCAAACTCATCTTGGAGATATCCGCTCTTTTTCATCCACTCGTCATTGAAAATAGTGCTCAAGTAATTCCGGCCAGAATCGGGCAGAAGGACGACGATGACGCTTTCCGGCCCCAGGCCCGCCGACACCTTCAGCGCCGCATACAGGGCCGCTCCCGACGAGCCTCCGGCCAGAATTCCCTCCTCTCTTGCCAGCCTGCGGGCCATCAAAAACGCTTCCTTGTCCCCCACCTGCACCACCTCGTCCACCTGCCCAAAATCCAGAGTGCCGGGCATGAAGTCGTCTCCAATGCCCTCCACCCTGTAGGGCTGCACGATTTCCGTTTGCCCATAAAAACGGCCATAAAAGAGCGAGCCCACGGCATCCACGCCAATCACCTTGACGACCGGGTTTTTCTCCTTCAAATAGCGCGCAATGCCGCTGATGGTGCCGCCCGTGCCCATGCCGGCTATCAGGTGGGTAATCTTTCCCTGTGTGGCCTCCCAAATCTCGGGGCCCGTGGTCTCGTAATGGGCCTGCGGATTGGAGGGATTGAAATATTGGTTTGGCGAGAATGAGTTCGGAGTGTCCTGCACGAGCTTTTTGGCCACCGACACGTGGCTGCGCGCATCGTCCGGGGCCACATCAGAGGCCGTGCGGATAACCTGCGCGCCATAAGCCTTGAGCAGCCGCTCTTTCTCCACGCTCATTTTGTCGGGCATGACAAAAACAGCCTTGTAGCCCCTGATGGCGGCCGCCATGGCAAGGCCGATGCCAGTATTTCCTGACGTGGGCTCGATGATGGTGGCGCCGGGCTTGAAACCTTTCTGCTCGGCATCTTCTAGCATGGCCAGCGCGATGCGGTCCTTGACGCTGCCGCCTGGATTGAAGGACTCGACCTTGGCCAGAAGGGAGGCCCCAAGACCTGAGCCGAGCCTGTTTAATCTAACCAGTGGCGTATGGCCCACGGCCTGCAAAATGCTGTCAAATACCTCATTATTGGCAAAGTAAACCCCTTTCCATATTTTCACCTCGAATTTGATGTCGTTGTCCGGGCCGCGCGCTTCGGGTGCTGGCTATGCGCACGCGGCAAAATCAGTTCAACAGACACTGCAAACAGGGGCCGGGCTGGCGGATGAGGAAAGAAGACATGCGGATGCCAGCGGATGCATGGAAAGAATGGGAAAATGAAAGAATAAAAAGAGAGGGGTTCACGCCTTGCCCATCTTGTCGATGATGGCGCGGTGGGCCATCAGCCTAATGGCGTTGATTTTGATGAAACCGATGGAATCGGTCTGGTCAAAGCCGCCGGCGATGTGCATGGAGCCGAGGTCCTGGTTGTAGAGCGAGCACGGGGACTCGCGCGCAACAGGCCAGCAGTTGCCCTTGTAGAGCTCCACCGTAACCTTGCCATTGATGAGTTCCTGGCTCTTGTCGAACGCGGCTTTCAAAAAGTCGTGCTCGGGGGAGAACCAGAAGCCGTTGTATATCATCTCGGCATAGCGGGGCGAGAGCATGTCGCGCAGGCGCATAACCTCGCGGTCCATCGCAATTGACTCGATGTCGCGGTGCGCGATGTGCAGGATGGTGCCGCCTGGAGTTTCGTAAAGTCCTCTGGACTTGATGCCCACAAAGCGGTTTTCCACCATGTCGACACGGCCCACACCGTTCTCGCCACCCACCTTGTTTAGGTAGAGGAAGAGTTCGAGCGGCTTGGTCACAATGGTGCCGTCGTTTTTGTTCAGCACCTTGACCGGCAGGCCGTCCTGGAAGTGGATTTCAAGCATTGTGCTCTTGTCTGGCGCGGCCTTGGGCGAGGTTGTGCGCGAATATACCGAATCTTCGGGAATGTGGGCCGGATCCTCGAGAATGCCGGCCTCGTGGCTGATGTGCATGAGGTTCTCGTCCTCGGAATAGGGCTTTTTGGAAGTTGCCTGAACCGGAATGCCGTGCTTGGCGGCGTATGCGATGAGGTCGTCGCGGCCCTTGAACTCGGCCAGCCACTCCTGCATTTTCCACGGCGCAAGAATCTTGATTTTCGGATTGAGCGCCAGATAAGACATTTCAAAGCGAACCTGGTCGTTGCCCTTGCCGGTGGAGCCGTGCGATACGAATTCGGCTCCCTCCTGTTTGGCTATTTCAATCTGGTATTTGGCGATGAGCGGGCGCGCAAGCGAGGTGCCCAAAAGATAGCGCTCCTCGTAAATCGCGTTGGCCTGAACTGCCGGGAAAATGTAGTCTGTGACAAACTCGGCCTTGAGGTCCTTGACAATGACTTTGGACGCGCCGCAGTCCATGGCTTTCTTTTTCGCGGCCTCGTAGTCCTCCTTCTGGCCGATGTCGGCGATGTAGGCGACTACCTCGTAATTCTTCTGGTGCACCATCCAGTGCAGGATGACCGAAGTGTCAAGGCCGCCCGAATATGCTAAGACAACTTTTTGTTTTGCCATGAGAAATCACCTTACATGAAGTGGTTGAGTGGTAATATTCAAAATTCCCATCTATCAGCCCGAGTTGTTGGCATAGTTCT
>JAKAME010000079.1 GCA_021813025.1 Microcaldota archaeon
ATCGCGCCGGCCAGTTCTCCGTCTGCCTACCCTCTTCCAATCAATTTGTAGCATTCCGGGCAAATCAGCATAATTCCTGCCGGCGTGTCAGACTCCTGCGGCACCACGAACCTGCCGCAGTGCGGGCAGGTCTGCTTGTTCCGCGCTATGTCCATCCAAATTCCCCCAAAGCATTTTCCGTCAAGCCTTCATTCACCCTCTTTTTCCCAGGCCTTCCTCCTTCATCCTCCCTCCCCCTTTTTATCGCCATGCTCGTGCACAATCGGCACTTTCACGCCCGCGTTCTTTTCCAGCCTCTTCGCCTTCTCCTCGGCCAGCCGGCACAAATTCGAGTCAGTGTAAAGCACGAAATCCCGTCCAGAAGCGGCCTCCATCAACCCGCTCTCAAGCGCATGGAACTGGTAATGCACGTCCAGCCTCCCGTCCTGCGCGAGGCGCCTCGCCGCCGCCCCGTAGATGCCGGAGCGCTCATGGGAAGCCGGCTGGATGGCCCCCCCTTTTTCGTCCACGCAGCGGAGCAGCAGCTTTCCAGCCCTTTCCTTCCTCTGCCTAAATGCCTTGTGCGCGGCTTCGGCCAGCGTGCGCGGATAGGGCTTTAGCGGCGTGCCGTTCAGGTCGTGCAGCGAGCGGTTGAGCGACAGCACCATGGGCGGGGCCATGCCCATCTCGTGCAGCAGCCTGTCCTCCCTGTCGAAGAATTCCTCGGGCGCGCCGCTGAACACCAGCTTCCCTCCATGAATGACTCGCACCTCGTCAGCCCACTCGTACGCCGTCTCGACGTCATGGGTGGAGACCAGCACCGTGGTGCCTGCCTGATTAAGCTCGTCCGAAAGCTCCAGAAGCTCGTGCACCATCTGCGGGTCAAGGCCTGCCGTTGGCTCGTCCATCACCAGCACTTTGGGCCTCATTGCAAGCGCGCCGGCCAGCGATACGCGCTTGCGCTGGCCGAAAGACAATTGCTGGGTGGGCCGCTCGCGCTGCTCAGAAAGGCCGACAAGCGACAGGGCTTCGTCCACCCTTTTCCCAATCTCCCCCCTCTCCACGCCAGCGTTCAGCGGGCCGAAGGCCACGTCCTCCTCCACAGTGGCTGAGAAAATCTGGTCATCCGGATTCTGGAAAACGAGCGAGACGGCGGAGCGCAATTCTGCAAGGCTTTTTGCGTCGTATTTCACCTCCTTGCCGTCAAACAGCACTTCGCCCATGTCCGGCCTGTGCACCCCGTTGAAATGAAGGAAAAGCGTGCTTTTGCCCGAGCCGTTGGGGCCCAAAAAGACTATTTTCTTCCCTCTGGGAATGTCGAGCGTGATGTCTGAGAGGGCCGGCTTGTCCCCGCCATATGAGAACCACAAGCCTTGCGTTGAAATTATCGGAGTCTGCGAATCTGTCATCTAAATCACCAGCAAATGCGAATACATCTGTCCTGCAAGCACAAGGAATGCGAGCATGAGCGCGGACGCCGCTATCCATCTGGCCGTCAATCCGGCCGGCTGCCTGAAAGGCATGAATTCCCCCCTGAAATTGCGGCACAGCAGCGCATCCTGCGCCCGCTCTGCGAAATCCATGGAGCGGCCGAAAAGCCCTGCCACCAGCCTTCCGGCGGTCTGCAGCGAGCGCCCCAGTCCTCTGAAGCCCAAACGGCAGTCTGCCGCAGTGGCCATCTGCTGCATCTGCTCCAATAGCATGAATGAGTATCGGTAGACCAGCACCACAAGCTCTGCCAGATAGTTCGGCAGGCCAAGCTGGCGCATTGCATAGAAAAGATGGGGGATGGGAGTGGATGAGGCGAAGAAGAGCAGGATGACGAATCCTGCCATGGCTCGTGCAGTCAGCAGGACTGCGAGGTTGAACCCTTCGCGCGTGACATGCAGCGAAAGGCCGTCTGAAGCCGGCTGAATGCCTGCTGCCCCGGCCAGCGGGATGCCGGCCATATCTGCTCGCCATATTATCTCTCCCGGCATCATCAGGGTGATAATCGTAACCGAAATGAAGAGCATGAGCACGGTTTCCATGCAGGCCAGCGCCATGATGTTGGGCAGGCGCAGGCCGCACGAGCGGTTGAGCAGCGCTATTCCAATCACCAGCACGATGAGAGGCACGATTGGGGTGGGCGAGAGGAGGGAGCCCAGCAGCAATGCCAGCACCAGCATAAGCTTGCCCACCGGCGGCCATGAGCGCAGCGGGCTTTTGTAGGCCATCTCGTCTATCGCAAACATGCTCAATCCTCTTTCTTCCTCACTCTTGCTCTAATCCTCTTTCTTCCTCATATGCTCCATTCTTGCCTTCTCATGGCCTATGAAATAGCCGATAAGCCCTGCCCCCAGCGCGGCTTGGAGGGCGAACAGCATGGATTCCGTTTCAGGCGGCGGCTGCCAGAGCGGGAGGGCCCAGCGCTGGTAGTCGGGCTGCTGTTCTTGGATGGCTGCCGAGCCTGCCACGTCCGCCCCGCCGAATTTGGCGTTCGGGCTGATGATGAAAGGGATGGCGAAGATAGCCACCATGAGCACGATGGCGAGGGCGTATTTGTACCTGTCTTTCATGCGCTCACCCGCCCGCGGTTTTTCCTGCATCAGCTTCGCCCAGCAGCTGCTTCACCAGCTTCGGCCTGCTTTTGAGCAGGAAATCGAAGAACATCCAAATCAGGATGCCCTCCCCAATCGCAATCGGCACCTGCGTGATGGCGAACACCCCCGCGAACACCTCGAATGCCTGCACAAGGTTGCCGCCCGGAAACGCCAGCGCCAATTGCAGCGAAGTGACAAGATAGGTGGCCCAGTCGGCCAGCACGGCCGCCATGAATGCTGTCAGCGGCAGGGCGATGCCGCCTTTCCGCATCAGCTTGAACATGTAATAGCCCACTATTGGGCCCACCACCCCCATCGAAAACACGTCAGCCCCCAATGTGGTGATTCCGCCGTGCGCCAGCAGCAGCGCCTGAAATACAAGCACTATGGTGGCCAGCACCGAAGTGATTGCAAAGCCGAAAAGCATTGCAGACAGGCCTGTGCCTGTCGGATGGCTTGACGAGCCCGTGACAGAAGGCAATTTGAGGGAGGAAAGCACGAATATGAATGCGCCCGAGACGGCCATGACAAGCTTCTGCTCAGGATGCTCCCTGAACACTTTCTTCGCCTGCATGGCCCCCCAAATCCAGAACGGGATGCAGAGCAAATACCAGAATGCCGCCCAGAAGGGGGGCAAAAATCCTTCCATGATGTGCATGCTAAACCTCCTAACCGCAATCCTTCCTTTTCCTAATCCAGCCTCACGCCCTGCTCCACATGCTCGCGGCACTCCGTAAGTATGGAGAAAACGTGCGAATCGGCGATGGAATAGAGGGCCTTCTGCCCCCTCTTCTCAGCCTTCACCAATCCAAGGCTCTTGAGCTGGGCGAGGTGGTGGGAGACGTTTGGCTGGCTGAGGCCCGTCCTTTCACAAAGCTGGTTGACGAACTTCGGCCCGCCCCACAGCGCGTGCAGCACCGCCAGCCTTGACTGGTCGGAGAGCTGCTTGAAAATGTCAGACATCTGCGCCAATGGCGGGTTTTTGCCTGCTTTCTGCATCAATATCAACGGATAAACATATGCTTGTATGTTTATATATCCACCAGTCGCCGCGGCTGAGGGGAAAAATTCTGCCAAAAAGGCGGGAATTTGGATCCGGAGCGAATCGAACGCTCAGTCTCCGCTGTGTGAGAGCGGCGTGTTAACCATTCCACCACGGATCCGCGGGATAAGAACGAGGGATAATCAGGCGAAAAAGGAATATAAAGCCGACGAGTGCAATAACGTCTGCTTGCTCCCATAGTCTAGCCCGGTCAAGGACAGCGGATTCTCAATCCGCTAACACGGGTTCAAATCCCGTTGGGAGCAAACTAAATAACCAAAAAGAAAAAGAAGAATTGAAAGAAGAAAAATAAATTGAAAAAATAAAAAAGAAAGCCTACTTCTTGCCGGCGTTTCCTTTCTTGGGCCGCAGCTTCCTGTATATCACATACAGGATGCCCAAGACAATGGCCACCGGAATCCCGAAGCCAAGCACGCCGGCAATCACGATGATGGCCACTCCAAGGGCGCCGAGGAAGATGTTGGCCACCTGCCCGAGAGGCTCAAGCACGGTGCGGTCCACCAGGGGCGACTGCTCGTACATGCGCACATAAATGCTTGACATGGCAATCTGGCGGTCCATGTTGAGCTTCTGGTTCTGGTACATCTCTATCTCGGTCTGCACGCGGTTGATTTCATTCTCCACGGCCAGCGCGTCCTCCAGCGTGCCGTTGCGCTCATAGAGCTTGAGCAGCTCGGCGCGCTGCGCCTGCAGATTGCTGATGCGCGTCTGCACGTCCACGTACTGCTGGCTGACGTCCTCGGCGCTGGAGCTCATCTCCTTGACAGTGCCGATTGTCTGCAGCTGCTGCGACAGCTCCTCGAATTTTGCCGGCGGAATCTTGGCCGCTATGTTGTATCCCTTCGTCGTGTCGCTCTCGCTGTAGTCGGCGCTGGTTATCTGGCCGCCCTCGGCAAGGATGATGTTCTTGAATTTGGCGTATCTTTCCTGCAGGGTGCCTGCCGGCACTTCCACCTGCGCGCTGGCGGTCTTGATTAGCTGCTGGCTTTGCACCACTCCGGAGCCTGCGGCCGGAGATGGCGCATATGACGACTCGTAGTTGGCTCCCGAGCGGGCCGGCATTACGCTCTTCGCGCCGGAGTCATACGCTCCCGAGCCTGATGAGCCGATGCCCTCAATGCCGGTGCAGCCGGCGAGGAGAAGCACGCCAACCAATGCGAGCAGAACCAGAGTTTTTCCCAATTCAACCACCCTGGGCCCCCTACTCCCCGACCGATTTTAAATCTGCCCCTTTTCGTCAGCCCGCCGGTCTGTTTTTTAATCTCATCCGCCCCATGCGAGCGCATGGTGGACAAGGCCAGCCTGCGCGCTTCATTCGCGGCCGAGTGGAAAAAGCACTACGACCTGCCGGTTTTGCGCGAGCGTGGCTACACTCGCC
>JAKAME010000014.1 GCA_021813025.1 Microcaldota archaeon
ATTGCTTATTTAAAAGTTCTTTATAACTTCGAAAATTCAACATCCCTTTATCGAGTTTTGACTATGCCGATTTTTAAACTGGAAGGTATAGAAATTGCTTCAATTTTGAACTTAGCTAAGAAAAAAAATTATTCACTTTTTGAGACTTTGGGAAAAATAGATGAATCATTTCTTAAGGAGATTACAAAAGAAAAAATAAACATTATTTACGAAATGCTAAAAAAGCATCTGCATCTTGTTCCCAAAGAAACTGCCGGAGATGTGCATCAAGCTGCACGGCTGCACCAAGGAAACTGTGGTCCTCGACCCATTCGCCGGCTCCGGCACCACCTGTCAGGTCGCCAAGGAGTTGGGGTGCCACTATATTGGCTTTGAAACCGACGCCACATATGTGAAGATGGCGAATGAGAAGCTGCGGCAGGAAAAGGTTCTTAACTACTTGGACTAATAAGCCGCTCATATCTCTTCGGACGTTGAAACGATGGATGTCTCCGGCACCTTCACTTGGGACATACGTGAAATCGCTCACGCTCTCAAAATCAAGCCTGAAGATGTCCGACTCTATTTCACTGATGGACGCCGTGTCTCATTTATTCTGGAGCGTCGTCTGGCGTACGAAGTCATGCATGGCCAGCTTGCACCAAGCGAAGGTGCAGGTTATGACTTAACTGATGATAAGAAAGGGTGTTGGGAAGTGCGCAGCATCACCGCTGGCGGGGTATATTTTTGTCCAAGCTATATGGTCGGTTCAGGGCGTGTTTTCGAAAAATCCGGCTTCCTTAACAAGCTTAAGGAAATCAAAGGATATATCGTTTCCGATGTCGAGTCTTTCCCAGACGTTCCATTTTGGATTATTCCAAGCGCCCAAGTCAAAAAATGGTGGACGCAAGGGAAACTCGGTTCCACTACCAAAATATCCAGAGACAAAGCTCTTGAGTTGCTGAAAGAATATCAATCGAACTAGTGTGCATCCTTCTTCATCAGTCCGTATTTCCCCTTCTGGTATTCCCGCACCACCAGCCGAGCCGCCTCATCAAGGTTGGGCTCGCCGCCTTTGAGGATTTTGCCGCGCCGCAGGGCGATGGCGGCAAGCAGCTTTTCGCTGTCAGTCGAATGCTCCACGTCAAAATAATTCGCCAATCCATGGTCTTTTGCAAGCGTGAAGCGGTCGATTAGTTTCTGCGCAGTGCCCATAGGGTCCTGAAGCTTCTCCACATCCAATGAGCCTGCAAGAGCAAGCCCCTCCTCCTGCATGGCGAAATCCACCACTCCGGGCGCGTCAATCAGCCTGATGCCCTCAGCCAGGTTAATCCACTGCACCCCGCGCGTTATGCCGGCCCGAAAGCCTGTCAGGGTGGCGCGCCGGCCTGTCATTGAATTGATTAGCGAGCTTTTGCCCACGTTGGGTATGCCCAAGATGAGGATGTCAAACGTGTTGCACCACGTGCCCTCCCGCATGTAGGGCTTGCCGAGCCGCGCGAAGCGCTCATAGGCCTTGGTGGTTATCCATTTGCGCAGCTCCTCCACCCCTGCTTTTGTTTTGGAAGACACGTGGAAGACAGTGAGCCCGTTGGGCTGCACAGACAGCCCAGTCTTTCTTCCGGGCACCAAATCGGTTTTGGTGGCCACCAGCACCAGCTTGCGCCCAGCTTCGCGCTCAAGGCGTGAAACGCGCCCGCTGGCCATGTGCCTTCCGTCAACCACCAGCAGCACCATCTGGCACATGCTGATGTAGCGCGATACCATGGACCAGGAGCGGAGCTTGAAATTGGGGATAGGCATGACTAACAGAGGGGCTGGCCGCCTTTTTATACTCTCTCCAGACGGGCGGATAAGATGAATTATAAATCATCAGCAGGCCATCTTGTCATGCGAATAATCTCCTCGGTTGCAGCTCCCAACATCGCCCTAATCAAGTACTGGGGCAAGCGCGACGATTTGCTCAAGCTGCCAATCAACGACAGCATCTCCATCACTCTGGACGAGAAGGCTCTCGCCAGCACCACCACAATCGTCCTCGGCTCAAAGCTCAAGCGCGACACCTTCATCCTCAACGGCCATGCCGGGCCTGACGCCCATATCACGGAAGCGCTTCTGCTCATCCGCCGCCGCTTGGGCAAGCGTCATCACATCATCCGCAAGCCAATCCTGCTCATCTCAGACAACAATTTCCCCACCGCAGCAGGCATCGCCTCATCAGCCAGCGGCTTTGCCGCCTTGGCGGAAGCGGTTGCTTCCGCCCTTGGCATAAGAAACAGGCGCGAAATCTCCATTCTCGCCCGCCTTGGCTCAGGCTCTGCCTCCCGCTCTGCCTTTGGCGGCTATGTCAGATGGAAAATGGGAAAAAGAAAGGACGGGGAGGATTCGTTCGCAGTTCAAGTTTCGCCCCGCTCGCGCTGGCCCCAGCTTGCGGATGTCATTGCCATCAGCAGCGCGGAAAGAAAGAAGGTCAGCTCCAAATCCGGCATGGAGCGCACTCTCAAAACCTCGGAATTGTGCCACTGCCGCCAAGAGCACGTGCAGCGCGCGGTGGAGAAAGTGGCGGGCGCCATCCGCCGCAAGGACTTCAGGAGCTTGGCCTATCTCACCATGCGGGATTCAAATGCCATGCACGCCACCATGCTGGACTCCTGGCCGCCCATCATCTACATGAACGACACTTCACGAGCCGTTGTCGAGGCAGTCCATCAGTACAATGAGAAGGCCGGCTCTCTGAGGGCGGCCTACACTTTTGATGCCGGCCCCAACGCGCACGTCATCACCACAAGAAAAGAGGCCGGCAAAATCGCCCGCATGCTCAAGGGCATCAGGGGCGTGCGAAAAGTCATCGTTTCCGGAGTGGGAGAAGGCTCCAAGACAATTCCGACTCCACAGAAAACCAAGCAGCTCATTGCGCGGATTTTACACAAGTGAGAGCTTCACGCCATCGAAAGCGTTCCATTATCTCCATCCACCTTTACTTTCATCCCATCTTTCAGCAAATCGAACGGGTTTTTCTCCAATTTGTCCACCATGGGGATTTTCGAAATAATCGCACCGACTGCAATAATCGGCTCTGCCTCCACATTCACCATGGCCGCCGGAGCCTTCCCGTTTTTTGCAAGCTGCAGCAGCACGTACGAGCCAACGGTTGAGCCTTTGCCCTGCGGGAACACCAGCACCTTTCCAGCTATGTTCTTTCCCTCAATTGCGTGCTTGGGCGCCACACAGATTCCGCTCTTTGGGTCAATGTCCCCAAGAAAAGAGATGGCGTCATGGCAGAGCAGCACTTCCCCCTCTCCGATTCCGCGCGCGATGGAACGGCCGTTTATTTGCATAATATGTCCTCCACGTCCCCGTAAACAACTTTCTGCCCCTGAAGGCTGGCCAAATATTTGGCGGCCTTGCCAGAATTGCAGGCAGTTGTGGTGAAGCCCATTTCCTTGAGCGGGCAGACCACCATGCAGGTGTCGGCCACCACAAGGCCGCCGGCCGCTTCGATGGTCGAAGTGTAGCCAAGGGCGTCAGCCTTCTCCTTTGTTTCTTTTGCCGTGCAAACCCAAAGCTGGTGCGCCACCCTCTTTCCCTTCACTTTCTCGGCCACTTCCTTAATCTCATCAATCGAAGCATGGGGACAGCCGATGGCGATGAGCTGGGGCGGAGTGTCCGAGGAAGTGAGCGAGCGGCGCGAAGCGAGAAGGTCATCTGCTGCAAACGTCACTTTTTCCGCGCCATCCACCACCTTATACTCCGGCGTTATCCCTTCCACATTGAACAGGGCCACCGAGCCTGACGCGGCCATGGCCGCGCCCAATGCTTTGAGCATGTCTTCATTTGCCGCTGTTTTTCTGATTCCGCTAAATGCCGGATTTCTGTGTTTGGCCAGCTGGCCGGCCCACGCGCCCAGCGCGCCGAAATCGGCGTTTGTTTTCAGGGGAGCGCGGACATCAATCACCAGTCCGCACGCCCGTTTTTCATCCAAATGAAATCCATAATTCGGGGTGAATCCGCATATTGCGGCAGCGAGGGCGGAAGGCCCGCCCTCGCGGTTGGTGCGCGCCCCCAATACCGAATTGCAGAATGAAACAGCCGAGCTTTCCGCCCATGCGACATGCTCGCCGACTTTCGGCCTGATGCCGATGTAATATGGGGTGCAGGTGCAGCTCATGCTGATTCCCATTGAGGCGAACGCATCCAGCACGGCCATCTGCCTTTTCGCGAAATCTGCCGGCACGCCCATTTTCTGCCATTGCTCGCGGTCCATGCCGGCCGGATTGAGGAAGGTGGGGATTTTCACTTTCGCCCCCTTTTTCGCGAGGTCGGACAGGTATTCCAGTCCAGCTTCCCCAATCGTTTTGTATGACACGCCCGCAATCTGGGCGGACGATACGGGAACCATGCCGTCCGCGCCATAGATTTTGCCCAATGCAACAAGAATTTCCATTGACTGCTGGACGGCCTCGCCATGCTCGCCGTTGAGCATGGATTGCTGAATTGAAGTCAGTTCCATATGCCGGCCACCCTACAGAAATTTCCCAACATCCACTTTCATCCATTCCGCCTTGCTGTAATTCTTGCCGTGCGCCACCAGCGGGCGCGTGGCATCCACTCCCATCTTGGCCGTTTCATAGGTGTGCGGGTCGGCCGACGGGTCAAGAGAAGAGCCCTTTTGTTTTGATTTTATCGCCACGTCCTTGTCTGCCTGCACTCTGGTGGCAATGGCCCATTCCACCGAGTCCGGCGAATAGATGTCTATGTCTGAATCAACGGCAATGGCATGCTTGAGCGACTTGTGGCCGGCAAAGCAGGCCTCAAGCGCCTTCTTTCCATCCTCCTCATTCTTTTTTTCAATGGAAACGACTGCATGCAGCCAAGAGCATCCGCCGGGCGTGATGTTGACGCCTGCGCATTTGGCAACCTTGTCCACTTCCCTCCAAATAGTTGGCTCGCGCGGCATGCCCATCAACAGCTTGTGCTCTCCCGCGCCGGGCAGGAGCGCATGCCAAATTGGATTTTTTCGATGATAAATCTTGGTTACCTTCATGACCTGCTGCAAGCGCACAATGTCATAAGTCTCGGTCAAATCCACAAACGGGCCTTCATCATGCATTTCTTTCGTGATTTTCCCCTCAAACGCGTATTCGCAGTCTGCCGGCACCTCGATTCCGTTTGAGAGGCGCACAGTGCGCAATGGGGCGAGAGAATTTGCAATAGCCAGCTCGTCCGTGCCAAGCTCAACCGAAGTGGCGCCTGCAAGCAGCACGTTGATTGGCGCGCCAACCACGAACGCCACGTCCAGCTCGCCGCCGGCGCGCTTAATGTATTCGTCCAAGTGGCGCTTGAGGATGCGCATAACCACTTTGTCTTTTCCAATCACCTGCATTCGGTGGAAAGAGCAATTCCTTCCCAGCTCTTTGTCCTGCGCAATGACCACGGCGGATGAGAAGTAAGGGCCGCCGTCTTTTGGAGCGTGGAATAGAATTGGAAGTTTGGAGAGGTCAATATCGGCAGTGGATTCTTCAAGAACAGGCCCGGTCTGGGCAAGTTTAGGTTTTGTCGGATGGTCAATAGCCTTCATCAATTTCTGCACCAGCTCCTCTTTCCTCACGCCAAGATGCTCGGCAATGAGCTGGCGCGTGGAATAGACGTTTCCGGCCACCACCGCGCCCGGATTTTCGGCTATGTTGGGGGCGAGAACGGCTTGTCCATCCAGCGCATGCAAAAGGCCGGCCAGTTCCAGATGCTTGGAAACAGGCTTCTTCAGCTCAACCAGTTTGCCTTCCTTTTTTTTCTGCCCGATGAAGTCGCGGAATGATTTCATGGAAAAACACACCCCTCGCTCCTCTTCATTCCCTTTCCCTCACTTCTCCCAGTTCCCTTTCCAACGTTTAAACAGCTTGTGCTCCAAGCCAAGCTGGTCCATCACCTTGCCGCACACGAAATCGACAAGCTGCTCGATTGTTTTTGGCTGGTGGTAGAAGCCGGGCGAGGCCGGAAGCACCACGCCGCCGGCCAAAGTCACCAGCTTCATGTTTTCGATTGCGATGAGCGAATAAGGAGTTTCGCGCACCACTAAAATGAGTTTTTTCCTTTCTTTCAGGGCGACTTCCGCCGCGCGGGTGGTGAGGCTGGAGCCAACTCCATTAGCTATCTCGCCCAATGTCTTGAGCGAGCAGGGGCAGATGACTACGGCGTCTGGAGCATTTGAGCCGGAAGCATAGGGGCAGGAAAAATCATTTTCAGAGTAGTCTGATGACGGGAGCGCAGCTCCTTCCGCCTTCGCCACCTCCTTTGCACCTGCCGAAATGACAATTTTGATTTCCTGTTTTGCCTCTTTGAGCGCTTTCGCCAGCCTTGTCCCGTAAACAATGCCCGACGCGCCGGTGAGGCACAGGAGGATGCGCATGCTTCCGGTTTGAGGGGTTGAATTTAAAAACCCGAAAACCCATAACTTATCATCATTCTCTAAAGGGATTTCCATGAGCTTGTACGTGCCCCAAAAGAAAGTCGTCATCGCCTCCAGCTTCGAGGGCGTGGTCAACAACGGCGCGAAGGAATGCGGCGTGGTTTCGCTCGCAGCCTACGAGCAGATGGTGAAGGGCGGGCGTCTGAAGAACCAGCGCAGCTTTGCCAAAGAAGACCAGCAAACGGTCATGAAAGCTTTCCTTGCCCTGCGCCCATTGGTGGCCGTGGCCGGCGATTACCTAACGGTGCTCATGCTCATTCGGAATCATATGGCGACTGCAACCGCCATGGTCAACGGGAACGGCCGCAGCGAGCAATACAAGAAAGAGTCAGTCGCCCATTTCCAGAAAGAGTTCGAAATTATCAAAGATAGGACAAAAGACCAACGGGCGGAATTCAATAAGGAATTCTACGCCGAGCGCAAGGCGCGCCAGACAGCCGATTACAATGGCTGGCTCGCCCTGCAGGAGCCTTTTGCCGAAACCATCGAGCAGTTCAGGCAGCTTAACGAACTCAAGAGTTTTTCAGTCGATAACCTGATACGCGGCCAGTTCGAGGGTTTCGTCTCGCACTATCAGAGCGGCGGCTTCAAGCTCTATTATGTCACCAGCAAGGACGAGGCTTCGACCTACCAGCTTTGCACGGTCTACGGAGAGTTCGGCCGGTTCAAGCCCGGCGAGGTGAGCGACCGGATTCTTACTCCCGGCGATGACTGGGCCTCGTTCTTCGAGTCGCTCAAGACCTGCCTCATCCACCGCGACTGCATCGTCGGCAAGGAAACGGTGGAGAACGTCGACAAGCTGGTCCAGATGCAGATGGTTGCCAAAAAAGAGGGCGTGCCTCCAGCCCAAGTCTGGCGTTTGCAGGACCGCTTTGACAAGGATGAGATTGAAACCCTCAAAGCAGCCGGCTTTGAGCACCAGTTCATCGTGACCGGCGGTTATGCCTTCCCGACCGATTACGACCAGGCCCGCAGCCATGGTGTCGCCGTGATTGAGCGCGGCAAAATGGCCAGCCAGCTGGCCGCGTATGCCCAAGCCGGCGGATTTTGAATAGCTTTTTAATCCGCAGATGCTTCATCCCGCTTATGCAAATCCTCAAGCTCGGCGGCAGCGTCCTCACCGACAAAAACAGGCCACAGACCGCCAACCCAGAAGCCATCCGCCTCCTGGCCCAGATGCTCGGCCGTGTCTGGAAATCCGGCGTGCACGACATCATTCTGGTCCATGGCGCAGGCTCGTTCGGCCATGCTCTGGTGCTGGAGCACAACATAGACAACGGCGTGCGCACCGATGGGCAGAAGCTGGCTGCAGCCAAAACCCATGCCGCCTGCGCCAAGCTGACCTCTTTGCTTGTCGAAGCCCTGCTCGCCGAGGGCGTGCCGGCCATTTCCCTGCCCCCTGCCCTGCTCATCACCCAAACCAACAAGCGAATCGTGAAATTCGATGAAAAGAAAGTGCTGGCCTGCCTTTCCATGGGCTATCTTCCCATCCTGCGCGGCGACATGGTTCCCGACACCGCCTTGGGCATGTCGGTCTGCTCAGGCGACCAGATTGTGGCGCGCCTGGGCAAAAAGGCGGAGCGCATAGTGCTGGGCACCAACGTGGACGGCGTGATGGCGGAAGGAAAAGTGGTGCCCCTGATTACCAGCCAGAATTTCGCGAAATACGAGAAGCATCTTAGCATTTCCTCCTCCCCTGACGTGACCGGCGGCATGGCCGGCAAAATAAAGGAACTGCTGGCAGGCAAAGTTTCCGCCTATGTGGCCAACGCCCATCATCCTGAGAGGCTCGAGGCGCTTTTGCAGGGCAAAAAAGCCCTCTGCACGCAGATTGAATGGTAATGATTCCACTGGTGTTTGTCAATGCCTCCATCCAAACTGGGCGAAGAATCCATCGCCCTGCACAAGAAATTCGCCGGCAAGATTTCCGTCAAGCCGCTCTTCAAGGTGGCTGACCGCCACACTCTTGCTCTGGCCTACACGCCCGGCGTGGCCGACGTGTCGCTGGCCGTGCAGGCCGCTCCTGCTCTTGCCTACGACCTCACCTGCAAGGGCCGCCTTGCAGCCGTTGTTTCGGACGGCACGCGCGTTTTGGGGCTTGGCGACATAGGCGCGCTGGGCGCGCTGCCTGTCATGGAAGGAAAAGCCATGCTGATGAAGTCGTTCGGAGGCGTGGATGCCATTCCATTGTGCCTGAGCACGAAAGACGAGGAAGAAATTGTGCGCGTTGTCAAGGCAATAGCGCCGTCTTTTGGCGCCATCTTATTGGAAGACATCGAATCTCCGAAATGCTTTTCCATAGAGAAAAAGCTTGAAGAGCTTCTTGACATCCCGGTTTTCCATGACGACCAGCACGGCACAGCCATCGTGGCCCTAGCCGCCCTCATCAACGCGCTGAAACTGACCGGGCGGACAGACAAGAAGAGCGTCAAAATAGTCATAGCCGGCTGCGGCGCGGCAGGCGTGGCCATCGCACGCCTCCTGCATTCCTACGGCTTCCGGCAAATCCACATCGCTGATTCCAAGGGCGCGATTTGCAACGAGAGAACCGATTTGGAGGAATACAAGAAAGAATTATTGCCTATTCTTGCCCCGTCTGCGAGCGGTCAGGCCTCATCCGCTCCAGCCTCCCTTCGCTCTCTGCTCTCCAGCGCCGATGTATTCATCGGAGTCTCGGCTCCAAACATCCTCACGCCAACCGACATCCGCTTCATGGCGAAAAATGCCATTGTGTTTGCTCTGTCCAATCCAATCCCGGAAATCTCTGCAGAAGACGCAAAAGCCGGCGGGGCAGCCGTCTACGGCTCAGGCCGCTCCGACACGCCGAACCAAATCAACAACGTGTTGGGCTTTCCCGGCATCTTTCGGGGCTTGCTGGCCTGCCGCGCGAAAAAAGTGAGCCCCGGCATGAAGCTGGCCGCAGCCCTCGCCATAGCCAAGCTGGCCGCAAAAGGAGGCCTGACGGCTGAAAAAATCGTGCCCGACCCGTTTGACAAAAAGCTGCCGCGCGCGGTTGCCAAGGCGGTCATGAAGGCGGCCAAGAAAGAAGGGCTGGCGCAGACCTGAGGCCGCATGCGCCGGCCGGCCCCGCGCAGGAAAAGGGGCTGGCGCGGGCATAGAGAGCTTTTTTTGGGCATGCGGGCGCCCGGCATAGCAAATTTAAGGAATGCGTGCAAATAAGCGCCCTATGGCCGGGCGCGAACTCTCCCTTTTCGACTGCGTGATGCTGGGAGTCGGCAGCGCGCTTGGGCCCGAAATCTTCCTCCTCCTGGGCTTGGCCGGCTCGCTGGCCGGAATACAGGCCGTCCTCTCCATCGTCATCGCCTTCGTCCTGGCCCTGCTGGTGGGCCTCTGCTATGCCGAGCTTGCCACCGCAATTCCCACTTCCGGCGAGGACTATATTTTCGCCCGGCGCGCGTTCAAGGGCATGCTTCCCTTCATCATAGGCTGGATTGTCTGGTTCGGCAACATCGTCTATTCCGCCTTCAACGCCATAGCGGTAGCCTATTTCCTCAAGCTGCTCGTGCCGGTGCCGGTAGGCCTGACGGCAATAACATTCGTGGCGGCTGCAGGGCTTCTCATCTATCTTGGCATGAGCACCCTCAAGCGCGTGCAGAACGTCATGGTCGCCGGCCTGGTAATCCTGCTTGCTCTCTTCGTCTACTCCACCGTCAGCCTCGGCGACTGGTCCTACATTTCCGGCCTCGCCTCCGGCGACTGGCGCGCCACGTTCTCCACCGCCGCGCTGCTGTTCATCGCCTTCATCGGCTTCGAGGACATCATCTCCGTCTCGTCCGAAATCAAGGAGCCGAAGAAAACCCTTCCATACGCGATAGTCATCACCCTGCTGGTGCTGCTGGCCATCTACGTCTCAGTTTCGCTGGCGGTTTTCGCCGTGCTTCCGCTTTCGGCAGTGGCCGCATCAGAGAACGCCGTGCTTGACGCGGCCAATGTGTCCTTGGGCGCGAACGGCAGGCTGCTTTTTACCCTCGCAGGCCTTCTTGCCATCATCACTTCCCTCAACGCGGCCATGACTGCTGCCACAATGAACGCGTTCGCGCTGGGGCGCGACGGCTATCTGCCCCGCAAGCTCGCGGCCCTCAGCCGCTACGGCACTGCGTCCAACGCCATTCTGGCCAGCGCGGTGGTCATAATCGTTTTCGCCGCAACAGAAGCGGTCGCGTTCGTCGCCTACCTCACCGACTTCGCCTATTTCATGGCCATAGCCATCTCGTCCTATGCCCTCATCACGCTGAGAAAGAACCAGCCGTCGCTTGAGCGGCCGTTCGTTGTCCCGTTCTATCCTTACATCCCCAGCATGGCGATTGCGATGAGCATCATCGCCATCTTCTTCATGCATCCCCAGTCGCTGCTCATCGGCACGCTGTGGCTGATGGCCGGCCTGCTCGCCTACTATCTTTACGTGATAGGGCTCAACCGCTTGAAAATCGCCCTCGGAGGGGTGCTGCTTTTCTTCGCGGTATCCAGCCTCATCCTCTATCTCATGATAGACGCGGGGCTGTTCTACCTGCCGAAAATCGACTCGTTCAACCCCAACGGCGCCGTCCTGCTGGCCTCAATCGCGCTTTTCGCATCCTCGCTGCACCTGATTCTGTTCACAGGCAAGAAGGCAGAGCTATCCGGCGAGCAGCGCCAGCCCGGCTAGGAAATGTATTGCCGCAAGCAGCCCCAGCCCGACTTCAAGCAGAAGCTCGATGTTCTTGGGAAACCCTGTGGAAAAAATGCCGAAAAAGAGCAGGAAAAACGCCGTGGCGCTGATGGCTCCAAGCAATATCAGTATTCCGCCGAAAGCCAGCCCGAAGCGCTTGAGTATGGAGAGGAAGTATATTTTCTCGGCCACGCGCTGGACGCTGCGGGCCTGCTCCACTATGTCGCCGACAACCTCGGTGTCGGCGTCCAATATGCCCCCCTCTGCCTGCTCTCTCATGATTCGCTATTTTCTGCCGGTGTTTAAATAAGTGCCGGGCCGCCGGCGCGGCCTGCCGCTCTGGCCGCTGAACTGGCGCAAGAAAGCATTAAGAATATGTCAAATAATAAGGCAACCATGTTGGGCACAAGGATATCTGCCAAGGAAATAAAGACCAGGCTGAATTCAGAAAACCCGGAAACCCGCAGGGATACGGCGCGTATTGTTTTCAGATTCATCAAAGACAGGCCTGCCGGCAAATATGGGCCCGCAGCAAAAAAAATCATCGAGCAAACGATGGAAACATTCTGTGCGGATTTGCAAAAAGGCAATCCTTTCAATGATGCGATAGGCCGTATTATCCAGTATTATAACCTCCCGGAAGAGTATCATCGTGTTCTGATTACTTCCGGGCTGCTGAGCCCTGACGCGTATATGCGCGTTTCGGCTCTGGGGCACGTGTGCGAAACACCGGGCCTACAGACGCCGGATATCCTGCTCAGCGCAAAAAGCGTTCTGCAGCGTGCGATTGAGCCGGATTTTCTTGTTTACTCGTATAACACGCGCGATGCAGAAACCAAGAAAATATTCAAAAAACTGGATTTGGTATTTGTCGAAGAATATCTGCCCGGGATTGTCGAACCAATCAGGGGCAGCGACGGCAGGTATTATGTGACAAAGAACAAGATAGATGCGTCCGGATTGAGCAAAGAGGAGAAGGAGACGCTGCTGGTTCGGGGGGCAAAAAAGGGTCTTTTCGGACATGTCAGCGCATCATTTGCGGCGGCCGGGCATTACCTGCGCAACAAGAAGCGGCTATTCCCCGACCTTGACATGTACAAACGCGCCAGGAGCGTCGTGGAAATGGTCTTGGCAAAAACTTCTGAAAGTTCGGAAGTTGACAGGGCACTGGATTTGCTCAGGTATTTCCCCTCAAAAGCCGATCAAAATCACATCTATAAGAAAGCGCTCGAATGCTGCTCTTTCTGGATGAAGGTTCCGCCCACGGGATACAGCTAAAGCCAAAGGCTGCGGCCGGCCAAGGCCAGTTTTTTCCTGATGTCCAGTCAGTCTATCCTCATTTGTTCGGCCCAATCATCTTCTTTGTGTCCAGCATCCTGTCAAGCTCCTTCTCGCCAATCACTTTCTTTTCCAAAATAAGCTCGCGTATGCCCATCCTTCTCCTGTCTGCCTCCTTAATCCATTCGGACACAAGCGTGTAGCCGAATTTCGGCACCAGCGCGGTGGCCACCATGAGCCCGTCCTCCAGATGCGCCCTGATGCGCGCCTCGTCAGCAACAATGCCTTCAACGCACCGCTCCCTCATCATGTTGCAGGTGTTGGCCAGCAAATCCTGCGCAGAAAGCAAGTTGTGCGCAATTAGTGGTGTCAAGACATTGAGCTGCAATCTTCCCCCGCGGCAGCCGTCTGCCGCAGTCCGCGCCTGCCCAATCGCCTGCAAAGCAGCCATCTCGGCAGCTTCAGCAATTGATGGGTTGATTTTTCCCGGCATGATGGACGAGCCGGGCTCGACTTCTGGGAGTCTCAGCTCGCCAATCCCGGCCCGCGGTCCTGAAGAAAGAAGCTGCAAATCAACCGACTGCCTGTGCATTGTAGTTGCCAGCTGCTCCAGCGCGGCCCCGTAAACCAGAAAGGCGTTCATGCTCGAAGTCAGTTCCACAGGGGATTGGGCTGCCTTCAGCTTCAGGCCGGTGTTTTTGGCCAGCCGCTCCACCACAAGCGCCCTGAATTTCGGATGGGTGTTAAGGCCTGTCCCCACTGCCGTGCCTCCGATTCCCAATTCGGACAGCCGGCCTGCGGCATGCTCAAGCTCGCCAATGTCATGCTCAATGGCCAGCGCGTATGCCTCAAACACCTGCCCCAGCGTTATGGGCACAGCGTCCTGCATGTGCGTCCGTCCTGTCTGTATTACGGAGGCATACTGCTTTGCCTTCTTTTTCCACGCGCCAGCCAATTCTGCGGCAGCCTTCTCAAGGCGCGGCCTCTCGGCCAGCAGCGCCAACCTTATAACCGTCGGAATAACATCATTCGAGCTCTGGCTCTTGTTCACGTGGTTGTTGGGGTGTATGAAATCATAGTCCCCGCGCTTTCGGCCCAGCAGTTCCAGCGCGCGGTTTGCAACCACTTCGTTCGCATTCATGTTGAATGGCGTGCCCGCCCCCGCCTGAATGACGTCAAGCGGGAACTGGGCGTCCAGCTTCCCTTCCGCCACCTCGCCGGCGGCTTTCTCTATGGCATCCGCCTTTTCCGCCGGCAGCTGCCCCAGAGCCTTGTGCGCCTGCGCTGCCGCCTGCTTGATGCGGCCCAGCGCACGGATGAAGGAAGGCTTTGCCAGTATGCCGGTAAGCTGGAAATTCGCATAAGCGCGGGTGGTGAAAACCCCGTAATAAGCCTCGTCAGGCACCTGCACGTCTCCGAGGAAATCGCTCTCTTTTCTGGCCATAAATAACACGAAAGGGGCTTGCAAGCTCATATATAAAAAAGAGCGTCCATAGTGGGCCCCATGGAAAGCGCCCCGTCAAATCCGGCAGAGCTTCTGGCCAAAGCCCGGCGGCTGGAGGAGAAGAAGCTTTTCGTGAAGGCTGCCGAAGTTTACAAGAAAATCGGCCAAGACGACAAGGCCGCCTCGGCGCTGGAATCTGGCGGCGCATTCGAGGAAGCCGCCACCATTTTCGATTCCTTGGACCGCAAGGATGATGCCGCGCGCTGCCGCAAGAAGCTTGAAGAGGCGAAAAATCCCAAGACTTGGTCTGATTTGCAAACCGAATTCGTGTCAGACTACCCGGGCTGAGCTGGCGGTGGATGAGATGAAATCACACACCGAGTATTTGTGGTTCAACACCAAAAAGCAGAAAGAAATTCTGCCGATAACCGAGCAGGTGGAAAAAATCGTCTCGGTTTCCGGAGTGAAAGAGGGCTTCTGCCTTGTTTCGGCCATGCACATCACGGCCGCAGTTTATGTGAATGACGAGGAGAGCGGCCTCATCTCCGACATAATGGACTGGGCCGAGAAGCTCGCCCCGGCAGCCAATTACCGGCACCACCACACGGGCGAGAGCAACGGGGATGCGCACCTCAAGCGCCTCCTGCTCGGCCATCAGGTTCTCCTGCCCATCACGGAAGGAAAGCTTGACCTCGGTCCGTGGGAGCGCGTCTTTTACGCCGAATTCGACGGGCAGAGGAAAAAGAGAGTGGTAGTCAAAATCATCGGGGAGTAGGTTCCCGGCCCGGCTTTTCGCTTTCTTTTTAATCCCTCTCGTCTTACCCCCTCTCATGCCGAGCGTCCCACCCGGC
The DNA here is from genome assembly GCA_021813025.1 of Microcaldota archaeon. Classification (GTDB taxonomy): domain Archaea; phylum Micrarchaeota; class Micrarchaeia; order Anstonellales; family Anstonellaceae; genus CAIXYX01. Next base: position 14,688 of record JAKAME010000014.1, read on the forward strand.
GACGGGCAGGCTCCTGTCCCCGCCAGCCAGCCGCCCAAAAGACGGGCCGCCTCACGAGCCAAAATTTTCTCTCAGGCTCCAAGCCCTGAGTCAAGAAAACTTTCCCCCCGCGCCGCCCAGCAGCTGGGCAGCGAGCCTCCCGACCGCCACGAGCGCATAGCCTATTTCACCATGGAGGCGGGCATCAGCCACCAGATTCCCACCTACGCCGGCGGCCTTGGAATCCTCGCAGGCGACACTCTCAAGTCTTATGCGGATTTGCACGTGCCCGCAGTCGGCGTCACCCTGCTCAACAAGAACGGCTATTTCTACCAAGTATTGGACCCGCAGGACCGCCAGCTCGAGGAGCCCGTGCACTGGAGCCCGGAGGATTTCATGAAGCTCATGGAGCCCCGCGTGAGCGTGCAGGTGGAGGGGCGCGCGGTGTTGCTGCAGGCATGGCAGCTTCTCGTGCACGGCGCGGACGGCTATGACTTGCCCGTCTATTTCCTTGACAGCGATTTGGAGGGCAACGCGCCGAACGACCGCCACCTGACTTCCATGCTCTACGGCGGCGACCGCGCCTACCGCCTAGGGCAGGAAATCGTGCTGGGCGTGGGCGGCGTGCGCATGCTCGACGCCTTGGGCTACGCCAACCTCAGCAAATATCACATGAACGAGGGGCACGCAGCCCTCCTAATTGCCGAGCTTTTGCGCAAGCAGGCCCAAAACCCGGCCAGCGTTTCCGAGAACGACCTCGAGGCAGTGCGCCGCAAATGCGTTTTCACCACCCACACTCCTGTCGCGGCAGGCCATGACGTGTTCGATTCAGCCCTCTTCTCGCGCATGACAGGCGATTTCGTGCCTCCGCTGCTTTTGCAGAAAGCCACCATGCAGGGCAAGGTCAACATGACCCTCATGGGCCTCAACGGCAGCCAGTATGTAAACGGGGTGGCCAAGCGCCACGGCGAGACCACGCGCGAGATGTTCCCGGAATACCGCATCAACTCAATCACCAACGGCATCCATCCCCCCTCGTGGGCCTCGCCCGCCTTCTCCGCGCTTTTCGACGCCCACATCCCCGGCTGGCGCCTTGACCCGTTCGGCCTGCGCTATGCGCTTTCAATCCCGAATGACAAGATATGGGGGGCGCACGCAGAATCCAAGCACAGGCTGGTGGATTACATCAACGAGCACGCCAACGTGGGCTTCCACCCCGAGCGCTTCACCATCGGCTTCGCGCGCCGCTTCACCGCCTACAAGCGCCCTGATTTGGTGCTCTATGACGTGGAGCGCCTGACGCAGATGGCCGAGCGGGTGGGCGACATACAGATTGTTTTCGCAGGCAAGGCCCATCCGCAGGACGAGGCAGGCAAGTCCCTCATCCAGCGCGTGCTGAAAATCTCGCGCGAGGCAAGCGCGCGGGAGGGCAGGCTCAAAATCGCCTTTTTGCGCAACTACGACATGCAGCTCTCCAAGCTCATGGTGGCAGGCTGCGACGTGTGGCTCAACACCCCGCAGGCCCCGCGCGAGGCTTCCGGCACTTCGGGTATGAAGGCCGCGCTCAACGCCGTGCCGCACTTTTCCACTCTGGACGGCTGGTGGGTGGAGGGCCACATAGAGGACGTCACCGGCTGGTCAATCGGCGGCAAGCCTGTGGATGCCGACCCGGACTCGCCCATCAATTTCGAGGCAGACGCGCTTGATTTGTATGACAAGCTTGAGCAGAACATTGTGCCGACCTTCTACGGCAAGCGCGAAAAATGGATAGACATCATGCGCCACTGCATCGCGATTAATGCAAGCTTCTTCAACACCTACCGCATGGCGCACCAGTACATCGTGAATGCGTATATGGAATGATTTTTTTCATCACCCCACCGCCCATTTTTCTCCGGCCAATCCGCCGCCTTTTTATTCCTTCTCCAATCTCATATTGGCCTGGGTTGCTCACAGCCCCCCTAATCCCTTTACGTCGTGGGAGGCTGGATGCAATGGCCCAAAAACGCGCAGTCCTTGTCTTGTCCGACGGCTCGGCCTATTTCGGCTCAGGCCTCGGAGCTCCCTCCCTGCGCGCCGGCGAGCTTGTTTTCAATACCGGCATGACCGGCTATCAGGAAGCCCTGACCGACCCGTCTTATGCGGGCCAAATCCTGCTCATGACCTACCCACTGATTGGAAATTACGGCCTGAACCATGAATGGGTGGAGAGCGGGAAGGTGCACGTGGAGGGCTTCTGCGTGCGGCAGGACTACGGCGCGCCGCACCACATCAAGAGCGAGCACAATCTTGACTCCTACCTGAGTGACAACGGCATCGGAGGCATATCCGGCATTGACACGCGCGCCCTCACGCGCAAAATCCGCACTCATGGAGTCATGCCTGCCGCGCTGGAAGTTTTTGAGGAAAAAGAGGCAGACATTTCCGCGCTTGTGGAAAAAGCGAGGGCAACTGATTATTCCCAGCTTGATTTCGTGGAAAAAGTGAGCACAGGCAAGATGTATTCAAGCCACCCAAGCTCAAATGCCCAGACTATTTCAGGAAAGAAAGTCGCGCTGCTGGACTGCGGGGTGAAGGGAAACATAATACACGAGCTGAACAAGAGGGGTTGCGAAGTGATGGTATTCCCGGCTTTCACAAAAGCAGACGAGATTCGCTCTTTCTCTCCAAATGGTGTTGTTGTTTCCAACGGGCCGGGCGACCCGGCAAGACTGGGCAGCATAGTCGCAGAAATGAAAACCCTCATGAAAGACTATCCCCTCATGGGCATCTGCCTCGGCCACCAGCTCTTGGGCTGGGCCGCAGGCTCCAAAACTTACAAATTGAAATTCGGCCACCGCGGCGGCAACCACCCAGTATTGGACAAAAAGCTTGGAAGGGTGGCCATCACCACCCAAAATCATGGGTTTGCAGTCGATGAGGCCGGCCTTGGCCCTGACTGGGAAATCACCCACACCAATCTCAACGACAAGACAAACGAAGGCATCGCGCACAAATCACTCCCAATTTTCTCTGTGCAATACCACCCTGAAGCCCATCCTGGCCCGCGGGATTCGATGTATTTGTTCGACCAGTTTGTGAAAAGCTTGTGATATTCATGCCACGCGACAGCACCATAAAAAAAGTCCTTGTAATCGGCTCAGGCCCCATAGTTATTGGACAATCTGCAGAATTTGATTATTCGGGCAGCCAGGCATGCAAGGCATTGAGAGAAGAAGGAGTGAAAGTCATTTTGCTGAACTCTAACCCTGCCACCATCCAGACTGACCCGGCCCTCGCGGACAGAATTTACATAGAGCCATTGCAGGCCGACGTGCTGGAGCGCATCATAAAGGACGAGAGGCCTGACGGCCTGCTTGCAACAATGGGCGGCCAGACCGCACTCAATCTTGCCATGGAAATGCACCAAAAGGGCGTGCTGGACCGCTATGGGGTGCGCATGCTGGGCACCGGAATAGACTCGATTCATGCGGCCGAAGACAGGGGCGCTTTCAACCGGCTCATTGCCTCCATCCACGAGCCCCAGCTAAAATCTGTTGCAGCCACCAGCCACGAGCAGGCGCGCGAATTCGCCCAAACGCATGGCTTCCCCCTAATCCTGCGTCCCGCTTTCACATTGGGCGGAACGGGCGGCGGAATAGCGCGCGACAAGGCAGAATTCGACTCCCTGCTCACCTTGGGCTTCACCCTCTCCCCGACACACCAGATTTTAATCGAAGAATCTGTTTTGGGCTGGGCGGAATTCGAATACGAGATGATGCGCGATGGGGAGGACAACTGCATCACCATCTGCAACATGGAAAACGTCGACCCGATGGGCGTGCACACCGGCGAGAGCGTGGTGGTGGCGCCGAGCCAGACGCTGTCAGACGATGAGCACCAAATGCTTCGCTCGGCTGCAATAAAGATTATCCGGGCGCTCAAAATAGAAGGAGGATGCAACATCCAGTTTGCGGTGAATCAAAAGACTGGCGAGTATGTAGTAGTTGAAGTGAATCCCCGCCTCTCCCGCTCCTCCGCCCTCGCATCCAAGGCAACCGGCTATCCAATCGCCCGCGTTGCAGCCAAAATAGCCCTCGGTTATTCCCTTCACGAAATCCTTAACGCAGTCACCCAGACCACCCCCGCCTCCTTCGAGCCTGCCCTCGACTATTGCGTTCTCAAAATACCAAGATGGCCGTTCGACAAGATGCCGAAAGCAGAGCGAAGATTGGGAACCCAGATGAAAAGCACGGGCGAAGTGATGGCGATTGGCCGCACGTTCGAGGAGGCCTATCTCAAGGCCATGCGCTCGCTCGAGCAGAAATCGCCTGTAATAAAAGACGCAGAGCTTGAGCACCACCTCACCCAGCCGACGGATTTGCGCTTTCCTGCAGTGCTGCGCGCCCTGCAGCTTGGCTGGGGCAGGGACAAAGTCGCCACTCTCACTTCCATCCATCCGTGGTTCATCGACCGCTTCGCGGCAATCGCGCAGATGGAGGCGCGCCTCAAATCAGAGCCATTCTCAATTCCCCTTCTTGCTTCTGCCAAGCGCATGGGCTTTTCCGACGCCCACATCTCCTCCATCAGCGGGCAGGAGGAGCATGCCCTGCGCTCTTTGCGCATCAAGGCGGGAATAAAGCCAACCTACAAGATGGTGGACACCTGCGCAGGAGAATTCGAGGCCAAAACGCCGTATTATTATTCCACTTACGAGAGCGAAAATGAGAGTGTTCGTTCAGCCCGCCGCAAGGTTGTCATCATAGGCTCAGGCCCCATCCGCATAGGGCAGGGCATAGAGTTCGACTACTGCGCCTGCCACGCCTCATTCTGCCTTCGCCAGCTTGGCATTGAAAGCATACTCATCAACAACAACCCTGAAACCATCTCCACCGACTTCGACACGTCAGACAAGCTTTACTTCGAGCCTCTCACTTTCGAGGAAGTGCTCAACGTCATCGAGCAGGAGAAGCCCGACGGCGTCATTGTCCAGTTCGGAGGCCAGACCTCAATCAATCTGGCCGAGCGCCTCGCTGCGGCAGGCGTGCCCATCCTCGGCACGCCTCTTGACGGCATCGACATTGCCGAAGACAGGGAGCGCTTCCGCGAGCTTCTTTCACGGCTTGGAATAGCCCAGCCAAAGAACGGCACCGCGCGCAACCAGCCGGAAGCGATTGCCGAAGCCGCCCGCATAGGCTATCCGATAGTGGTGCGGCCCTCCTACGTGATTGCAGGCAGGGGCATGGCCATAGTGAATGACGAGGAGGAGCTGAAAACCTACATTGCGGAAGCAGTGGACGTATCGGAAAAGCGGCCCGTGCTCATCGACCAGTACATCGACAGGGCGATAGAGTGCGAAATAGACGGCGTGGGCGACGGGGAGCGGCTGTGGATTGCGGGCCTGATGGAGCACATCGAGCGCGCGGGCGTGCATTCAGGCGACGCCTCGTGCGTGGTGCCGCCGGTGCGGCTCAAGGAGGAGGTGCAGGCAAAGCTGCTCGAATACTCGCGCGCCATCTCCAAATCGTTGGGCATAGTCGGGGCAATCAACATACAGTATGTTGTGCGCGACGACGTGATTTATGTTCTTGAGGCCAATCCGCGCGCTTCGCGCACCATGCCCTATCTTTCCAAGGCCACCGGCATCCCCATCGTGCAGCTGGCCACGCGCGTGCAGCTTGGCGAGAAGCTCAAGGACATCGCGCCGCCCGAGCCTCTCTCCCTTCCCTATTATGCAGTCAAATCAGTCGTCTTCCCCTTCCTCAAGCTGCGCGGAGCCGATTTCGTGCTTGGGCCGGAGATGAAAAGCACCGGCGAGAGCATGGGCATCGACCAGTCATTCCCCATAGCCTATTACAAGTCGCTGCGCGGGGCGAATTTGCGCCTGCCCGCGAAAGGGACCATCGCCCTCTCGCTCAAGGACGGCGACAAGGAGCGCGCGCTCCCCCTCGCCAAGCAGCTAATCTCTCTTGGCTACTCGATTGCCGCCACTCCGGGCACCGCCGCGCAGATGGCCGAATTGAGCGGCCGCATACAGGTGCTCAAAAAACTGGCCGAGGGCGAGCCAAATCTTGTGTCTGAGCTCAAAGCAGGCAGGATACAGATGGTTTTCAACACCCCGAGCAAGGGCGGCAGGGCAAGCTCTGACGGGTTCGCGATTAGGCGCGCCTCTCTGGAGGCCAACGTGCCCTGCATCACCAATTTCGAGGCAGCGGAGGCGCTTGCGGAGGCGCTCGCTGCCGCGCAGGGGGGGGAAGTGAAGCCGAAATGTTTGCAGGAGTACTGGAAAAAGGAATGAGCAAGGCCGCTCGCTCCATTCCCGCTCACAGCCACCGGAAAGCCACCCCCTCCTTTTCCCTATATCCTTTCCCTCCCTCTTCTTCTACGCCTCGTCCTCCCAAGATGAGGCGGATTGTGAAACCATGCCAAGAAAGAAACTCGCCCGCGTAGCGAATCCGGCCCAAGAGCTGCCGGCAGGCCTGCAGGAGCCGAAATCCGAGGTTGCAGCCTCGCAGCCGGCGGCCAGCGAACCGCTCCAAAGGCCTCAGCCTCCCTCTGCCTGAGCTCCATCCAAAGAAAAAGGCACTCCAAGCCGCCCGCACCTCCCACCAAACCCAAAAAAGCGCTCCAAGCCCCCTCTTTTATTTTTTTCTTTCCAAACCCCCTCATGATGGACGAAAACGAGCTGATTGGCCTGCGCGCGCTGAAAATGCAGCAGCTGCGCATGGGGCTGGCGAAGCCCAAAGGCCCGCCCGCGCAGCGCTCGGTGGAGCTTTTCTCCACTTCCTCCTGCCCCTACTGCCACATGGCCGAGCGCTACCTGATGGACAAGAAGGTCTCTTTCCAGAAAAACGACGTGAGCAAGGACAACGCCGCCGCGCGGCGCATGATTTCAGCCACAGGCCAGACCGGCGTGCCGCAGCTGTGCATCAACGGCCAGTGGATTGTGGGATTTGACAGGAAAGCGATTGATGAAGCCCTGCAGGGCTAGAGGAGGGAATTTATCATGCGAAACCTTTCCCCTCTCGATTATCTTGCCGAGCCGTCCCGCTTCCTTCTGGTGGATGTCAGAAGCGATGAGGAGTGGCAGGCGGCGCACGACGAACGGGCTCTCCATCTTCCCCTCATTGAGCTGTCCGACCGCGCCTCCTCCTTGCCCAAAGACAAGCCCATCGCTCTCATCTGCCGCACCGGCGGCCGCTCGGCCCGCGCCTGTGAGATGCTGCAAGATTCCGGGCTTGAGATTTACAATCTGGCCGGAGGCATGCGCGCGCTCGTTCTTGCAAAAAAGGAGAAAGGGCTGATTTCAGAGAAAGAGTTCGAACAGATGATGGCGAGGCTCTGACTTTATTTTTCTCTCGCCTGTTTTATTTCCCCCTCGTCTTCTGCAATGAAAACAGCTTTTCCACTTCAGCCACGCTCGTCGCCTCTTCCGGCCCCTTGTCCTCCCTCATCTGCATCAGGCGCGGGAAGCGCAAAGCATAACCGCGCCCGCCCGCCTGCCCTGCCGTGTGCTGCGGCGAGAGGGAAATCTCGTCGGCAGAAACGGTGCAAACGAATTTTGGCTCAACCCAGAAGTCAGGCTCAATATTTGAGTCGAGTTCGGCAGGTTTTGTTTTTCTTTTTATCGCGCTAAGCATCTTCTCCAATTCCACCATCTCGTCCTCGCTAAAGCCGGAGCCAACGCGCGCAATCGTCTGCAGCCGCCCACTCTGCTCGTTTCGCACGGCAACCAAGAGCCCGCCGAAGCCGAAACCCGTGCGCGCCCCCTCCCCCCTGTAATAGCCCACAATCACCACGTCAAGCGTGTCTGCAAGCGCGCCATACGATTTCTTCAGCTTAATCCACGCCCAGTCGCGCGCGCCTGCCGTATATGGCGCAGAGGTGTCCTTGGCTATGATTCCCTCAAGCCCCTCGTGCAGGCAGCGGGTGAAGAAATTCTCAAGCTCTGACGCGCTCTTCACCCTCTTGATTGACGACACCTCGACTGCCTCGCTCCCCCTAATCAGCTTTTCCAGAGCCGCGCGCCTCTCGTCATATGGCTGCACGCTCCAGTCCACCCCGTCCGCATAAAGCAAATCAAAAGCAAACAGGTGCAGTGGCAGCTCCTCTGCCATCTCCTTCACCCCATGCTTGCGCTTGCGCTGGATGGTGGTCTGGAACGAGTAATACCTTTTCTCCTTCCTTGAATAGGCCAGCGCCTCGCCCTCGAAAACAAGATGGCGCGCGCCAAGCTTCCTCGCCCCCTCCACCACTTCTGGAAAAGCGTGCGTCACCTTCTCCAGCTTGCGCGAATACAATTCCACCCTCTCGCCGTCCTTGTGCACCTGAAGCCTGAAT
>JAKAME010000015.1 GCA_021813025.1 Microcaldota archaeon
CTATGAAGTTCAGCTCCGCGTTGTAGGCCTTCACCGCGCGCAGCTGGTCGTCCACCAGCATCTTGATGATGCCCCTAAGCGCGTTGGTGAGGTTGGCTCCCGAGCGCATGGCGGTGATGAGCTGCCACACCGTTTTCTTGAGGTAGCGGCTCTGGCTGCGCAGGGCCATGTTCTCAAGCGCCGTGTTCAGCGAGGTGCCGGAGCGCACGTCGTTCACCACCCTCTTGAACTCGATGGAAACCTGCCCATAGTCCCCGTCAGCCACGTTCGCCATGGCCGCGAAGAGGGGGATTCCGGAGCTTATCTGAATCAGCATGTCGCGCGTGGCGAACAGCAGGCCGTGGTCTATCTTGGCCGCCACCGAATTCGACAGGAGCTTGGGGTAGCGCACGTGCAGCAGGAAGAAGAGCAGCCACACCACCACAAGCGCGATGATGGGCGCGAGCATGGCCAGCGGCCCGTCCATGCCGCGCACCCTCGTCACCACGAGCATGAAAAGGGCGGCCAGCACCGCCCAAATGGCTGCTGATATTCCGGCCGCCAGCGAGTATGCCTCCGGGCTGACGGAAATCTGGGCATTTATGAGGTCGTAGCGCAGGCCGGGGTCGATGCCTGCGAGGCGGTAGGCAATTCCCCTATAGCGCGCGCTCAGCTTCTCCCCCACTGAGAGGGGCACCAGCATGAGGGCTACGCGCACCATCTTCTTCACCTATCGCGCAGCCGAGCGGGGAAGCTCGGTGTTGCGCCGCGCGATGTCGTATACCTCGTCGGGATTGGCGTAGTAGAGCGAGAAGATGTTGCCCACCGCGTCGAGGTCGGTGATTTTGTTCTTCATCATCCAGGCGAGGATGGTCTGCCGCTTGCGGTTGTCCTCTGCGATTTTGTCCTTGGTCATGCCTGTGTGCAGGTTGAGCTCCTTGTTGAAGCGCGCGGCCTCGCCTATCTTCTCCCAAGTGTCGCTGCGGGGCCTCCAGCGCCAGATGATGTTGGCATCCACGTGCCCTTCTTCCGTTGCCTCGCTCACCTCGGCGATTTCGAGCGTGCGGCGCAGGTTGCGCCTCCTGTCGCGGAACTGCACCACAAGCAAATGCAGGGTGTCCAAGTCGGATGCCGGCAGCTCGATTGGGGGGCTGGTCATGCGCCTCAGGGCCTGCGAGGCGGTGTCTGCGTGCAGCGTGGTATACACCGAGTGGCCGGTGTGCATGGCCTCGAAAGCCACCTCGGCCTCGCGCTGGCGCCTTATTTCCCCCACAAACACCCTGTCGGGGCGCATGCGCAAGCTGGTGACAATGCAGTCCAGCATGGTGACCTCGCCCTGGCCTTCCGGATTGGGCAGGCGGGTGAGCAGCGGAATCCAGTTCCACTGGTGGCGGGGCAGCATGAGCTCGCGCGTGTCCTCAATGGTGATGATGCGCTGGTTGGGAGGCACGAAGGCGGCCAGCGCGTTGAGGGCCGAGGTTTTTCCCGAAGCCGTGCCGCCCACCACCATCATGTTCATCTCGTAGTGGAAGGCCTGCCAAAGCATTGCGGCCATCTCGAGGTTCATGGTGTGGGCCGGCTCGCTGAGGAGAGTGATGATTGTCCAGGGCACGCGGGCGAAGCGGCGGATTGTGATTGTGTTTCCGTGCGAGCTGATGGGCGAGAGGGTGGCGCACACGCGGTCTCCCATCTCAAGGCGCGCATCCAGAATGGGGGTGAGGGTGGTAATCTGCCTGCCCACCCTGCGCGCAATCTGGCTGGAGTAGTTGAAGATGGCGCTCTCGTCAGGCATGAACACGTTGGTCTTGAGCCAGCCGTAGCGGCGGTGGTAGACCCCAATCGGAGTCTTGGCGTTGTTTACGGCGATTTCCTCCAGCCAATCGTCACGGTTGAGCAGGTCCAGCTCTCCGAGGCCGAACATGATGTGGAGCAGCAGGCCTGAGAGCATGTCCGTGGTTTCGGAGCCAAGCTCGTACCTTGTCAGCGCCTTGCGGATGGTGGAATGGAAATTCTCCCTCACCGCCAGCACTTTCTCCACGTCCGACACGTCGGACTGCTCGGCAGGCACCATCTTGACAAGGCTTTCCTTCACCTGGTCAAGGAAGAGGCGCGTGGCCACGGACAGCTCCACAAGCGACACCTTGTAGGTGCGCTCGCGCCCGCTGTCCGAGATTTCCACCGTGGCGGGCACGTTGTCCGCCTTGAAAGTGTATGTGTCAATCAGCTTGCCGCGCGCGGATTCGGCCTCCTCGGCAACGTGCTTCGGCTCGGCCGGCAGGCTGGCCAGCACCACCTGAGGCTTCTCCATCACGTTGAGCGGGTAATCCACCTGCACCACGCCGGCCTGCTCCATCGCGGCGGCCAGCAGCTCGGCAGCAGGGGGGCTCATGTGCAGCTCGACTGCAATCTGGTCCAGGTTGGGCCGCCTCTTGGCCTGCAGCATCTGGACGAACTGGTCGACCTTGGTGACAAGCATTGCGCCTGCAACACAGGCGAGGATTTAAAGGTTGCTGGGGGGCTTGGCGGCGGGCAAACCAGCGGGGCCAAAAGCGGCCGATGCCGCGCCAGCGCAGGGCCGCGAAGCCGCCGCCCGCCCTATTTTTTCATCCCCTTGCCAGCACCAGCCATCCGCTGTAATTCGCGGTTCCATAGGCAATGGTGGCGTTGATTGGCATCCACAGCTCCTCCTCCCCGCCGCTGTCGTTGAGGGCCGCGCCCATCTTCCAGCTGCAGCGCGTCCAGTTCTTGCTCACGCCCGGATAGGTGCTGTTGAACTCGTCCCAGACAACGAATCTGCTGGTCAGGCCGCGCCAGTCCGCGTGGAGGGTCTGCATCCAGTTGACGCTCGCATCAAAGTACCGGGCGGAGAAGTTCTGGTCGTCGGCAGGCGCGAAGCTGACGCTGACATCGGTGCTGTTGTTGTAGCTTCCGCTGGTCGAGAAATGCACCGTGCGCACCGTGCCCCTTCCGGGCGGCACGGTGTCCGAATAGTCCACGCGGGCGGCCTCCTGCGGCGAGACGCAGGACAGGGAGAGCGTCAGGGCGCTGAGGTTGGTGTTGTTGTAGGAGGCGAGGCCGAGCAGCGCCTTGTCCACGCCCGGCTCGGAATTGTCCTGCGCGTATGTGATGCCGCTCGTGGTCTGCAGCAGCAGCCCGTTCTCCTGCGGTTCGCTGGCATTGTAATCCAGGGCGGCGTGCGTCATGGCGCTCCAATTCGACTCCAGCCAGGCCCCGAACTCCCCCATGCGCGCCCGCTCGCCGCTGGCATTGGCAAGCGGAAAGCCGTCGTCAGAAACATTGAGCCAGAGCGAGGTGGAATTCCGGCCCAGGGTGGCGTTGATGCCCAGCTGCTGCAGGCTCGCCCACCTCAGCTCCGCGAGGCGGCCGTTGAGCACCTCCATGTCGCTCTCTGTTTCAACCGTCTGCGCGCGCCGGTCGGCCGCCTCCAGCCAGAAGGCGGCAAGCGCCAGCAGCACTGCCAGCATGAGGAATAGCGATACAGAATAGACCATGCCGGCCCGTCTGGGGATTTTTGTTTTCAACTTCATTTTTCATCCCCCTCTCGGATAGGCCCGCACGCGCACCCAGTACGGGATGCTGTATGAGCCGTTGGCCCGCCACACCAGCGGCCCCCATCTCTGCTCGACTGGAGTGTCGGCAGCAAGCCCGCAGCCCGGGCGCACGTAGGCCCAGCGCAGCGAAGCCGCCTGCGTGGTGTTCCGATAAAGCTCGGCCTGCGCGCACAGGGCAGGGGGCAGGCCATCGACCAGCGCGCGCGCAGCAGAATCATTCGCCGGATTGCCTGCAGGCCCGAGCCATGCGCCAGTTTCCGCGCCCGCCTGCAGCAGGTCCTGCGCGTAATCCTCCAGAATGGGGCTGGGGGAGGGGCGGATGGGCTGTAGCAGGGTGCCGGCAAGGAGGAGAATGCCGAACAGCAGCAGGGCTGCCAGAAGCGCTTCAACAGAGAGAACTACTCCTCGCACAAAGCGCCCGCCCGAGCCAGCCTCTCTGTCCCCCTCTCTGCCGGCGCTCATGTTTCGTTCCTCCACAGGCTCAGGCGCACCAGCACGGCGCGGCCCTCGTAGACCGCCAGCCGCTGGCCTGATGCCATCACGGAAGCGCCCGCTCCCGGCGCCTCGCCCATCGAGTATATCTGGGTGCCGTTCAGCTCGCGCACGCTGGCCTGCGCGCGGTAGGGCAAAACGCCCATCTTCGAGCGCGTGGCATTGTATTGCGAAGCGGAGCTGAGCCATTGCGCAATCGCCCCGGTCTTGAGCGCGTCCAGCCGCCCGGGCGACGACGCCGCTCCCAGCGCGAGGATTCCGCTCTCGTTGGGCGTCTGGTTCAGCACGGCCCAGTCGTAGGGGTGGCCCGGCGAGCGGGTGAGCGCATCAAGGCCCCGGCGCAGGGCGTCCTGCGCATTGGCCGAATCCCGCCACTCGCCGAGGCGCTCCACCTGCCTGTTCCACGCCTCATAGGCTATGACCAGCAGCATGAGAAAGACCGCCATCGAGATGATGAGGTCGCTGATGACGATTTGTCCTCGCCTGCGGGCAGGGCGGGTCTTGTTCATGAGCCCAAGCCCTCCACATGCTCTCCGCCCGAGTCATAGTATATGCGCACGCTCTGGTTCGCGCTGATGTTCGCGCCGCTCGCCAGCACGGCCAGATGGCGCAAAAAGGCGGCTGTCGGCCTGTCCGCGCCCAGAACGGCGATGTCGCTGGCATTGAGCATCAGTCTTTGCGGGGGCGAGGTGTAGAGGCGCACGGCGGCCTGCGCGCCGGGGCCGGCCTCGCTGACAGCTTCCAGCGCGCGCCCAAGCTGCGCCGCAGCGCGCTCGCCCTCCATCTGCGCCTGCATGAGGCCGAGGCGCGCGTTCATGCTGGCCGACACTTCATAGAGCGCGGCCAGCGTGAGCAGCAGCCCAATCATGGCCAGTATGTATTCGGTGCTGGATTGGCCCCGCATGCCCCCGTCATCGATGGCAATCTTTAAATGCCGCCCCTGCACAAGGGCGGTTTGGATGAAACCCAAAAAAAGAAAAGCCAGAAAGAGCCCGCGCCCGCGCGCCCGCGCCAAAAAGAGGCTCGGAGCCCGCCCTCCCCGCCCCAAAAAGAAGGCTGGCGCGTCGCGGATAAGGCCCGGCGCATCCCGCGTGCCAGTCACTCTTTCCTATTCTCCCCCCCACCCGGTTCTCTCCGCCCTGCGCCGCCTTCGCGGCCATAGGGTGATAATCACCGCGCATTCGCTCGCAGACACGGATGCGGTCGCCTCCTCTGCCGCTCTGGCCGAGTGGCTGGGCCCGCGCGCCGTGCATGCGCTTGCAGACAGGGCGAATTCCGAGGCCCGCCGCCTTCTCCCGGACGAGCTTCATGCCGCGCTTCCGTTTTCGCAGGCGCGCGGGCGCTGGCCTTCCGCACCCATCTTGCTGCTTGATGCAAACGACCCCGCGCTGCTCCCCCACCTTTCCGGCGAGCGGATAGAGCTCATCATAGACCACCACGCCATCAGCGCGGACTCCGTGCGCGCGCGAGCGGAATGGGTGGAGCCGCGCGCAGCCTCGTGCAGCGAACTGGTGGCCTCCATCATCGGCCCCGCGCATCCTCAGGCAGCCCGCGCGCTCGCGCTGGGAATCCTGTCTGATTCTGCCCAGCTTCTGCGCGCCGAGCCTCCCACCCTGCGCGCGCTTGCCTCTCTTCTGGAGCATTGCGACTGCACCCATGAGCAGCTGCTGGAGCAATTGCGCCAGCCGGCGAAGCCGGAGAGCCGCGCAGCCGTGCTGGAAGGCCTGCGCCAATCCGCATGGAGGCTGGAGGGAGGATGGCTACTGGCCTCCTCTTCAGTTTCCTCGCACGAATCCCACGTGGCAGATGCGCTCATCTCCGCGGGCGCCGATGCAGCATTCGTGGGCAGCGCCGATGCAAACGGGGCGCGCCTCTCCGCCCGCCTGCGCCCGCGCCTCGCCTCGCGCACGGATTTGCCCGGGCTGATGCGCGAGGTCGGCCGCTTTCTGGGGGGCATGGGAGGCGGGCATCCTGCCGCCGCAGGCGCGCGCGGGCCGAAAGGAGAGCGGCTGGGTGACGCGCTCATACTCGCGCAGCGGCTGCTGATGCAAAACAAGTTTTGAGAAAAGCTCCGATGGCCCATAGCTATTTATAGGCAAAAAGCAGAGTAGTAGTTTGTGGTTTGGTGAGAATTCGGGACTCTATTCGCATTTATCGGCGCAACGCCGAGCAACGCCCAACTCCCATTCGAGACTGGCTTAAACAGACGGCTGAGCGCATAGCACCGAAATCGCCGTTTCTCCGACCCTGCTTGGTCGATGTCCCCTCTTTCCCTAATGCCCGGAAACAGGATGCGTCCAAACTTGCAAAGGCTTGGAAGACGCGAGATAAGCTCAACAAATTACTGTATGATACGATGCGGATGGGAGGGCAGGATGGTTGGTGGCCACTCAACGACCCGCCAATCGGGTCGAGGGCGCCTCGTCAGCCACCTACCTATACATCATCTTCTCAGCATACTAGTTCGTCAGGCAGCGGGGGTGGAGGCGGCGTAGTTGGATTCATTGTAGTTGCGGCTTTGACCATAGGCATTCTCATAAAAATTTCCGGACCATCCGACTCTGACAAAATCAGCCCTGCGCCCAGCGCCGAACAAATGGCTACCTCTGATGCATATCTCAATAGTGGGGACGCTAAGTTTCGTCTTGGCCAGGATGCAGCCGGCATGGCGGACTATAATCGCGCCATCGAGACGAGTCCACGTTATGCAGTGGCATATTTCAAGCGCGGGGTTGTGGAGGCAGGTGTTGGCCGGTACGGAGATGCCTTCGAGGACTTTGAAAAAGCCATCAAGCTGAACCCAAATTATGCCGAGGCATATTTCTGTCTTGGGAATGCGAGAATCGGTGCTCACCAGAATAGAGAGGCCATCTTTGACTTTGACCGGGCCATCGAGTTGAACCCAAATTATGCCGAGGCATACGCAGGTCGCGGGGCCGCGAAATTCTATCTTGGTCAGTATGCAGACGCCATCCCAGACCTTGACAGGGCTATCCAACTGGACCCCAATAATAGTTATGCGGGTTACTTTCGAGGAATGGTGCAAAAAGCGATTGGACTGTAAGAAGAGGCAAGCGTCTCATCAGTAGCTGCTTGGGGGCCTGTAATCCTGCGCCGAATTCATTGACCATGCGGCGAAATCGCGCCTAGAGTCCAAATCAAGCTGCGAGGGCATGGGCGCCGGAGCTTCCGGCTGCCTGCGCTTGGAGGGCGCGCGGGCTTTCTTTTCCCGCCACACCGCCCGCGCCACGTCGATGTCCTGCACATAGGAGATTTCGCGCAGCTGGATGAAAATCAGCAGGCCCATTCCCGCCATGAGGCGGCTGCCGACGTCGGCATTGACCAGCATCACCATGAAGCAGAATCCGAGGCCGAAAAGATAGAGCCAGCGCTTAAGCATCCACGGCCCGAGGTCCGGAGTCTGGAGCTTCATGCGCGCACCTTTGTTTTCCAAGCATGGCTGGGGTCGCAATCGCTCTAGCGTCCTGCCTATCCAGTCTATGCTTGGCTGATTGTCAAAATGGTAATCAAAACGGCCCGGGGGCGGATGGGTTTTGGGTGGTGGTCAGCCGCCCGCCAAGCCGGTTTTGATTATTGAGTAAAAGTAGTTCCAAACATATTTAAATGGCTATCACGCTTCCTCGAAAGAGCACATGTTTTGCCTACTTTTTCAGGGCCGGCAGGCGCCATGCAAGAATAAGAATAGCCCTCGACGAGGATCCAGCCGCTCGCCTGCAGGCCATCGGCAGTCGCTGGGGCTCCTGCCGAATGCCACCAACGCTTCGCGTTGATGGTCGTGGCTGTCCCCCCAACTGCTGCGGCAGTTGAGGGTTGAACTCGTGACCTCGTTGTTTAAGCCCTCGACGAGGATTGAACTCGTGACCTCGTGCTTACCATGCACGCGCTCTACCGCTGAGCTACGAGGGCCCGAACCGCAGGGGGGAACACACGCGAATCCGAAGTCCCCCCTTCAATTTGAGGTTCTTCCTGATTCCCCCCTACGCGGGTTTCTCCCATTTCTTCCTCAATAAATAAAAAGCCCTATTGGCGGCGGTCGATTATGTCCTCCGCCTCCGCCCCAGTGCCGATGAGGCCGACCTTCACTCCGGTCTTGCCCTCGATTTCCTCTATGAATTTTTTCGCCTCGGCAGGCAGTTCGGCGTATTTGCGCGCATGCGCGCATGCGGGGAACTTCACGTCCAGTTTCGTCACTGCGAGATAATTCGCCGAATTAATGTCTGCGGCCAGCTTTATCTCGTCCCAGATAAGGCCGGGGTTGGTGCGCCTGGGCCTTCCGGTCACGGTGCCGTATTCCTGCATGCCCAGTTTTTCGGCCGCCTGCACGCTCAGCTCCCCCGCCAGCGGTCCCGCGCCCACGCGCGTGGTGTATGCCTTGATTACCATGATTACGTCCTTCACCTTTCGCGGCCCCAGGCCGATGTCGGCGCATATCGTGGAGGCGGTCGTGTCCTTGCTTGTCACGTAAGGGTAGCCCCCGTAGAGGTTGGAGAGCATGAATCCCTGCGTGCCCTCCACAAGAAGGCTCTTCGCGGCATTCACCTCCCCGGGCACGTCGGTGAGGTATTTTTCGAGGCGCGGCTCGCTCTCCACGGTCGCGGCGGTGCGCGCGGCGCGGGCCGATGCGGCAGGCCCGCATCCTGTTTTGGTTGTCCCGATTTTCGCCGAATTGGCCGACGCCGCGTCAGCGTCGATGTGCTCTTTGGTGATGAGCGTGCAGCGCCTGTCCATGAAGCAGCGGCCCTCAAGTCCGAACTCCGAAACCTCCTTGAGAAAAACGTCGGGATTAATCAGCACGCCTGCTCCGATAAGCAGGCGCGCGCCCGGCGCCAGAAGGCCGGAAGGCACGAGGCGCAGCGAGTATTTCTTCCCCCCGTGCACCACCTGATGCCCCGCGTTCGGGCCGACGCCGCCGCGGGCAATCACGTCTGGCCTGTCGTGCAGCGCGAGGTAGGACAATATCTTGCCCTTGCCCTCGTCGCCGTACTGGCCTCCCACTACAACAGTTGCGGACATAGGAATCAACAGGCAGATGATGGAGCGCGGTCCATAAAAACCCGAAGCATCGCATCCAGGCCCCCCATCCGGCATTCTCGGAATTGGGCCAGGCTTCGGGGGAGTTTAGTGGTTTTAAATAGAACTAGATGAAACCGCCAACACAATACTTTAAAACCATTCTGTCCGCTATGCTTCGCGGGTGATATGTCGTGGTTGTACGTTCTCCTCAAGCTCCTTTGTTCGCCGCGCTGCTCATGGCGCTGTTCATGACGCAGGCCGTGTCGGCCGGCATCTATTTCTGGAACGTGACCGGAGTTCCTGCAAACGACTTTACTGCCGTCAATATGAGCAACACCAGCAGCATCTACCTAGGCCCCAACCAGCTGCCCACCTACCAAATCAACGTCACGACCAACGTCACCACCGGAGATTCTGTGGCGTCCGTGAACATCACCGGCGGCATCTGCTACGGCACCGGCGCTTTCAGCAACCTAACCTCCATATCCGGTGTCAACAGGACGCTGTGGAGCATCACCTGCACATTCAACCACTCGGCCTTTGCCTCTGAAAAGGGCTGGAACGTCACCATCACGGCCTACAACACCACCGGCTCCGGCGCCAGCGCAAGCAACACCACCAACCTGACCGGCTATATCATCGTCGACCGCACCTCCCCTACGTTCACCAATGGCACGCCGAACGCATTTCTCAAGCCCGACCTGTTCTTCTCGCCCCTACAGAACCTGAGCATCAACGTCACCATCACCGAAGCCATTGCCGGCGTGCTCAACGCCACCGTCACCTTCAACCTCACCAACGGCACCGGGCTGTGCGAAGACAAGACCATGAACCTCACGTCCAACTCCACATGGTTCAACCAAGAGGTTTCCAACTACTGCAACCTCAGCCTCAACGTCACCCACTACAACATCACCTATCCCACTCCGGCCTATGCCACCATCTACTCGACCGACCGGTCTAACAATTCCAACTCCACCACCATCACAGGCATTCTTGTGCACAACCTCGGCGCTGTGCAGGGCCCGCCCGCCAACGCCACCGTGCCCGGCACCAACATCTCGGCCAATGCCTGCACCCGCGAGGGCACCGGCACCACCAACATGAGCAATATTGCGAACTTCAACGCCGCCTTCATGAGTTTTGTCATGAGCATTAACGGCTCGTCCCTGTGCAACCCGGCCGGCATCAACATGCCGTGGGGCGACGCCTTCCAGACAGTCGCCATGTTCAACTTCACCTCGGTCAACATCAGCACGCAGGAGAAGGCGCAGACCGTGATGTCGGCCATGGGCAGCCTGATTCAGGTTCAGATGTCCCCCCCGCGCAGCCACGGGACGAACCGCATCTTCGTCAACTCCACTGCCGCCAGCATGCTGAACTCCAGCGCCAAAATCACCCTTTATGGCATGCCCTTCCGCGCCACGCCCAACGTCACCTATGACGGGGGCGGCACCAACAACGTCAACCTCACCTGGGTGCAGGGCGACTTCAACAGCACGATTGGCATGTGGATGGGCGACCTCACCATCTCGCTCGGCAACTTCACAGGCTACAACTTCAGCGACAGCGTGGCGCCCTGGGTGCGCATCGAGAACCACACCAACGGAACCAACTACTCCGCCACCTTCCTCAACTTCACGGTGAACGGCACCGGAACCGACATCGCGAACATCACCGCCACCATCACCAACTCCACCGGCTCCACGATGGGCACCTACGTCTATGCCTACAACCACACCACCCACTCGCTCAACTGCACCAACGTGACCGGCGGCCTGGACCTGATGAACTGCACAATCGGCGGCCTCGGCCTGCCGGCCGCAATCGGCAACTACACGCTCACCGTAACTGCCTACGACTACGGCGGCACGGCGGGCAACAGCGGCAGCGGCAACTCGTGGTTCATGAACAACACCCCGCCTTCAGCGGTGTATGGTTATGCAACAAACCACACGCACCACAGCACGATTGTGTATGTCAATGTTACGGATGCCAACGCGGATCTTGCCACTCGCGCCATTGCGGTCTATCCCGGCAACTTCTCGTGTTCATACCTTGACAACTATACTTCCACAACACTGACCATTCTGCACTACAACTGCACCAACAACACTGCCTACAACGCCAGCAAGAACTTCACTGTCAATGTGACCGCAGTCGACACCTACGGGAACACTTTCATCCTCAACATCACCGATTTGTTCCTGCCCAACAACGCGCCGACGCTCAGCAGCGTGTCCATCACCCCCGTTTTGTCGCCCAACGTCACCGGCCTCAACCTCACCTGCACGGTGAATGCGAGCGACTCTGACGACGACGCCATCAACTACACCTATGTCTGGTACCGCAACTCCACGGCCATCTATGCCCCTGCCGTCACCTTTGCCGCCAACAACGTGCTCAACCAGACCTACTTCAACCTCAGCGACGTCATCCGATGCTCGGTGGTTGGCAACGACTCGGGCAATGCCAGCTTCAGCCTCACCAACTCGTCCGCCCGCACCATCCTGCGCAGCGCCTACACCAACGCCACTGGCGTGACGAGCGATGACTGCAACGGCACGGTGGCGCAAATCAACATGACGTTTGCAGACACCTCGGGCAACATGCTGCTCAACATCAGCATCCCGGCCCAGACCAACATCACCCCCGTCCCCGGCTTCCTCCCGGGCACCATCTACATCGCGCCCTTCACAGCCACCACTGGCGATTTGTCGGACTCCCACGCCTTCGGCCTCAACTACGTGCTGGGGCCGCCGGGCACCAACTTCACCACCAACGCGACCGGCGTGACCACCAACATCACGCTGGTGTTCAACTACAGCTCGCTCAGCACTGCGCAGAGGAGCACGTTTGCCACCGCGCTGGCGGCCGGCTATCTGAAGGCGAAGAAGTGCAACGAGAGCGGCGAGGCCTGCACGAGCATCACCCCCACCACCTATGACACCTCGGCCTACACCGTCACGGTGAACGTCAGCAGCTTCTCCACCATCGGCCTCTATGACACCTCGCCGACCCCGGCGTCCACCTCAAGCTCTTCTTCCAGCTCCAGCAGCACGGGAGGCGGCTCGGTGTCGCGCCCCGGCTACGTGCCTCCGACCACCACCCCCAGCACGCCTTCGGCCCCAACCACCCCCTCCACGCCCGCCACCCCAAGCACGCCCGGCACGCCTTCGGCCCCAACCACCCCCTCCACGCCATCAGCCCCCGGCACGCCGTCAGTGCCCACCACCCCCACCCTGCCCGTCCCCACGCCCTCAACGCCATCGGCCCCAAGCACGCCCTCCGAGGCGGCTCCATCCGGCCTGATTGCGCTGCTGCCTACAGTGGGCCTGGTAGTGGTCATCGTGGCATTGGGCGCCGGCGCTTTCGTGCTGCTGAGGCCGAAGGGCAGAAAGGGGCTCTAAAGCGGGCCCACCCCTCCCTTTTTATTTTTTAACACACTCATCCCAGCATGAGCTTTGAGGACAAAAGAGCCAAGCGCCTGAAGGCAGTGGCTATGGGCCACATCGACTATTCCAAAGACCACCTTGCCAGCATCACGGCCGGAAACGGGGGCATCCAGTTCATCCCCAAAACCAGCTGGATTCGCGTGTTTTTCACTCTAGGCCTTTCAACCGGCGCGGCCGTCGCCTCGGCAGGCCTTGTCGCCGTTTCCTCGCTTGCCCTCAACGGCGTGCGCGAGATGCTCAAGGCCCGGCGCAACGGCTCTGGGCAGGAGCAAGCGCAGTCAAAACCCCTGCCTCCAGCCTCTCTTGTCAAGCAAGCGGCCTGACTTCCAAATCCAGCACCACTTGCTCCATCTGGGGGGAATATGTCTGCACCACTCTTCCTGTGCGCAAAATGAGCGAATAGCCCTCCTTTGCCGCTATCCTCTGCGCCTCCCCCCAGACGTCCTCCACTGCCCTTCCCGCCCTTCCGAACGCGTATAAGTGGATGATTGCCCCTGCCTTCGCAGCCTTGAGTGCAAGGGGCAGGAAGCGCAATGCCTCGGTCGGGTGAGGCATGATGATTCTGTCTGCAAACGAATGAAAGCGCGAGCCATGCCTGCCCGCATCAGCCAGAATCCCCGCCACGTCCCCCTCAATCACCTCTATTTTTCTGCATTTGTTGAGCCTGACGTTTTCGCGCATGAGCGCAGCCGCGTCTGGATTAAGCTCAATTGCAACTATTCTCTCCGGCTTTGCATTTGCGGCCGTTTTTTTCTCTGCCGCAACGGCGTAAGGCCCCACCCCTGCGAAAAGAACGAGGATGTTTTCCCCTTTTTTGATTTGCGCGGCAACTCTCATGCGCTCGGACGCCATTCTCGGATTGTAATAGGCCTTATTCAAGTCAACGGCCAGCAAACAGCCGTTCTCTTTGGAGATTGTTTTTGTCTTTTTCTCTCCAGCAACCACTTCAACCGGCCTTATGCGGTAAGGCCCGCCCGTGCCTTCCGTCTTTTTCACAACAGTTTTCACGTGCGGATAGAGGCGCATGACAACCTGCGCAATCATGGATTGTTTGGCGACCAGCGGGCCGGGTATCTCCAGCATGGCGATGTCTCCCAGCACGTCGAAGGAGGAGAGCATGCTCTCAAGCTCTGCTTGGGAAAGGACTCCCTTCAGCCCGTCACGCAAGGATTTGGGCCTTTTCCTGGCCGCTTGGAGGGTTTTTTTCACCACAGGCCCGAATCCCAATTTTGCAGCCCACTCTTTTTTCGAAGCGCGTATGGGCAAATAGACAAACGCGTCCTCCCGCCAAACTTCGTGCTGGCCGCAGAACGCGCCGGATTCCCGCAGGGCGGCCAGCGCCGTTTGCGCGTCTTTTTTTGCGACTTGTAGGCAGAGCGCCATGCTTGCAACCCGCTAGGCTATCACGATGCTCGGCTTGCCCGGCAGCGCATTGGCCGCCTTGGCAGCGAGCGCGGGCGGCGCATCATTTTCATCAAGCACTACGACCTGCGCCCCGCCGAATTCCGAAGACAGGAATTCCTTCGCCTCCTCAAGCACCCTCTTCTCCTCCCCCGCTTCCAGCGCCTCGCCAGTCACAGAGCCTATGTTTTTGATGAGCTTGCCGGCCAGCTGCGCCACCTGCGGCTGCCTCATTGCAAGAGCGGCGTCTTTCTTTGCCTCTTCCATCACTGATTTGATGTTCTTGTGCTTTGCCACCAGCGCGCGGGCCTTCATCTTCCACGGCGAGTGCACTATGAGGGTGACGGAAGCCGGCTTCTCACGCTTGAGCAGCTGCAGGATGTGCCTTACATCCTCCATCACGTCCTGCAGATGCCGCTCGCCCATCTCCAAACTGGGCTCGATTTGCTTTTCGTCGGCAGATGGGAAGTGGGCGGAAACAGCAAGAGGCGAGTTTTTGGCATGTTCTTTCTTGTTTCCCATTCTTGCCCAGAATTCCTCTGCCACGTGCGGCATGAACGGGGCGGCCATGAGGGTCCAGTATTCGAAGAATTCTCGCAAATCAAGCGTTTGTGAGCGGCGGGAATACCACTGCAAGTCATTGGCAGTGTCATAGAGCAGCGCCCTCGCAAGCGGGCGCAGCTCGAAGTTCTCGTACTGCCGCGCGGCATCGCGCAGGCGCGAATGGAAGCGGGAATAGAACCAGCGCGCGGCCCTATCGCGCCCGGTTGGCGCATTATTTGCCATGGTCCTCTCGAGATAATTCTCAAGCATGTTGAGCCTGCCGATTACCCCCTCTGCTGCCGACCGGTTGAAATCAGAATCAGCCTCCAGCTCGGCAGATGAAGTGACCACGAACCTTATCACGTCGGTTCCGTACTGGGCGATGGCCTTGCGCAGGGGCAGGATGTTGCCCATGCTTTTGGACATCTTCCTGCCCTCCATGGTGACGAACCCGTTGGACACCGTCTGCCTCGGCCAGTGCCTTTTCTCGAATATGGCCGTGTGATTGAAGATGAAGAAGGTGAGGTGGTTGTGCACCAAATCATGGGCCGAATGGCGCGAATCAAGGGGATACCAGTAGAGGAATTCGCGGCGAGCGTCAAGCCAGTCCGGTATTTTCTTTTTCTTGTCTGCCGGCTCTTTGCCCAAGAAAACAAAATCAAAAAACTCGTCATCTATTTTCCCGGCCCCCATCTTTTTCGCTATGTGCGCGATGGCGTAGAATGCCATGTAAATTGTCGAATCAGACAATGCCTCAATCATCTGGCTCTCGTCAAACGGGAATCTTGTTCCCAAACCCGATGCGCGCGTGCATGCCTTCTGCCTCAGCCAGCCAATCGTGTACTCATAGTCATGGCGCAGGCCTGCGGGCATTATCCTCATGCCGGCCAGCGCTTCGCGCGTCTTCTCCTTCCATTTCCCGTTGCCGTAGTCGATGAACCACTGGTTTTCCACCTGCTTGACCACGCAGGCTGCGCCGCAGCGGCAGAAGACCGGAGCATTGGCCAAAATATGAACCGAGAGCGCCTGCGGGTGCGCAGCCGAACCGGCCGGGGAGCCGGCCCGGCCTGCAAGCAGGTCTTCCCTGATTTTCTCCTTTGCCTCTATGCCGCTCATGCCGGCATATGGCGCTGCCTTCATTTTCCCCTCGTGCGCCTCCAGCTTGTAGAGCTGCTTGGTGGCTTCCTCAGCCTTCGGGTCCTGCTGGTTTTTGACGCCAAGTCTGGCGCACAATTCGCCTGCAGGGCAGGAGCCGAAGCCGGGCGCGTCAAGCACCTGAATGGGCGGAATGGCATTGAGCTGGCCCAAGTCGCGCAAGGCCAGCCAGTCAAATGGGGCGTGCGCCGGCACCGACATCACCAAGCCCGTGCCTGTGGCCGGGTCCACGAAAGAGGCTGGCAGGATGGGAATGGGGCGCTTGCCCATCGGATGCGTGGCCTCGAGCTTGAGCAATTGGCCTGCGTCAACATCTTTTATTTTCTGGAGAGTCAGCTGGTGCGCGAGAGAATCGAATGCCTCTTTTGTCAGATAGAGCTTTTTGCCGCGTTTGTCTATGGTGGCATTTGCAAGCACATATTCGGCATCCGGATTCACCCACAAATTAGTAACTCCGGGCAGGGTTTCTGGCCTATAGGTGATTGTGGGTATGAAGCCCTCGCCTGCCTCGAACAATACAGCCGTAACCTCTTCTAGCTCGGGGTCCACGTCCCCCTGTGTGTCGTGCCCGCCCACCGGCTGCCTGTCGCGCGGGCACCAAGGCACCGGATGCGAGCCTTTGGTAATAAAGCCCGCCTCCTGCAGCTTGCGGAACTGCCATTGGATGAACTTGTTGAACACCGCATCGAAAGTGTAGAATTTCCTTCTCCAGTCAATAGAATAGCCCATCTCAACCATGCCGGCCTCGATTTCCTTGGAAAAAAACATCACAAGGTCGCGGGGCTCGGTCAGGGTTCTGGTTGTTTCGGGCGAAATTCCGTATATCTTCTCAAATATTTCAAACAATTCCTTGTCTTTCGCCTCAATCCTCTTGGCCATGGCCAGAATGGGCGTGCCTGTCACATGGAAGGCCATGGGGAAAAGCACGTTCTTTCCCCTCATGCGCTGATAGCGGGCGTAGATGTCGGTTGTGGTGTAGGTGCGCGCATGCCCTATGTGCTGGGGGGAATTGGGATAGGGGAATGCTGCAGTAAGGTAGAACTTTTCCCCTTTCCCGGCCTCAGGCTCGAAAACCCCTGCCTCTTCCCAGACTTTCTGCCACTTGGCGTGGAGCGTGTTGAAATCCATGGGGGGTTATCGACGGGAGGATTATTATGGATTTGTTCCTCCCTGCTCGAATTTGGTGTGGTAAAAGAAGAATTATAAAGTCAAACCGAGCCATCCTTTTGGAGCGGATGCAATGCACAGGCGACCCGTCATGAAAACCAAAATCGCGGCCGTTGAGCGCAGGCTCCTGGAAAGGAATAGCGGCGGCCTCCATTCAGGCCTGTATAATAAGCACCACAAAGTTCCGGCTGCAGTCATCAGGCACCGTTTCAAATTGCTGCGGAACCGCCTGGCCCTCATGGACCTGAGCGAGCCAAGCCGAGACTGGTATCTCTCTGCCGCCGATTTGCTTCAAGACGGCAAGAACGGAACCTGCTCTCCGAGCACCGCACAGCAGATTTCCGCTCTCTATACGAAAGCCATGAAGGAATCCAAATCCAACTGCTTTGAGCATAGGATGATGCCATGATTGGGATGAACGCCGCCATGCCTGTCCGCAGCTTCTTTGTCTACAGCGCCAAGGCAGGCGTCCAGTTTGCGAAGCCCGCGGAGGGCATCTCCTCCGACCTGCCCGGCCGCGATTCGGGGGCCGGCTGGTCGCCCAAGCATCGCAACCTGCCGTCCGAAGTCGTCCAGCCGCCCCCCAAGCGGATTCCCTTCAAGTTCAGGCCTCTCGAGAGCGGCTGCCGCTATGACGTGCGGGTGTGATTGAAAAAGCCGGAAAGAAAAAAATCGGAAGATGAATAGGGGGCTTCGCCCCCTACACCCCCACGCGGGCGCGCTCCTCCGCCTGCGGGCGGTATCTCGCGCGCCCGATTAGGAAAATTCTGCCAGCGTCCGCTGCTGAATGTCCTGCTTCTGAATGTAGGTCTTGACTGCTGGCTCCGTCATGGGCCCAACGCTTCCGTTGTAGCGGTAATCGCTCCAAAGCTCTCTTCTGGGGTAGCGCTTGCACAGGCCAGCGCTCTGCTGGAAGAGCCTGCTGGCAGAGTGGCTCTTGAAAATCTGGAGAGTCTGGTTCATGGAGAAGCGGCTGGGCACCTCGACAATCAGGTGAAGGTGGGCAAAGTCTTCTCCAAAGCCCATCTCCCTGATTTTGAAGCCAAAGGACTGCTCAATCTCCTCAAAGGCCTTCTTGACGTTGGCCACTGTTTTGGGGTTTCTGAAAAGCTGGTAGTTGTACTTGGTCCTCAGCATCAGATGCTGCCAGTTGTACCGCCCTTGCATACGTTCAAAAGCTTCGCTGGACACTGCCTCCATTGTCATCTGGGCTCCGGCAGTGGCGGAATAGACTGCCTCTCGTGGGGCAGTGCTTCCACTGCCGGAGACTCTCCTATTTAGAAGTAGAAAAATGGGGGGCCTTCACCCCCGCTCGAAGAGCGGGGTACTCGGCCCAAAAATTAAAAGAGAATTCGCGCCAGTTTGCGAATCAGGCGGCCAGCTTTGCATGGCTTGGCCGGCGCCCGCTTCCTTCTTCCGCCGCCCTGTCCGCGCGCGAGGGCACGACATTTTCCAGCTCCGGAGCGGAGCGGCGGGCAGGCGGTGCGCCGAGGCCGATGATGACAGAATTAAACTCAGGATAGCGCTTGAGCATGTCTTGGATTATCTTCTCGTTTTTGTCTATTTTGGGCGGGTTTTCCAAAAACTCGAAAGGCAGCCCGCTGCCCGTGTAGAGCGACAGGCGCTTGGAGAGCAGGAAATAGGCCTCAAGAGCAGAGGAATCCGTGCCGGAAAGCTCCTTGTCGTCGCGCAGCTTCTCCACCCGTTCGGTATAGAGGTCGAGGAATTCCTTAAGATGGGAGATGGGGCCTGCGCCATAGGCCTTGAGCGGCTCTGGGTTGGAGATGTTGATGCGGACCGAATTTAGGATGTTGAGATAGACGTTCAGGCTGGCAGCGCGCCCGGACGGCTCGGTACGGAGCACAATATGCTCCCAATCGG
Source organism: Microcaldota archaeon (assembly GCA_021813025.1). Taxonomy (GTDB): domain Archaea; phylum Micrarchaeota; class Micrarchaeia; order Anstonellales; family Anstonellaceae; genus CAIXYX01. The sequence continues at coordinate 18,680 of JAKAME010000015.1, forward strand.
CCATCGGCTTCTCCACTTCCCGGCGCACGAATTCCTGCCAAGCCTCGGCCATGCCCCGCCTCTAGCGCCTGCTGGGCGCAGACCAGTAGCTTGCACCCGTGTTGGCCACGCTCTCAATGAACCTGCCGTATTTCGAGTCGCGCGCAACGCGCGAGGAGATTGAGTACGTTGAGCCATCAGAGGAGACGGTTATGTCGCCGAGGCGGTCGGTGGTCCAGACCGAGGCGTTGCGAAGCATGAGGCGGCGGATGAGGGTGGGTTCGGGATAGAGGTTCTGCGGCGGGTTGGGGCCGACGCTGATGACCGCCTGCTCGGGCCTCGTCTTCTCCAGCAGCTGGAACGAGGCGGCGTTCGCCGAGCCGTGGTGCGACACTTTCAGCACGGGGCATGCGAGGGGGACGGGGCCGGAGATGATTTTGCTGTCCACCCCGCCGAACACCGTGCCCGCGTCGGCGGAGGAGGCGCCGGCTGCAACTGAATTTGAAAAGAGGAGGGCGCAGAAGGAGCCGTAGGAGGCCTTGAGCACTATGGAATCCGCCTCGGGCGAGGTGCGTATTGGGATAGGCTGGGGGTTGAGCACCTCAAGCTTGAAATCGCCCCATGACTGCGAGTCGCCGTAAGCAACTGCGCGCGTCTTGGCCGGGTCGAGGTAGGGCTGCAGCGAGCTCCATGTCAGGTCGGAGTAGCTGAGGCCGTTGGTCCATACCGCGTCTACGGGAAATTCCTGCATAATCCTCTGCGCGCCGCCCACGAAGGCGGGGTCGTTGGAGGAGAGCACCAGCAAGTCCAGCTTGCTCACGCCGCGCGCGCGCAGCTTGCTTACAAGAGCCGGAGCCTGCTCGGCAGGGCCTGCGTCGAAGAGAACGGTGCGGTTGGCTGCGCGAATCAGAGTGGCATCGCCCATCGAGACGTTGAGGAAGACTATTTCGAATTGGCTGGGGGCTGAGAGGTTGGCGGAAGGAGCGGGCGTGATTGGCGAGGACGGAGCGGAAGTCGCGTTGGAGGGGGACGGGGGCTGCTGGTTGTAATCAGGAGCCGGGACGGCGGGGGTTTGCGGCCCGCCAATCAGGCAGCCGAGCAGGAGAAGGCCGGCCAGCATCAATCCGAAGAGGAGGGGACGCGCGGACATGGGCTTCCCTCCGAAGCCGGCGCTTAAAAGGATTGGGGCGGGAGGCGCGGGGCCGGAAAGGATTGGGGCGGAAGGAAAACGTTTGGTGGCAGGTGTTTCTTCTTTTTCCTTCACGGCTTCAGCTTCTGGACAAGGCGGGAGAGGAGCTCGAAGAACTCGTCCATCCCCGACCAGCGCGAAACTGAACGGGCGATGCCGTCGCCCCACGAAACGAAAGTGTTGAGGATTGGCACGTTGAGGGCGGGCGCCATCTCGTGCAGCTCGCCGACCTTGCCCCACATCTGCACGGCGCGCACGCTTGAGAGGATTTCCAGCACTCGAAAAGCCCGCAGCAGCACGCCGAGAGGCAGGACGGCCAGTATGAGGAGCCAGTGGGTGCGCAAAAAGAGCAGCTTGTTCTTCGCCGCGCGGAACTGCGTGGCAAGCTCCACGCCAAGCACCAGCAGGGCGGTCAGCTCCGTTTGCGCGAGCAGGCGCTCGCGCGCAGCGCCGGCCGGCGGCCAGCCGAAGAGCATGGGGCCGAAGTCGAATATGCTCACCGTCACCAGCGCAAGCAGCGAGAGCGCGACCGCCCACGTCCAGAGGCGGTGCTGCAGGCGGCCCAGGGAGACTATGCGCCCGGCGGAAACAGAGTCAAGGCCGGAAGGCCAGGCCACGGCCATGGGATTGCCCAGCTCGGGGCCGTTGGCTGAAAGAGAGAATTTTTTGGCTTGGCGGGCGCCGGCCTGTTTTTTGGCTGCCCTGGCGCGCGGCTGGGAGGAGGAGCGTTTCCTTCGGAGGCTGATTTTTCTGCGCGCGCGCGATTTTTTCACGCATTAAGCTGGGGCAAAATGGAATATAAAGCTGCCCCGGCCCCTGCGCCGGCCTTTTTGGATGGCCGGGCGCGGCAGGCTCTTATCCTTTGGGGCGGAAATACTGGGCGTCGATGATGACAAACAGGTTTGCATATCTTATGATGAGAACCTGGAGCTCTGAGACATCCATTTTTGTTTCAGCGGATTTTCTCGAACTTGCCCACTTTGCGGTTCTTCACCACGTTGGAGGGGTTGAAGCAGTGGCCGTTCATGACCACGTAGACTCCGTGCGGCAGGGATTTTGCGTAGGCGATGGCGGTGCCCAGGTTGAACAGCCCGTCAGAGCTGCCGAACTTGTAGGGAATCATGGCGCCGGTGAGCACCACTGTCTTGTCGCGGATGTTGGCCTGCAGCAGCTTGGCAGTTTCGACCATGGTGTCGGTGCCGTGGGTGATGACTATTTTGTCGTCCGGGCATGAGCGGCAGTTCTCCAGTATGATGCGCCGGTCGTAGTCCTTCATCGACAGGCTGTCCATCATCATGAGGGTGCGTATTTCGCAGTCGGTTTCGCAGCGCGCGAGGCGCAGCATCTCCGGCACGTGGCTTTCCTTGAAATACAGCGTGCCGTTCAGCTCGTTGTATTCCTTGTCGAAAGTCCCTCCGGTGACGAATATCCTGACGGTCATTACGCTCAACTCCATGATGGATGCTTGCCTATCAGATGCTTCGCAGATATTTTGTAGGGGGTGAAACCCTCAGGGGGACATGGATAATTCAGGTGTTCCCCATATGGGAGTGGGATCGTAGGGATTTGAACCCTAACATGCAGGTTTCTTTTCGGCCATTCTCCGTGGAGAAAGCCAACCTGGAGCCTGCCGCGCTACCAGCTTACGCCACGACCCCGACAAAGTGAATTGGCGTGGAAGGAATTAAAGAAGGTTTGGCTCATTGCCTCGTCAGCTCGAACGTGCCCCGGGCGCCAAAGTCCGCGGTTCTCCAAGTGCCGGAGATGGCGGAGTCAGAAACCGAGTTGGCGAGAAGGATGAGGCGCCTGTGCGGCGCCCGGAAGGGCCCGCCGGACAGGTCGGTGGAGCTGGCCCACAGCGCGCGCTCGTCGTCAGGCAGCGGCTGGAACGTGATTTCAAGCTTTCCCCTGCTCCAGCCGACATAAATGTCAACCGATTTTCGGCCAACGCTGGTGGGCGCGATGCGGCAGTAGCTCTCGCTCGGCTGGCGGAGAACGCCCTCTTTTCCCTCCAGCGTGGCGTCAGTCAGCTCCACGTTTCTGGTTTTGGAAGCCGCTACAAACCCGTCCTCGGCCTTGAAGGACACGGTCCAGCTTTCCGAGAAAGCGCCCTCCGAGTCCCCGAGGCAGGGGGCGTAGTTTCCATTATGCTCCGAGTATGTGCCGCTCAGCGTGCCTTTCCATGTGCTGATTTGTACTGCAGGCGGCTCGGGCGCTGGCGCGGGCTGGGGCGCTGGCGCAGGCTCAGGTTCGGGCTGCGGCTGCGGGGCCGGCCCCTCCTCTTTTGGCGCCACATGAATGGCGGCTTGCCGGCATCCTTCCGTTCCGAACCCGTCGCGGGCGCACACGCTGAACGCAAAGTCTCCCTCCAGGGTGGGCGTGCCTTCCACCACGCCGTTCAAATTCAGGCGAAGGCCGGGGGGCAGGAAGCCCCCGCTCATGCCGATTGAAAGCGAATAGGGCGGGCGGCCGCCAACCGGATTTGTCGCGGGCTCAAGCCCGCCGCAGACCGGCCCCTCGCGCGGCAGAGGCTCACAGAAGGAAAACACATACGGCTCGCCCACGCGCCCGTCGGGGGGATTGGCTGGCGAGGGAAAAGTAATTGCATTTTCGTTTGCGCCGTTTCCGGCCGGCTGCGCCGGCGCGGGGGCGGGCGGAATGAGGCAGCCCGACAATGCCAGCCCAAGCACTGCCAGCAGGACGAACACATGCATTTTTGACACGCGCATCCCCCCTTTCAGCTGCCTTTCCGCGGCCGCTCCAAAAAAGCCGGCGGATTCCTGCCAAGCTGGGCGGCTTGCGCCGCGGCCCGGATGTTCCTGCCCGATTGCAACGTGTCTTATCCCGCATTAATGTCCTCTCGGTAAATAAAATCATGCAAACGCTCGAACCTTGGCAGATTACGGAGATAATCCACCGGAGGAACTGGGGC